>NZ_JBQFQF010000007.1:0-237151 GCF_056536745.1 Ruegeria sp. CJ2
TGGGCGCCGGCCGCGCCGGTCTGCGGCACGAAGCTCGCCTGGCCCGCATCCGGGTCGGTCACATCCAGCTTGCCGCCGGTCGAGGTCAGCTTGTCCTCGGTCACCGCGCCCTGAGAGGCTCCGGCGATGATTGCTCGATCGTCGGTGCCCATTACGTTTACGACCAGTTGGTGGCTCGTTCCATCAACGCTGTGTATTGTGAATGTTTCGCGCTCGGTCTGCCCGGAAACCAGCGCCTGAACCGAGGGAGAGGCGTTTTCGAGCCTGTAAGTCCAACGACCCGACGCATCGATCTGCAAGCTACCGAAGCTTCCAGTCAAAGATGTGGGTTGAAAATGTGCTTCGCCCGGATCCGGATCGACGATCGTCAGCGCGCCGGACACCGTCAGAACACGATCCTCGGACGTCGTTCCGGTATCCGTTCCCGAGATCCTGGCTGCGTCGGGTTGTGGCAACACATTGAAAGGCAGCTGAACCTGTGCGGAGTGACCGTTTGGATCAACGACCGTTGCGGTTAGGTGCCCTGATCCGAACCAGTCGGTCGGCGGAGTCATGGTCAGGTTCTTAAGGTCGGTGCCGGGACCAAGGATCCACGTCCCACCCGGACCTGCGTGCCCTTGGTTCATGATCGTTCCGGGGGGCAACCCACCGATGGTCACGGTGGAGCCACCCTGCGTGTTGTTGCCGTTCACCACCGAGATCAGGACCGGCACAGGGTGGCCTTCCTTACCACCGGGGATCAACCCGGCGATGGCAGGCCCACTGGGCTGACCACCCGTCACGATGTGGCTTGGCGTCTGTCCCGAAGCGTTACCGCCACCGCCGATTGAACCGCCAGTTGAAACGGAGGGAATGATCACATGTCCGACATTTTGACCTGTGCCAATTCCCGGCAAAGCATGAGTGAAGTCGGGATGTCCTGCACCAGATTTCTGGATATGAGTTGGGGGCAACGGGGCCAGGCCGGACGAGGCCAACCAGTCGGAGCCGGACTCCGCCCCCGGACGACCCGGCTCGGAATGCAACTCGGAAAGGTCGGCGCCCATATGGCGTGCCAGGGCCGGCGCGGAGACCATCAACTGCCGGTTGCCGGAACCGCCGCCACCTTGCTCTACGCCATCCGGCGCCGCATGGGCGCCTTCGTCCTGTACATCCGGAAGATCGCTCGTGTCGGTCACAACCCAGGCAAAAACCTCTTCGGACAACTCGTCTCTGGGATCCGCGGTCGAGCGGGAGGGTTGGGATTTGCTCGGGCTCTGATCGGACATCGCGTCTCTCCTCACCTCTCAGTCAATGCCAGGTCGAGATTGGTGTAGATGGGTTTCCAGACATACTGAAACACGGTCTTGGCACCGGTCTTGATATCGGCCTCGCCGGTCATTCCGGCGATCAATGTAAGTCCGTCCTCTGCATCGCGGAAATGGTCGCTGTCCAGCTGCACAAGGACTTCGTAAAATGCTGTTCCTCGCTCATCGACTGATGTTGTTGGCGAAACTTCCTCGACCTTGCCGGGCAATGCGCCGAAGCGACTGTAATCGAAGCTGTCAATTTTCAATCGAACGGGTTGCCCGACTGAAACGAAGCCGACATCGCGCGGCGACAAGCGACCGCTGAAACGATAGCCGCCATCGGCGGGGACAATTGTGACGACCATTCCGCCGGGATCGATGACATCGCCGATCGTGTCGTCGGGGATCGACTGGACTACCCCGGAAACGGGCGACCGGATCTCTGTCTCCGCGACACGGCTCTGAAGGCCGGCCGCTTCGGCCTGCAGTGCACGCCGCTGGGAATCCGCTTCGGCAATCCGGCTACGGGCCTTGGCATACTCATCCAGTTCGACCTGTGTCAGAGACGCCTGCAGCTCGGTAATCTCGGCCTCGGCAATGGTTCGCCGACCGGCGAGCTGGGCAAGTTCGAATCGATACTGCGCTTCTTGCTCGCGCAGTTCCGCGAGCTTTGCGCGTCCGCTCAGTCCCCGATCCCGCAGGTCCTGTTGAACGGCACGCTCCTCCTCGGTGACTGCGATCTGTTGAATGAGTTGGGGGCGTTCTTCATCGATGGCTGCAATCTCGGCGCGGTTTTCTTCGATCTGCGACTGGATCACTGAGCGTTCGGCGCGAATGAAGGCACGAGTTGCCGCAAGTGCAGCCGTTTCGCGTTCCACGAGGTCATTGAAATCTTCGGCATGGGCCGAGAAATTCGGTTCCCGCCCCTCTGCAAGCGCGAGAAGCCGCTCGATTTCAAGCGACAATCCCGCAATACGCGCTTCAGCCGCCCGGAGTGCCGATTGTGCCTCCGCCTGATCCAGAAGCGCCACGATCTCGTTCGCTTCCACCATCTGACCTCGCGTCACCCGCAGCTCGGCCAGTTGACCTCCGTGCCGGCTTTCAACCCGCTTCACCTGCGCGATGGGTTCGATTTCCCCGCGCGCCTTGGAGATCTCGTCCACCGGCGTGTAGACCATCCAGATCACCAGTGCGGTCAGACCGAGCAAAACGACAATCGCCGCACGACGCATCCAGACGAAGGTCGACGTATCGTAAAGGTCGAAAGGTTGATCTCCGCGATTTTCACCCATCGCTCTTCTCCTCCGTCGAAGCTTCTGCTTCTGGCTTTTCTGTCTGAACGGGCCCGCAATAGACGACGTTGCCGGCGTCCAGAACGATAGCGATATCGGCATGCGCCGCGAGTTCCGTGTCGTGGGTTGCAAGGAAGATCGTAGCCTTGCCGCGCGTTTCGTCGATGAACTTCGCGATCTCGGTCACAGCGTCCTTACCACTCGCGGCAAGCGGATCATCGAGAACGAAGAAACTGCTGTCATGTCCGACAATTGCGGACCACGCTATACGTTCTATCTTGGCTTCCGCGGAAAACCCAGCGCCGGGCTCCGTTCCACTTTGATCCAGCCAAAAGCGCTTGTCACCACCGACGTAGGCGCATCGTGCGTCGATCTCGTCGGGATCATATTGGGACATCTGACGCCCGTTTAGTGTCAGGTTTCCGGATTGCGGGCTGAAATGCCCTGCCACGAGCTGCAACAAGGTCGATTTGCCCGACCCGTTCGGTCCCATCACAACGACGACGCTGCCGGCGGGCACATCGAATGTTACGCCGGTCACGGCAGGTGGCTGACCGGCTTCGTAGCGGTAGAACAACCCCTGAGCGGCCACAGCGGGCGCCTCAGGTTCAAGCGCGATTTGGAGATGAGCCTCTTGGCCTATCGTTGGCGCGCGGAGTTGTGTCTCAAGAGAGTTCCAGCCGTTGCGGATTGCTTTAAGTCGCGGGATCGCAAGGAACAGCGATTGCGCTGGACCGGTGATGCGCCAAGTCAGCAACATTGTTCCGATCAGTGTTCCTGGTGACAAATGGCCCTTCAGCGCGAGATCGATTCCTACGACCAGTGTTACGAGCGCGGTGCCGGATCCAAGCGTGGTCGCGATTGCAGACTGGGAGCCAATCTTTGTCATCGAACGGTGCGTGTCGCGCGCACTTGAGCGCAAGGCTGCATCGAACCGCTGAAGCCATTTCTCGCCCAACCCGGCGCGTTGAATAGCGCCGTTGGCGTCGACCAATTCCCCAATCATCTGCGTGCGCCTCATGGATTGGCGGGCGGCAAACGGGTCCCTACTGCCGGTTCCAGCGTTCATCAACAAACCGAAACCAAAAAACATCAGGAGGTAGATCGCGGGAATGATCGCCATGCCTCCGCCAACAATCACCAAAGCGGCAAAGGTCAACAGGATAAACGGTGCATCATAAATCGCCGTGATATTCGGGGAGGCGAACAGGTCAGCGGCGCGTTCACCTTGTCGGACCTTCATGACAATCGCACTGCCCGAGTTGCCGGCCGCGTTCGATACAGGCGAGCGGAGCGCCTTGCCGGCCAGCAATGTCGAAATTTGTCCAGAAAGCGAGGCGTATTCTGCGGCAGCAAAACCGGACCTGACGCGGCGCATTGCCAGCATCGTGATCAAAACAATCACTGCACCCGATAACAAGGCCGGAAGCGAGTCGACGGCGCCGCCTCCCAGTACCCGATCATACACCGTCATGGTGAAGAAGGGCACCGCAAGAGCGCATAGGTTAATGACCAGAGATTGCCACGAGACATGCACAAAGGCATCACGCGCGCGAGACAAGATATTGGAATAGGTGACCTTGGCGGCTTCGGCTTCGGGGAGCACACGCAGATACAGAAGCGGCCCCTCAAGTGATAGATTTTGAACAGCTTTGTCGCCCTCTCGGAACGAAGCGAGATCACCATCACGTCTTACGACGCCAAACCAGTTGGTGCCGTCTGTTGCAATCAGCGCGCCGTCGTGTCCGTCGCTCCAGGATGCCGGAACGCGCTTGTGAATTGAAGCGTGAAGCCCAATTAGGTTACCTGCTCGCGCCATATCGGACAGCGATGACGAGAAACCTCCGAATGCCGCCTCTACCGCCTGATCGGAGTGGCGCCCGTCTAGATATTTGAGAACGGTTTGGAGGAAGTTGGCGGCTGCTGACATTACTCGACCCCCTCGATCCAGTTTTTCGGGTTTTCGAGTCGCTTGGCATCTTCAAGACCGGCGAGAAGCTCTTCAGACGATGTCTGTAAGAGTATCTTGAAATCAATTGCGCGGGACAGCAGGAACTCCGACAGGTTCCTCACCGTATCGACATCGAGCAGCGCTTCGGGTGACTCGATAATGACCAGCCCGGGGCTGCCCGCGAATGCCTGTACAATCGCGGCGCGCTTGGTGGCGCCATCCGAAAGTGGCCGGCCGGAAGATGCGAGCACCGTGTCGTAGCCATGGGGAAGTCGACAAACGACGTTGTCCAGTCCGATCTCGCGCGACAGGGACAGTGCTTCTGGCTCTAGATCCTTGTCCAAGCGGGACAGGCAATCCATGAGCCTACCAGCCAACAGCCGTGGCCGAGCAGATACGATCCGAACTGTCTCCGAGTCCGACAGGTCGCAGGGCAAGTGGTCGACTATGGCTTCCAGCTTTTCAGACACCGTTTGATGCGGTGAAGCTTCGAGCACCCAGATGCCACCGCCAGTCGAGTTCAGGTATTCGGTCGTACGGTGCGACGGCTGACGCTCGCTCTCTCCACTGTTTTCAAGGATCGCCTTCGACTGCTCCGCCGCGACAGCGGCGGGCTGGGCACGCAGGCCCGTCGCCGCAACACCTATAAGCTGTGATGCCGCCCGAGAGCCAAGCAACGTGCAGGCGGCAAGCCCGCCGGTTGTCATCTGCCCTGCGAGCACCTCTACGGCGCCCAACCAGACAACGCCGACCGTCGAGATCAACGCGCCACTCTGCAAGAGGTCAAATTGAAAACTGCTGATGTTCTGCGTCGTTCTGTTTGCTTTCAACTGGACAGAGCGATCGTGAGTCAAACGGGCAAATGTCGAGCCGAGGCTGATCAGCGTCGTCGTGTTTGAGGAAGTGTTAGCGAGCGCCGTGACACTGGCCTCGTACTTTGCGCCCGACAGCAGTTCCTGCTGCAGGGCAGATCGATTCCGCGGCGCAACCACAAGGAACGCGATCACCGAAACGGCAGCGACCAACAAGGGCGCGGCGACAACGATTCCGCCGAGATAGGCGACCAGAGCGAGGAAAACGATCGAGAAAGGCGCATCGTATCGGGCCAGCATTGTTTGACCGACACTCTCATCACGCGCCTTGGCGGGGGCGGAAGCAAGCAAAAGAGCATCCTCCCGGCTGTGATGGCCTTTAAGAAGTTGTCGAGCGGTATGAGACCAAAGCCTGTGTTCTTCCAGTGCCGACCACCGAGCAAACACGCCGGACCTTACATATCGAAGCATTCCCGAAAACACCAACGCGACAACAACTGCCGAGAAAATGACGATTGCAGATCCGGCTGCCTGATTCGGCAAAATCCGGTCGTAGACCTGCAGGAGAGCCAAAGGAAGCGCCAACGCAAGTGCGTTGATTCCCAAAGAGACAAGGCACACAAAAACCCGCGAGTTTGACTTCATAGCGGGAGCGCGATTGGTTCGCTTACTTTGATATGCCGTGTTGGTACTCATTGGCTTTTTGATCAGATCTCAAAAAAAGATTTACCTAAACGTATCTTGAGAAAAAAAGGAATCAACCGGAGAACGCGGTTGGGCGAAGATACCAGTCCAATGCTCGGTCGCTTTTTCTTACGAGCTTTTTCTGCAGGAACGCCAGAAGAAGACTGCGGTGGGGCCGGGGTCTGACTTGCAGGTGCAGAAGTCGACGGCAAAGTGACGCTAGTCGATGCGAACAAAACAGAAATCAATCTGCAGAATTTTGAAACTGCGCTATTAGTTCGGCTGGTTCTTAAAGTCAGGTTCTAACTACTGCATTGGGTCATTTTGCGTGTCGAATAGTGCTGATACCAAGTGTAGATAACAACTTGATCGACCCCAATGCGAACCGAAAGTCAGACTATTGTTGGAACGTCCGATCGGCCTCGAGAGCCATACGTTCTCTATGTATTCCGAAGCCTCTTTCTCTATTTGATTATTTTGAACAGGAGAAGGTACTGGGGCCTTCCCTTCATTGCTTATACCGGCTCCCAAGTCCCTCAGCACCCATGCCAGATTTCGGCTAAAACCCCCACATGCGGCCAGTTCTCAAGTTAAACTCTTCTCCCACAGAGATGGTGCCGAAAATCGGATGTTTGCGCCTCGAAACTAACTCTATGTGGAAGTTTCCGGCCCCTTCTTGACCCACTCGGATCAGATCAAAGCAATTGCAAAAATTGACGTAAAGGGCCAACGAATATGGTGCTGGCTGCAATAACGCGGATCATGTCTTTCTTTTCAGTTTTCTCACTGAAGTCTGATATTCAATACGAGTGCTTTGAGCCGATAACATTGCGGTTACCCAGACTAAGGGTCATCGATCCTGCAGGACAATATCCCATCGCGCTGGTTCGTTGGGGTCTTGTGCCTCGATAAATGCGTAGTGGGTTTTGTTCCAAGGAAGCACCCGGTTGGTCAGGTTGTCCAACACATAATCTCCTTTGGATGTCCTAACGACTAGTACCGCATGCCCTTCGCG
This sequence comes from Ruegeria sp. CJ2, assembly GCF_056536745.1. Lineage (NCBI taxonomy): Bacteria > Pseudomonadati > Pseudomonadota > Alphaproteobacteria > Rhodobacterales > Roseobacteraceae > Ruegeria > Ruegeria sp. CJ2. The sequence continues at coordinate 7,044 of NZ_JBQFQF010000007.1, forward strand.
GTGAAGATCCAACACGGTAGCGAGAAGTAAGTGATCCGGAGAGATGCCCAATTTCTGAAGCTCTACCTTCTTGAGCATCGCGATGTCTTCGCAATCTCCGCCTAAGTGCGAGGGCAGTGCCCACTTTTCAAGAACGTGATACTGGCTCTTGTCAGACACCTCTGGAGTTTTTTGGTTAATGCTTTGATTTACTTTTTTTATCTTCTTCCATTCAGCATCGGTAATCTGATGAGGGTTCGGTGATTTTTGACAAATTGGCGGATAGCTCGAGCAAACACTTTCAAACCCTTTTGGCGCCGGCCATTCTCGACCCAAGTGCATGATTGTGTCCGCAATAGATGTAGTCGAAAGGGTACAAAGAACACCACAAAGACCAGCCAAAAAATCTAACCGCATAGTCATTTTTGACGATTCTTCCTCAAAATATCCAAACCAGTTTATGTCCGGCGAAAGCGCAAAATCAAATCTTGATCATCGGAAACTTCGATCTTGAAAGCGTTTGGTGATCGAATCCCAAGACAAAAGCAGACTGCACCACAGAACTTATCTGAAGGAAACCGCCAAGATAGCTGGGCACAGTTGCATCGCCTGAAATGAACGGCTGCTTAACCTGCCCACCTGATGGATTAATGCTCTCCCGTCTAAGTTCACGCACTGCGGCATCGGAAGGGTTGGCAATTGGCCGCTTGTGGGCAGTTTGCGTCACCTAGTGTAGTTCGACTGAATGGCAGCTTTGTCCGCATAGTGGTCGTTCATGACTTTTCAGCGAACGTCTGCATCAAGCTCAAAACGGACACGGATGAACGATTACCTTGCCACTGTCCGAGGTTTTGTATTCGGGGAAAATCAAATTTTTTTCGGAGGATTGACGGGCTGCGGGGGTGCCAAGCTCCACTCGCCCCCCGTGTTTTTGTCGGGGTGGGGGGGGGTATTTTCGGGATTATGCCCGGCCTGACAAAATCCACCCCGACGCCTACATTTCGATCAACGAAGCCTCACTGCATGCTGGTACCAAGTCTATCTCATTGTGTATCCTGATCGCCGTTGGTTTCGGGTTTCGCGGGTTGGATGACGCAGGCCACGTCTCGAGTAATCTCAATACGTCAGCGGCGCAGTAGCACTTTACGCCATTTCGCTGGATACACTCATGGTAGTCTGCCCTGACATATCTCCGGCCACGGCGCTTGCCTTCTAGAATGCGGATTAGGAGAACAGGTTGCAGGTCGTAACGCCAGCGGATGTCACAGGCCGCTCAGGCATGGATGTCCCTGCCGAGGCTACTGAACGCGAGTGTGGTGACTGCCACGGCGGCGGGATCACCATCCAGAAAATCGAGTATGAGGGGTGTCGCTTCAATGGTGACGACACCGGGCTTGCAGGCCTGTGCGGCGCGCTTCCTGCGCTCATGCGGTTCATGACGAAACCCCCGCGGGGCGGGTGTCCAGCCGTACGGGCCGGAAACGATCCTCAAATAGCGGGCGTTTCCGGCCCTCAACCGAAATACGGCCTGTTATTGGCCGAGAAAGGCTTTTTGGGGGTTTTCCCCAGATTTGGCGACTTTTTCACCCGATTTTCCCCAGATTTGGCGAATTTCCCGGTTTTCACGCTCGGGTGTGTGGATGTGGGGACGGCGGGGACGGATTTCCTTTACCCTTTGCCCTTGGGCGTTTTTAAACACATGAAACAGTAAAATGTGCACAATTTACACCTGTATATAAAGGGTAAAGCAAACCCGTCCCCACGCACATCCCCGAGAGACATCCCGAGGCACCTCTACCCCCTTATTCGACATGTTCATTTGCGTAGTTTCACCCCTGCCGCACCTCGGACGCGCCCGTCAAAATTTCGGGCGCGTTTGCCGACCTTCGTTTTCGTCACCTTCCGGTAGTTTTTGCGCCAGAACCGCCGCTCAAATGTTTTCTGTGTGAACTCCCCGACATCGTTTTCGTCCGCGAAATCTTCGAAGTCCTCGAACATCTCGTGCATGGCCAGTTTGTCCTCCGGGTTGCCGGTGATCTCGACGCGCTCCGCCACCCACATGCCGATGGGGTCGAGGTGGATGGTGGCGCGTCTGCCAATCTCAACGCTTGTATCGACCCGCGTGAAGTGCATTCCCTGCTCCCCAAGCCGGTCCATGCCGTCCAGCGCCCAATTCAACCACGCGGCGGGTTGGCTCCATATTTTGTCGAGCAGTCTGGCGTCCTCTTTCCCCAGCCACGACCCAAGCGTTTCGATGAAGTGAAACCGCGTGTAGAGCGCGCCGTCGAAGTCCTCCAACCATGGGACCGAGTTCGACATGATGAGGAACCTCGTGTCGAGTTTCCCGTGCCACGGGGTTTTGTATTTCCGTGGCACCTCAACCCAATCCTCGCCAATGACGCTGAGCAGCGTCTCCGCGACGGCGGCTTTATCGGTGTTCTTGCCGACCCTCATGTCCGGCATGATGCACACCGGCTTATCCAGTAGCCCCTCACGCCCGAATTGGCCCCCCATCGTCCGCGCACTCATGGACGCCATATTTCCCCCCAGCAGTGCTGCCAGAACACGCCCGTAGGTGCCTTTACCCGAGCGGGGTGGGCCTATGATCATCAGCGCCTTCTGTGCGTCTGTGCGGCCTGTCAGGAAATATCCTGTGAACTCCTGCAACAACGGGATTTGATCCACTCCGAACGCCTCCATGAGCCACGGCCCCGCCGGGGTGTCCATGAGGTCGGGCGCGTTCTGGTCACAATCCGCGTCCACATATTGCAGGTTGAACAGCGTCGGCGTATGCGGGTGTAGTGTCCGCGTTCCGAGGTCCAGAATGCCGTTCTTGACGGACAGGGGGTGCGCGGCAGGTTTCGTCCGTGTCAGCCACCCGGTGCTGTTTGCCCCCTGGTAAAGGGTCAGGGCTTTCAGAGCGGCCATGACCTCCTCCACGAGCCTGATTGTCGGTTTGACGGGGCCGAAACCCTTGTTGGTGGCCTCGAAACACTCCTCGGCGAGCCACAGCCGCAGGTCATGTTTCAGTTCGTTGGTGTCGGTGGGTGTCCAATGCGTGGTTTGCCACTCGTAGAAAACATCGCGCCAAAACACGAGTTTCCACCCCTTGGGGTGTTGGAACATCGCGCCAAGGAACTGTTCGGCGGTCGCCTCCTTGTCCTCGGTATCAACGCGCACCGTGCGCCCGCGCCAGACGCCGCTCTCGCGCGTTGCCTCTGCCTCGGCCTCAGCGGCGTCGTCAGCCTCAGCGCGTCTTGCGTCGGTGATCAGCTGGCGCAAGTCTGTCACGCGCTGCGGATATCCCCGGTCCTTGCACTCCCGGCTCAGGTTTTGGATCGCGGGTTCGATTTCGACCGTGCGTTCGATGCGGGCGACCCGCAGGATTTCTGCTTCAAGCCATGCGGCGTTGTTGGTGTCATTCAGCATGACCGAAAATCCTTCTCATTGCTTTCGTGGAGAGGGCGCTGGGAGCGAGGCGCGGACGCCGAATATCCCCAAGCACCAGAACCTCGGGGGCTCCCTGCCGCACCAGTTCCGTGCGGTAGTCACGGCTCCTGCGGTTTTTGCAGTGGCCATGAAAACATTTGAACGACCGCAGCCCATCCGCCTTGTTCGGGGGGTGGTAATAGGTGCCGGTCTCGTCCTGCCCCGTGTGCTCGTGAACAAACGGACACACGATGGGCACCCAGCCATCCCTCAAGGGAGCACCCAGAACGCGACCCTGAGCGCCCAACCACAACAGCAGGGGGTCGTCACTCTGAACGTCCACAGGGACGCCCTTGCGCCCATACACGGAGCGCGTGACGGTCTTTTCCACCACGGGCACTTGGAATGCCTTCTCGACCAGCACGTCCGGATTGAAACGCCGGGAAAAATCCGCGTAGACGATGCGCGCCGCGTGGGTCTTTTTCGGCGGGACGGACCCCGGCAACCGGAATATCCGGGTGCGGTCCACCGCCGCGGGGTCGGTCAGCCCACCCTCTTTCGCGCTATGCAATATCGTCGCCACAAGGCTCGGGTCGCGTTCAATCCGGTTCAGGGCGTACACCCACTGGGTGGAGCCGGGTTTGGTCTCCATGATGAACGTGGGCTTGACGGGCGGCTCCTTGATCCGGAAGCCGTTCTTCACCTCGCCCACGTCGTCCAGGCCGATCAGCGTCGTCCCAGTCCAGCGTTCCTTGCGCCGCCGGAAGTCACCCGCCGTGGCTGGCGTGTTGAACTCGAACAGGTGGAGCGCGTAATGCGTTTCACCCTCGGTCACCTCGGTGAAGGGCCATGGGCGGGCGACATATGCGCCGCCCTCGTACTGCGTGCCGATGCACACGCTCTCGGTCGGCCCTATCGGGTAGACCGACCGTGTGAACAGGGTTTTCAGGAACTTCTGAATTTCAGAACGCTGCATTACAAACCCCCTTTGTCGCGGGGTTGCGACGCGCTTCACTCGGACCCGTCGAGGCACTTACGTGATCGACGGTACATTGAGTGGGCGTCGTCCTTTTGGGCGGCGCTTATTCGTTCGTGCGACACGGTGGCACCCCCTTCGCATCTTTGAGCGGTCGGATGGTGAGCCGAGGCATGGGCAGTTTGAGGCGGCGCGCGACTTCACGCAGCCCTGCGGCCTCGCTATCGCTGTGGACGACAAGCGCGCACTTGAGCATGTTCGCGGCCTTGATGTGTTCGGCGAGATCAAGATCACGCGGCATGGTCATCCCTCCCAAACGTGTTGAGTGAGCGCGCACCCTCGACATCAACGCGGCGCTGGGCCTCGGCGAACAGGGCGCGTGTGTCGTATGTGGCTCGGCCATTCAGGTGGATTACAGGCAAGTCCCACCGCTCGAGGGAACGGGGCGAGGTTTCAAACCCAGCCATGGCCAGCAGTTTGGCCCCGCGCTTACGGGATACGCGCTCAGGGCATGGGTCGGGGAGGGGCAGGATATAAGCGCTCATGCAGCCACCCCTTTCGATTTCGGTGTGGCGTTGGGCTCATTGTTCTCGGGAATGTCGCCCGGTTGAATCCTGTTCCGCTCTTTGAACGCAACGATGCTCTCGCCCTCTATCAGGGTGAGGCCGTTGCGGCTGTAGGCCAGCAGTTCGCCCCGATTGATGAGGCGGTAAATCGTGGACGGATTACAGCGGGTCAGGGCCGCAGCCTCAACCACTGTACAGTCCGCCATGGGATGAAAGGAATAGGAGGCGTCCCGGCTAGGAACCTTGTTGCGGGTCTCGCTCCACGTTCGTTTGGGCATAGGGTGTCACCTTGTTCAAGACATTGGTGACACCCCATAAAAAGGACATATTCGCAGAAAGATACAGCTGACTTCGACAGGCCTTAGGCCCGTCGAAGAAATCTACTTGAGGGACTGCTTAAATGCCCGCCACTTACCTTTTTCGCTACCCGCTCGGGCTGCATCCGGCGATGCGCCCAGCGCGAGGGCGTCATAATAATGCCCCAAACGTTCGCGTTGGCGTTCCGATAGATTCGTCTCACTCGCTGCCTTGTTGGTGGCGTCAGCCCTACTCAACGTGTCGAACGTTTGGTCAACGATGGCGAAAGCTTTTTCTATCTTGTCTGCGGCCTCACGTTTGTTTTTTAGCGCCCCTGTGGAGCGCATCCGCTGCCTGACGATGGGTGCCGCCTCCTCATGGGCGCTGCGCGCAAACGTATAGGCCGCATTCGCTTCGATGTAATCCTCTCGGGGGTCAGACCCGTCGAGGTTCAGCAGACGCAGCGCAGCGAAGTCCAGCGCACTCACCTCACCCGGTGGCAGCGCCGCCAGCCGTTCGGCTTCCTCGCGGCTCACTTTCAGGCGGCTCATGATTTCGGCGGCGATGTCGACGCGCTGGGCGTTGGGTTTCGGCTTGGTCATGACCAGCCCCCCAGCCCGACAACCGTCTTTCGCTCGGCCTGTGGGTCTATGATGCTGGCAAGGAGGCGACCCCAGGCCATCATGACGGCGGCTTGTTCCCTGCGCCGTTCCGCGCGCTGATAGACGCCCAGAACCCCGCCGCGTGTGCCGCTCTGCATGTGGTTCAGAACCGCATCCACAACACTCTCAGGGAAGCTGGCCCCACTCTCGCCCAACAGGCTGGCGAATGTGCGGCGCAGGTCATGAATGGTCCAGTCGGTGACGCTCGGCGTTCCCTCGTGGATGATGCGGTTCAGGTTCGACTGGCTAGCAAACACGCGCCCCGACCGGTTTGGGAACACCGGCCCCTTGGGGTTGGCCTCCCGGCGACGTTCGAGGATTTCGCACGCCTGTGGTGGCAACGCAAAGCGGTGTTCCACCCCGTTCTTGGTCGAGGTGTCAGGCTGGGTCCATTCGGTCAGGTCCGCGTCCATCTGGTCCCATGTCAGGGCCAGCCCCTCGCTGATACGGCACGGGACGCAGATCATGAAGCGCAGGAAGTCACGGCGCACCGGGTCGAGGTTCTCAGCCTCGTGCCAGAGCGTGTGCAGTTCCTCGGCGCTCAGGACACGCGCGCGGGACGCACCCGTGGCAGGACGCTCCACCATCAGGGCGATGTTGCCGTCGATCATCTCCTCGGCCACGGCGTAGTCGAGGAACCGTTTGATGGCGAGGTAGCGAATATTCCAGTTCGTCCCGACACGGTTTCTGAATAGGGCGCGCAGCGGCTTGATGGTGATGCAGTCGGGTGTAAGGTCCATCACGCCCAGCGCGCTCAGGACATGCTCGGCACCGCGCCGGATTGAACCCACGTAAGCCTCGTCCAGTTTTCGACCCTTGCGGGCCTTGGAACGGCGCTCGGCGAAATCGGCCATAAACGGTTCTATTAGTGTGCGGCACGTCTTTTGTGCCTGTCGTTCGGCCACGCGCTGGGCGGTCTCGCGGCGTTGGTCCTCAACTGGGTCCGCACCACCACGCACCGCAGCCTTGGCGGTTACGGCGGCGGCTCTGGCCTCCTCAAGGGTCAGTTCCGCATGGTTGCCGAGGGTGAGGGTGCGGGTGGGGTAGCGTTTGCCGTCTGGGCGGGTGCCGCGCGGCTTATACTGAAAGCGCCACGCCTCGCTGCGCTTGTTCACAGCCAGCGCAAGGCCCTCCACCTGCGCGTCTCTCAATATGATGGGTGTGGGCGCACCAGCCTCACGTTTCCGCACGGCGGCGGCAAAGGTTTTCTTGTTAATCGTCATGGCGTCATCCTCGGTACATCATTCAGGTGCGGACACTATGCGGACAATATATGCGGACATTAGCGGAAATCAACGCGCGGCCTGCGGAAGTTATGGGCTTGTTAGAACCTTTTGATTGTTGGCTTTTTCGACTTTGGGTGCAGGGGCTTACGAGGTGTGGTGCATATGATCGGCTTCCACATGCCCTTCCCCGCAGCCGGGTTTGTCGAAACCCGCGGCGACGGGTTCCGCTTTGTCCCCGTCAGCTATCAGATGATGGGCTAACCCCTAATATCCGGGATCTGGCCGCACCTTTGAGCCGTCTGTAAACCGAGACAGACGGAATGCGGCCGGATCCACACATGGGGCGGCCCCGGTCACAAGATCGGCCATCAACCGCCCCGCCCCCGGTCCAATCCCAAATCCGTGCCCCGAGAACCCTGTGGCGATGAACATTCCGGGCATCTCATCAACGGTCGACATGACCGGAATTGCATCTGGGGTCACGTCAATCATGCCCGCCCAGCTTTGAACGATCTCTGCCTGTTTCAACGCAGGTACGCTTTGGCTGGCCCGTGACCAGACCTGTCTTAGAACTTTGCCGGATGGCTCGGGATCCAGAACGCGGCAATGTTCGAACGGAGTGACATCTGTGGGCAGCCATCTGCGGTCCTGTTGAGCCTCAGCCGCCCATCGTTTGGAAAAGCGAAACCGCAGCGACCGCCACTCCTGCCTGTAGGCCGGTAGAAAGCGCCGCGCCAATCGAAAACTGTCAGGCACGATATCGACTGTGTTTTCATGCCCCGAGGCTATCGTGTAGCCCCCGTCCGCGCGTTTTCTTATGGCGAAGTCATCAGACCACAGGGCGGTTTCAAGTCCGTCAGCAGGCGACGTGCGCAGCACCGTGTTCAACACCTTAAGCTGCGGCAGGTCGATCCCCGCGTTTCCGGCAAATAGGCGCGACCAGGCACCTCCGGCCAGCACGACATGTGCGCAGGCCACGCGCCCCCTTTCGGTGAAAACCCCTGCAACACGACCGGCTTGAACATCGACGCTGCGCACCGCGCAGTTGGTCATCACTGAAGCACCCCGGTCGCGGGCAGCTTCGGCTATTGCGGGCGCGGCCCATTGCGGCTCGGCACGGCCGTCCTGCGGCATATGCAGGGCCCATTCCAATTCTGTGGTACACCCCGGCAAAAGCTGTTGCAGCTCTGCGCCTGACACCATTCTTGCACCGGTCTGCAACCCGTCCACGTGATCCAGCCAGCGTTCAAGATTGCGCCGATCTCGGTCCCCCGATGCGCCAAACAAAATACCTGAACGGGTAAACCCTGTTTTTCGGCCAAGCCTTCGGTCCAGATCATCCCACAGACGCTGAGACTCGATCATCAGCGGAATTTCACGGGGGTCCCGCAGCCCCAATCGAACCCACCCCCAATTGCGAGAGCTCTGTTCGCCTGCAATATGTCCCTTTTCGCAAAGCAACACGGACAGGCCGCGTTCCGACAATTCCAAAGCAGTCGCAGAGCCGATAATCCCGCCTCCGACGACAACGACATCCACAGCTTTGGGTAGGCTCAGATCAGGCTCGACTGGGGTTGGTTTTGGGCCGGGCATATACCGCTCATTATTCATTGCTCCGACCGCAATGAATGCCCGTCAATCGTGCCGAAGCAATACGACCGAAGTCGTGTTTGACACTATTTTGATGATATGTGGCCGCCGCGCACGCTTCACGACAGGTCGCGTCCAATTGGCTTAGGCAGCGCCGACCAGTTCGGCCCATTTCTGGCGCAGGGTCGAAGTGAATCCGATAACCGTTTCCGAGGGTTCCTCGACCGTTGCATCGTCGACGTCCAGTTCCTCGGCTTCAGCAGCATCCACGCGTTTGGGTTCAACTGCCCGAGGAGAGGTCTCCTCGCTCAGGAGGTCGGCAATGACAGAGTCAATCTTGGCCTCGTCCAGCGCTTGCCCTTTGGATTCCATCGACTTCCACGGCAACGGCGAGTGGAGAGGTTTATCGTATTCCTCACGCATAATCGTACCAAACCATTACAACCAAAACCCAGATCAGTGTTCCGCATTCGACCAGAAAGCTGTCAAAGGCCCGTGGCCCCGTGCAATGCGTCACACCCGCCCCACATGAGGCGATAATTCAACAAAACTATGGCGAAAAGATGTCAGCGCATCAAGCAGACGCCCGCATTCCCAACGGAAACGGCCTCATACCCGCGGGATGTGGAAACAGTTCGATGAAAGAGGGGATTTTGCATCCGAATATGGGGTGCAGCGTGACCCAGAGTGCCCTTAAGACCGGTCGCGCCAACGGTTCACGATTGGGTATCTGCGGTCCAACCAAAAGGCGCGGCTGGTCAAACGCGTTCCCGGAGCGGACTGGAAGCGTTTGTATTCGCTGATATAGATCAGATGTTCGATCCGGCGCGCGATGTCGCCATCGAAACCGGCCGCAATGCAATCTGCAATCGACCCCTCCTGATCCACCAGAATATCCAAAATCGCGTCCAAAACAGGATAGTCCGGCAAGCTGTCGCTATCCTTCTGATCCTCGCGCAGTTCCGCACTGGGGGGTTTGTCAATCACGGATGGCCGGATCACCTCGCCCGACGGACCCGACATCCAGTCACGGTGATTGGCGTTGCGCCAGCGACATGTCTCGAACACACGCGTTTTGTACAGGTCCTTGATGGGGTTATAGCCCCCGTTCATGTCGCCGTAGATCGTGGCATATCCAACGGCAACTTCGGACTTGTTGCCAGTGGTCAGCAGCATCTCGCCAAATTTGTTCGAGATCGCCATCAACAGCAACCCGCGCAACCGGGACTGGATGTTCTCTTCCGTCAGGTCGGCCTCGCGGCCGGTAAATAGCGGCGCCAGCGTTTCCGTCACCGCCGCCCGGCTGTCCGAGATTGGCACATAGTCATAATGAACACCCAGCGCCTTGGCGACGGCCTCGGCATCGTCCAGAGACTCCTGACTGGTATATTCCGAGGGCAGCATCACGCAACGGACGTTCTCGGCACCTATCGCATCTACAGCGATCGCCGCAACAAGGGCTGAGTCGACACCCCCCGACAAGCCCAACAGCGCTTTCTTAAAGCCTGTTTTTCTCATGTAGTCGCGCAGCGATTGAACCATTGCGCGATAGTCTTGTTCCCATTCATCAGGCTGCGGCGCAGTATCGGCAGGTACGATCCGCCACCCTTCATCGCCGCGCTCAAGATCAATATGGCGAATGGCTTCATCAAAGACAGGCAGTCTGAAAGCCAGCGTGCCGTCCGGGTTCAGGCCGAACGTGCCGCCGTCAAAAACCTGATCATCCTGTCCGCCGACCATATTGAGGTAAATCAGCGGCAATCCCGTTTCGACGACGCGCGCAACCATGTGATTCAGGCGCACATCGTATTTGTTGCGAAAATATGGGGACCCGTTCGGGACAAGCAGAAATTCGGCCCCTGTCTCCTCCAGCGTTTCGGCAACATCCGGATGCCAACTGTCTTCACAGATCGGGCTGCCTATTCGCGTATTGCCGACGGAGTAAGGACCACCGAGCGGCCCGGAATCGTACAACCGGACTTCGTCAAAGACGGTCTCGTTGGGCAGGTGATGTTTCAACACCTTGCTGCCGATCCTTCCGTTCTTGAGGATCAGGTAGGCGTTGAAAAGGTTGTCCCCCTCGACCCAAGGTCCACCGATGGCAATCGCCGGACCGTCGGCACATTTGACGGCCAATTCCTCAACAGCAGCCATGGCAGCCTGATGAAACGCGGGCCTCATCACCAAATCCTGCGTATTATAGCCGGTGATGAACATCTCAGGCAGTGCAACCATGTCGGCCCCTGCCCCACGCGCATTTTCCCACGCGGCGATTGCCTTGGCAGCATTGCCCTCAATATCCCCCACAACAGGATTGAGTTGCGCCAGAGTGATGCGGAAACGGTCGGCCATGCTGCCCTCTTGCCCTCGTCTTGTCTAATGCCATTTAACAGATCGCACCGCGAGGAAAAGACAAATGCGGCAAAAGCCGTTGCCCTGCCCCCATCGGTATCTTAGTTTTGCGCAAAAGGACGATAACCGGGCAGGCTGAACAACCATGAACGCATTCCGCACTTCGATTGCCGCAACTGCGATGGCTTTGATGACACTGTCCGCTGCCGCGCAGGATGGCCAGGTGATTATCGCGGATGATGAGGTTGGCGGTGTTTACGAAGGCACTTTCCTGAATGGTTTGCGCCATGGCATCGGGACCTATCGCCTGCCAAACGGATTCGAATATTCCGGCGAATGGGCCGAAGGCGAGATTCAGGGCAAGGGCGTTGCGCGATACGTAAATGGCTCGATCTATGAAGGCATGTTCGCGAAGGGCCAGCCTGAGGGTCAGGGAAAAATCATCTATCCCGACGGCGGCAGCTATGTGGGCGAATGGGCCAACGGATCAATTAACGGCAACGGCATTGCGACTTATGCGAATGGCGCGATCTACGAAGGCGGGTTCAAAGACGCCCGCTATCACGGCAAGGGCGTTCTGACGGACCCGAGCGGCTATGTGTATGACGGCGATTGGGTGGACGGGCTCAAGCAGGGCAAGGCAAAGATCACTTCAGCGCAGGGCAGCCTGTATGAAGGCGACGTCCAGAACGGTCAACGCCACGGTCAGGGCACGCTGACCATTCCCGATGGCATGACATATACGGGTGACTGGACCGAAGACCGCATGACCGGCAAGGGTCGGTTGCTGCAGGCAAACGGGGACCTTTATGAAGGTGATCTTGTCGACGGTCAGCGCCAGGGAAAGGGCAAGGCAACCTATGCCAATGGCGCGACATACGACGGCGATTACCTTGACGATCGGCGCCACGGAAAGGGGCGTTTTCTGGGAACCGACGGGTTCGAGTACAACGGTGACTGGGCGGATGGCCAGATCGAAGGGTTTGGTGAGCTGACCTATCCGGACGGCTCGACCTATGTGGGAGATTTCAGCGCGGACCTGCCGCATGGCAAGGGGATGCATACCTATTCCGATGGAATCATTTACGAAGGCGACTGGATCGCTGGGGTGTTTGAAGGAAACGGCAAGGCAACCTATCCAAATGGCGCGGTCTATTCGGGACAGTTCAAGAACGGTCTCAGCCAAGGAACGGGCGTTCTGACTTTTGCCAACGGATACCGGTACGAAGGCGACTGGGCCGAGGGCGCGCGGCAGGGAAAAGGAAAGGCCAGCTTTCCCGACGGCACCGTGTATGACGGCGAGTTTTCCGACGGAAAACGCCACGGACAGGGCACCATCACAACACCGCGCGGCTTCACCTATACCGGCGGATGGGTCGACGGCAAAATCAGCGGCACCGGGGTCGCAACCTATGCCACCGGGGATGTGTACGAAGGTGGATTTCTGGACAACAAGCGCCACGGTGACGGCACCATTCGCTACGCCAATGGTCAGGAAGAATCCGGTGTCTGGGAAAACGGAGTGCTTCCAGAAGAAAACGTGGCAGAGCCCGAAGAAACACCTTCTGCTGAGACCCCCGAAGTGGACGCGCCCACGGCTGACTGAGCATCAGTCACCACGGCACGGTCTCTCCTTTCCAATCAAAAAATTCGCCTGTCTGGGCCGGGGTAAGGCGGTCAATGACGCCCAACAAGTTCTTGGCGGCCTGCTCTGGCGCCACAGTAGGATGGCGTCCGGCATATTTCCGGGTAAAGCCGGTGCGAACAGTCCCGGGATGCAAGGCAACGCAAATGGATTGCGGATGAGTGCGCGCCAATTCTATCGCCGAAGTGCGCACGATCTGGTTCAGGGCAGCCTTGGCTGCGCGATAGCTGATCCAGCCACCCAGACGGTTATCGCCGATCGACCCCACTCGGGCAGACAGGACCGCGACGACACATTGCCTGTCGCGCGACAACAACCTGTGTGCATGGCCAAGTACCAGCGCCGGTCCGACCGCGTTCAGTGCAAATTGATCCATCATGGCGGGGGCCGAAACTGACTTGATCGTCTTTTCCGGCTCTGCTCCGTTGATCTCCAGCGCGCCAGAGGCAATCAAGATCATGTCGAAGGGGCCATTCAGCTTACCCAACCCACGACTCACACTGTCGGGGTCCGCCAGATCAAACCGATCCACGGACCGGGACAAGGTCGTTACAGCAGCAGAGCGTTGGCGCAGGTGTTGTGACAAAGCGCTGCCAATTCCGCCTGATGCGCCGATGACAAGAGCTGACTTCATCATCAGTGACCTAGCTGTCAGGTTGCTTGGATCAACCGGACAGAAAAAGAAAACCTTCCGGCTACGATACGCAAATTCGTTCTTTTCATTCCCGGCATGGGTTGTATAACCTCAATCCCATGATCAACCGCGCAGATATCCTTGTTGCCGACACCGCCACCCGCGGTGCGTCACTGCGTGGCCTACTGATCCTAATCCGCCTCTGAGCGTGCCATCCGGCGCGCCCGCTCAGAGGAGGACGCCCGCGCGCCATAGGCTTTAGGACAGAAGAAGAAAGAGATTCCCATGACCAACGTGACCGACCAAAACCGCGTCTTGATCTTTGACACCACTTTGCGCGACGGCGAACAAAGCCCCGGCGCAACCATGACCCATAACGAAAAGCTCGAGATTGCCGAACTGCTGGACGAGATGGGCGTCGACATCATCGAGGCCGGTTTTCCGATCGCCTCAGAGGGTGACTTCAAGGCCGTCAGCGAGATAGCCGAGCGGTCGAAAAACAGCCGCATCTGCGGTCTGGCCCGCGCCAATTTCGCAGACATCGACCGCTGCTGGGAGGCTGTGAAACACGCCGAGAAGAACCGGATTCACACCTTTATCGGCACCTCGCCCCTGCACCGCGCCATTCCGAACCTGACGATGGACGAGATGGCCGACAAGATTCACGAAACGGTCAGCCATGCGCGTAACCTGTGCGAAAACGTGCAATGGTCGCCGATGGACGCGACGCGGACAGAATGGGATTACCTCTGCCGCGTGATCGAGATTGCGATCAAGGCCGGGGCCACCACGATCAATATCCCTGATACCGTGGGCTATACCGCTCCGGTCGAAAGCGCGGACTTGATCAAGCGCCTGATCGAGACCGTACCGGGCGCGGATGAGGTGGTGTTTGCCACCCATTGCCACAATGACCTTGGCATGGCGACCGCGAACTCTCTGGCCGCAGTCGCAGGCGGGGCGCGTCAGATCGAGTGCACCATCAACGGTCTGGGTGAACGCGCGGGCAACACCGCGTTGGAAGAGGTCGTGATGGCCTTGCGGACTCGCAATGACATCATGCCTTGGACCACGGGTATCGACACCACCAAGATCATGCATATCTCGCGCCGGGTGGCGACTGTGGCGGGCTTCCCGGTGCAGTTCAACAAGGCCATCGTCGGCAAGAACGCGTTTGCCCATGAAAGCGGCATCCATCAGGACGGGATGCTGAAGAACCGCGAAAACTTCGAAATCATGCGCCCCGAGGATATCGGCCTGTCCGGGACGTCCCTGCCGCTGGGCAAGCATTCGGGGCGCGCCGCGTTGCGCGACAAGCTGGAGACGCTGGGCTATGAGGTTGGCGACAACCAGTTGCGCGACATTTTCGTGCGCTTCAAAGACTTGGCCGACCGCAAGAAAGAGGTGTTCGACGACGACCTCATCGCCCTGATGACACTGGATGATGCGGATGATTACCTTCAGCTGGTGTCCATGAAAGTCACCTGCGGCACCGGCGGTCAGGCGGAATCGACGGTCGAGCTGGAAATGGACGGCAAGGACATCATCGCGACGGAACATGGCGACGGCCCGGTGGACGCGACCTTCAAGGCGATCCGGTCGATCTATCCCAACAAGGCGCATTTGCAGCTTTATCAGGTTCACGCGGTGACCGAAGGCACCGACGCGCAAGCGACCGTGTCCGTGCGGCTGGAAGAAGATGGCATGATCGCAACGGGCCAATCGGCGAATACCGACACGGTCGTCGCCTCTGCCAAGGCCTATATCCACGCGCTGAACCGGTTGATCATGCGACGCGAAAAGGCAGGCCCCGGCGCGGACGCCCGCGAAATCAGCTACAAAGATCTGACGTAAACTGGACGGCCCGCACAAGCGGGCCGTTTTTCGTTTGGCCGCTCAGGACAAACCGGCGATTTCCAAGCCCCGAACGAAATGGTGCAGGTCGTCTTCCTTGGAATAGTGCAGGGTAGCGACGATATCCTCGATACTGACATCAGGTTGCGCGGCGAGGACGGCCTCCGCATGCTCGCGCGCTTTGTCATCATTTCCAAGCCAGGCATGACAGGCCGCGACATAAGCGTTCTGAACCATGTCCAGGGTCGGCAAGCGACCGAAATCGTCAAGCGCCTGTTGATAGTTTCTGGCGCAGAACCGGGCCTTTCCCAGATGGCTCCAGAACCGGGCCGGATGATGCGGGTTCAGGCGCATGGCTTTCTGTATCCATTCGGCCCCTTCTTCTGGTCGTCCTGACCAGGTCAATAATTCTCCCATCTGGACAACGACGAGGTCGTAATTGGGGTTCAGCGACAACGCTCTTTCCTGATGGTAGCGCGCGCGCCCAAGGTTATTTCGCAAAATCTCGACCGCCGCCATCAGACGATGCACGTCAGCATCGTTGTCATCCAGAGACGCTGCCTTGAGGATCGCCTCTTCGCACTCAGCCAGCATCATTTCGCGGTCGTCGCACCAGCCATACCCCCAGGCCTGTCCGCGAATACAACCGCTCCAGGCGTGGGCATGCGCATAGTCCGGGTCCAGCTTGATTGCCCGGTCGATCAGCTCGGTCGCCTCGACATTCGCTTCGCGGGTGCTGCGATGGTGCAGTACCTTGGCCGCCAGAACGCATTCATACGCTGCAAAACTGGACGGCTTCTTGCGTGTCAGGCCCTCTTGCTGCGAGGCTTCGATCCGCCCCGGCAAAGTGGCCACCACCGCCGAAATCACTTCGTCCTGAATCGCGAATATGTCGTCCAGATCCCGGTCGTATTTCTCGGCCCAGACATGCCCGTCATTGTCGCTGTCGATAAGCTGAACGGTGACCCGCACCCGATTTCCGGCCTTTCGTACACTGCCCTCTACAATATATTGCGCGCCCAGTTTTTCGCCGACCTCTCTTACATTCACGGCTTGGCCTTTGTAGACAAAACTGGAATTGCGGGAAATGACGAACAGCTCGTGCCTGCGGCTAAGCTCGGTCAACAGGTCTTCGGTCAGACCATCGGCAAAGAACTCCTGCTCTGTGTCACCGCTCATGTTGGCAAAGGGTAGCACAGCGATCGAAGGCTTCACGACCTTGGTATCTGTCTCCTCCGCCTGATCGACCTCATCAACGGGCGCGTCCAATTCGACACGGTACGCGTGGACGGGTTGCGACAGGTTCTTGAGTTCAAGATTGCCCAGATCGTGGTAGTGCAGTTCAAGACGGCTGGACACCTGATCATGAACTGCGCCCGAAATCACCACGTCCCCAGCGCGGGCGGACTGCTCCAACCGAGCAGCGATGTTCACGCCGCTGCCAAAGATATCCCCGTCCTCGAAAATGATCTCGTCCAGATTGATGCCTATCCGAAACTGTATGCGCTGGTCCTTTGGAACATCTGCATTTCGCCGCAGCATCCGGTTCTGAACCTCGACCGCACAGGTGACCGCGTCGCTGGCGCTGGAAAATTCGACCAGCATCCCATCACCTGTGGTCTTGATGATCGTTCCCCGGTTCTTGTCGATGGCTGGGTCTATCAGTTCAATACGGTGCGTGCGCAACCGCGCCAGCGTGCCTTGTTCATCGGATTCCATCAAACGGCTGTACCCGACCATGTCGGCAGCCAGAACCGTAGCAAGTCGGCGATCCATGGCGCCCCTCCTCGCCGGAATTCTAGAGCCGAAAACCCTATTCTCATAAGGAAATTTCAAAAAACACCCAGTGCGTGTATATGGCAGCCACCAATGCGACCGACGCATGTATTCAGGCGTCTTCAAGCCCGGCAAAGAGTGAATCCAGAAGGCGGGTTTCCTCATCAAACCCAAATGGCGCGTTCACAACGAACATTCCGGAACCGATCATGCGGTGCCCTTCACGCGCGGCGGGAAACCGGACTTCATGACATTGGGCTTTCGGCAGGTTCTGTTTTGCAAGCGCCTCAACCATCGCTTTGTGCCGCCCATCCGACAGGATCGGATACCACAGCGCGATTACACCCACGTTCCACTTGCGGTGTAGTTTGGACATGATCCCGGGCAAGCGATCATATTCCGACTTCACCTCATAGCTTGGGTCGATCAGCAGCATCCCTCGGCGCGGTGTGGGTGGCAGCAACGACTGCGCCAGCTCGTACCCGTCCTGCCTGTAAACCTTTGCCCCGTATGCAGACATCGCCATCGACAGCGCCGCGTTTTCCTGTGGGTGCAACTCGGCAAAATGCAGACTATCCTGTTCGCGCAGCAGGCTGGCCGCAATCAGGGGCGAACCGGCATAGCTGTTCTCGCCGTGGCGCGCCCGGACACTGCTCAGCGCCTTTGACAGGGGATGATCCGGGCTGAACCATCCTTCGCGCCGCGCCCGTTCGATCCCGGCTGCGGCCTCGCCGGTCCGCACAGCCTCGGCCGCGTCCAACTGATACAACCCACGGCCCGAATGCGTCTCGAGATAGGTCAGCGGCTTGTCCTTGCGGGTCAGATATTCCAGCATCCATGCCAACAAAGCGTGCTTTTGCACATCAGCCAGATTTCCGGCGTGGTAAATGTGTTGATATGAGAGCATGATGCCTTCTAAAGTCCCTCTCAATAAGGCGGAAAGGTGCTGATTGACGCGGAATCAGCCCTTTTACCGGACGAGATGGCACCCTATAAGACATCCGTCCCGGAACCGTCGAGTCGCGGGCAGTAGAAATTCTGACGAACGGGATCAGTGAACACATGGGAATCTTTGGCAATCTGGGCGGCTTGTTCACAGCGGACATGGCCATTGACCTTGGGACAGCGAACACGCTGGTTTATGTCAAAGGGCGCGGTGTGATCCTGTCGGAACCTTCAGTGGTTGCCTATCACGTCAAGGACGGTGTCAAAAAGGTTCTGGCCGTGGGTGAGGACGCCAAGCTGATGCTGGGTCGTACACCGGGGTCCATCGAAGCGATCCGCCCGATGCGCGAGGGCGTCATCGCGGATTTCGACACCGCAGAGGAGATGATCAAGCACTTCATCCGCAAGGTGCATAAACGCTCGACCTTCTCGAAACCCAAGATCATCGTCTGCGTGCCTCATGGTGCTACACCCGTTGAAAAACGCGCGATCCGTCAGTCGGTTCTGTCCGCAGGCGCGCGCCGCGCCGGTCTGATTGCCGAACCGATTGCAGCCGCCATTGGTGCCGGGATGCCAATCACCGATCCGACCGGCAACATGGTCGTCGACATCGGTGGCGGCACCACCGAAGTTGCCGTTCTGTCGCTGGGCGACATCGTCTACGCGCGCTCGGTGCGTGTGGGTGGCGACCGCATGGATGAGGCGATCATCTCGTATCTGCGCCGCCAGCAGAACCTGCTGGTCGGTGAATCCACCGCTGAACGGATCAAGACCACCATCGGCACCGCGCGGATGCC
This sequence comes from Ruegeria sp. CJ2, assembly GCF_056536745.1. Classification (NCBI taxonomy): domain Bacteria; kingdom Pseudomonadati; phylum Pseudomonadota; class Alphaproteobacteria; order Rhodobacterales; family Roseobacteraceae; genus Ruegeria; species Ruegeria sp. CJ2. The sequence goes on from NZ_JBQFQF010000007.1 coordinate 25,772, forward strand.
CGACGATGGCCGTGGCCAGTCGATGCATATCCGGGGCCGTGACCTGTTGAACGGTGTGCCCAAAGAAATCGAGATCAGCCAGGCGCAGGTCGCCGAAGCTCTGTCCGAGCCGGTCCAACAGATTTGCGAGGCGGTGATGACCGCGTTGGAAACCACGCCGCCCGATCTGGCCGCAGATATCGTGGATCGCGGCGTGATGCTGACCGGCGGCGGCGCGCTGCTGGGCGATCTGGACCTTGCGCTGCGCGAACAGACGGGTCTGGCCGTGTCGATTGCCGATGAAAGCCTGAACTGTGTGGCTTTGGGCACCGGCAAGGCGCTGGAATACGAAAAACAACTGCGCCACGCGATTGACTACGAAAGCTAAGGCGCGCACCCTTTCGGGGTGAAAACTCGGGCAAGAGCAGCACGGGAAGGTAACCTGTGGCAAAGGACCGATCACAGCGCGACGAATACACAACTCCCTTGCGCCGCCTGCTGTTGGGGATCGTGGTTCTGTGTCTGCTGGGCATCTTTCTGGTCTGGCGCATTGACAGTCCGCGGGTCGAGCGGTTCCGCGCACAGGTCGTAGACACCGTCGTACCCTCAATGGAATGGGCCATGGTTCCCGTCACGGCAGTCGTGAACCTTGTGCGCGATTTTCAAAGCTATCAACGGCTGAGTGAGCAAAATCAGGAATTGCGCAGCGAATTGCGCCTGATGCGCGCGTGGAAAGAAGCGGCCCTTCAGCTTGAACAGGAAAACGCGCGCCTTCTTGACCTCAACAATGTGCGGCTTGATCCGCGCCTGACTTATATCACCGGCGTCGTAATGGCGGACAGCGGCTCGCCCTTCCGTCAGTCGGTTTTGCTGAATGTGGGTGAGCGGGACGGGATTATGGACGGTTGGGCCACGATGGACGGGATCGGCGTGGTAGGGCGCATCTCGGGCGTTGGCCCGGACACGGCGCGGGTGATCCTGATGACCGATGCCTCCAGCGCGATACCTGCAACGATTCAGCCCTCTGGTCAGACCGCTCTGATTGCGGGGGATAACACACCCTCTCCGGCGGTCGAGTTTCTTGAAAACCGCGAACTGGTGCGTCCCGGTGACCGGGTTGTCACATCGGGCGATGGCGGCGTTTTCCCGGGTGGTTTGTTGATCGGCCAGATCACGGCGGATCCCGGTGGGCGTCTGCGGGTTCGATTGTCGGCTGACTTCGAAAGGCTCGAGTTTCTGCGGGTACTTCGATTTCATTCTGCACCCCCGATTGAGGATTCCGGCGATATCGTCGGCCCAAGACGACCCGAAACAGCCGTAGCACCGGCCGAGGTCGGCGATGGATAGGCAGGTCTCGCAGCTTTGGACAAAACGGGCGCTGTACCTGTTTCTGGCCTTTCTGATCATGTTTCTGCATCTATTGCCGCTGGACACACAGCCAGGGCGCTGGCCATTTCCGGACCTGCTGATCGCCTTGACTTTCGCATGGGTTTTGCGGCGGCCAGAATATGTTCCGATCCCCTTGATCGCGATCGTGATGCTGCTGGCGGACCTGTTGTTGCAGCGTCCCCCTGGGTTACTGGCTGCGCTTGTCGTTCTGGGGGCATCCTATTTGCGTTCGGCTGCGCCCGGCATGCGCGATGCCGGATTTTTTGCCGAATGGACAACCGCAGCCGTCGCGATCACGGCCGTTTTTGTGCTGAACCGGATAATTCTTGCTATTCTAACCGTGCAACAAGCAGCATTAGGGCCGATGGTGATACAAGTGGTTCTGACAATTGCAGTATATCCGCTGATCGTTCTGCTCAGCCAGAGCGGATTCGGCGTTCGACGCGCCTCGGCGGTGGATTCCGCGGCAACGGGGCTTCGGTCATGAAACAGCGCAAGACCAAATCGCAGGGGCTTGCCTATAAACGCCTGCCACGTCGCGCGGTGATCCTGGGCGGATTGCAGGCGGCTTTCATAGGTGGGCTGGCGGCCCGAATGCGGTTCATGCAGGTGGATCAGGCAGACGAATACCGTCTGCTGGCGGAAGAAAACCGCATCAATATCCGACTTATCCCCCCAACACGCGGGCGGATCTATGACCGCAACGGACAAATCATAGGACAGAACTCACCATCCTATCGGATCGTGATGGTCCGAGAGGACGCGGGCGATGTAGATGCTGTTATCTCCAAGCTGTCCGATCTGATCCCATTGACCGATGATGAGATCGAACGCGCCAAGACCGAGATGCGGCGGTCCGCCCCGTTCCTTCCGGTAACGCTGGCGGATCAGGTGACGTGGGAAGATATTTCAAAGGTCGCGGTCAACGCCCCTGCCCTGCCCGGTGTCACCCCCGAAGTAGGCATGACCCGCCAGTACCCAAGATACGAAGACTTTGCGCATGTCGTTGGGTATGTCGGCCCGGTCAGCGACTATGACCTCAGCCAGATCGAGGATCCCGAGCCAGTTCTTCGCATTCCCCGTTTCCAAATCGGCAAGGTCGGTCTGGAAGCCAAGCAGGAAGGCACCTTGCGCGGCAAAGCGGGTGCCAAACGGGTCGAGGTCAACGCCACGGGCCGTGTGATGCGGGAATTGGACAGGCAAGAAGGTGAGGCCGGTGCCGATCTTCAACTCTCCGTCGACGCAGACCTGCAACAATACGCGCAGGCACGTTTGGCCGGGGAAAGTGCCGCCGCCGTCGTGATTGATTGCGAGACCGGGGATATCCGTGCCATCAGCTCAGCCCCCAGTTTCGATCCAAACCTGTTCGTGCGCGGCATCTCGGTCGCGGATTATCGGACGCTGACTCAGGACAACTACCGCCCGCTGGCCAACAAGACGGTGCAGGGCACTTACCCTCCCGGTTCGACCTTCAAGATGATCACCGCAATGGCCGCGCTTGAGGCCGGGGTGATCGGTCCGTCGAACACCGTGTATTGCCCCGGTCACCTGAAAGTCGGTAGCCGCAGATTCCACTGCTGGAAGCGCGGCGGCCACGGAACCGTCGATCTGGAAACATCGCTCAAACGCAGTTGCGATGTTTACTACTATGACGTGGCATTGCGCACAGGCATCGACAATATCTCGGACATGGCGCGCATTTTCGGGCTGGGCGTGAAGCACGACATACCGATGTCCGCCGTTGCCGCAGGGCTTGCGCCGAACCAGGAATGGAAACAGCGCGTGCACGGTCAGGACTGGCTGGTGGGCGACACAGCGAATGCCTCGATCGGGCAGGGTTTCATGCTGGCATCACCGCTGCAACTGGCGGTCATGACGGCGCGGATCGCCACGGGGCGCGCTGTCTCGCCGCGTCTGGTGCGGTCGGTGAACGGGGTCGAGGAACCCTCGGGCGCAGGTGAGCCTTTGGCGGTGAACCCAAACAACCTTGAACAGGTGCGCAAGGCGATGTTCTCGGTCTCGAACGACCGGCGTGGAACGGCCTATCGCAGCCGGATTATCGCCGATGACTTCCGCATGGCTGGGAAAACCGGGACCAGCCAGGTGCGCAACATCACCAAGGCCGAGCGCGCTGCTGGCGTCATCCGCAACGAAGACTTGCCATGGGAACGCCGCGACCACGCGCTGTTTGTCAGCTTTGCGCCCTATGACAATCCTAAATATGCCGTTGCCGTCGTCGTGGAACACGGTGGCGGGGGCTCGAAGGCGGCCGCGCCGGTTGCGCGGGATATCATGCTTCAGGCCCTTTACAACGGCACTCCTCCACTGGAAGCCTACCCGGTGGCCGATCGCGACCGCATCAAGGAACAGCAAAAACGGCTTGAGGGCGACCGCCGCCCCAAAGCGCGTCCGTCCGAAAAGGACCGCGCATGAGCTATCTAGAATACGCGGTCAAATCCACACCATCAGGGTTTCGCAAATTTCTGTACATGAACTGGCCACTGACCCTGTTGCTCATCAGCACAGCCAGCGCCGGGTTCCTGATGCTGTTTTCGGTTGCCGGTGGGTCTTGGACACCTTGGGCCGAACCTCAGATGGAGCGGTTCGGCCTTGGCCTAGCGGTCATGTTCATCGTGGCTCTTGTACCGATCTGGTTCTGGCGCAACATGTCAGTGGTGGCCTATCTGGGCTCAATCGCTTTGCTGGTATTCGTGGAACTGTTCGGCACCGTGGGGATGGGCGCACAGCGATGGATCGACCTTGGATTCATGCGGCTGCAACCCTCCGAAGTCATGAAAGTGACCTTGGTGATGCTGCTGGCGTCTTACTATGACTGGCTGCCATCGCACAAAACCTCCCGGCCGGTTTGGGTCATCATTCCCGTCATCCTGATCTTGATTCCCACCTTTATGGTGCTGCGCCAACCCGACCTTGGCACCTCGATCCTGCTGCTGGCCGCCGGGGGTGGCCTGATGTTTCTGGCGGGCGTCCACTGGGCCTATTTCGCTGCGGTGATCGCGGCGGGCGTCGGTCTGATTGCCACCGTGTTCAACAGCCGTGGAACGGAATGGCAGCTTCTGAAAGACTATCAATTCCGCCGTATCGACACGTTTCTCGACCCGTCTACCGACCCGCTGGGTGCGGGCTACCACATCACGCAGTCTAAAATCGCTTTGGGCTCTGGGGGATGGAATGGGCGCGGCTTCATGCAGGGCACCCAGTCGCGGCTGAACTTTCTGCCGGAAAAACACACCGACTTCATCTTTACCACGCTGGCCGAAGAGTTCGGCTTTGTTGGCGGCATCACACTTCTGACCCTGTACGGGCTGATCCTGATCTTTTGCATGGTCACGGCGCTGTCGACGAAAGACAGGTTTTCCTCGTTGGTGACACTCGGGATTGCGTTGAACTTCTTCCTGTTTTTTGCCGTGAACATGTCGATGGTTATGGGCCTCGCCCCGGTTGTGGGAGTACCCCTGCCAATGGTCAGCTATGGCGGATCGGCCATGCTGGTTCTGATGGCGGCTTTCGGCATTGTCCAAAGCGCCCATATCCACCGTCCCCGGTGATCTGAAAGGCCCCCAATGTCCGTGAACGTCCTGTTTTCCGCACGCCCCGAGCTTTGGCCGGTATATCAGCCTTTGTTGTCAAAGGGTCTGACTGAGGCCGGTCTGAACTTCCGACTGGCAACCGACATCGAGCCGGATCAGGTAGATTATATCGTCTACGCCCCAAATGGCGGTCTTCTGGATTTCACGCCGTACACGCGCCTGAAAGCCGTCCTCAGCCTATGGGCCGGGGTCGAAAAGATCGCGGGAAATGAAACCCTGACCGTTCCTCTGGCTCGGATGGTAGATCACGGGCTGACGCAAGGCATGACCGAATGGGTGGTGGGGCATGTTCTGCGCTATCATCTGGGGACGGATCAGCACATCACTGTTCAAGATGGCGTATGGACACCGGACGCCCCGCCACTGGCGCCCGAGCGACGAGTCTGCATTCTGGGCCTTGGAGCGTTGGGCGAGGCCGCAGCACGCGCCCTTTCCGCGCTTGGCTTTGATGTCACGGGCTGGAGCCGCACCGCCAAGGACATTCCGGGTGTAAGGTGCCTACATGGTGACGCAGGGCTGCGTTCTGCCCTATCACACGCCGAAATTGTCGTGCTGCTCTTGCCGGATACGCCTGCGACCGCAAACACGCTGAACGCCGAAACGTTGGCCCTGCTGCCGAAAGGCGCACGCGTCATCAATCCCGGCCGGGGACCCCTGATAGACGACGACGCGCTGTTGTCGGCCCTGAGCTCTGGCCAGATCGGGCATGCGACGCTGGACGTGTTTCGAGTGGAACCCCTGCCCGCCGATCACCCCTATTGGGCGCACCCCAATGTGACGGTCACACCACACATCGCATCGGAAACCCGCCCGGCCACGGCCGCGCAGGTCATTTGCGACAACATCGTCCGAGGTGAGGCTGGTGAAGCCCTGCTGCACATCGTAAACCGCGATCTGGGATACTGATCAGGCCGCGATCAGGCCACGCCCTTTCAGCAGTGCCTCAACCCCCGGCAACCGGCCCCGGAAGGCCAGATACAGGTCTTCGGCCTCGCGCGAGCCACCGGTGGACAGGATGTTCTCCTCCAGCGCTTTGGCGCGTTCTGGGTCAAAGGCGCCTCCGGCCTCTTCAAAGGCGGCGAAGGCGTCGGCGTCCATGACCTCGGACCACATATAGCTGTAATAGCCCGCGCTATAGCCGTCGCTCGCAAACACGTGCGCGAAATGCGGCGTCGCGTGACGCATCCCGATGGCGGGCGGCATTCCCAGGCCCTCCAGCACTTGTGCCTGTTTCTCCATCGGATCGGCGGGGGCCGCACCGTCGTGGAATTCCAGATCGACAAGCGCCGAAGCGACATATTCGACCGTCTGGAACCCCTGATCGAAGTTGGCGGCCTTCAGCACCTTTTCCAACATATCCTGCGGCATCGGCGCGCCGGTGTCGGCATGGGTAGCGAACTCGGCCAAAACTTCGGGCACTTCCAGCCAGTGTTCGTACAATTGGCTGGGCAGTTCCACGAAATCACGCGCCACGGATGTGCCCGAGATGCTCTCGTAAGTCACATCCGACAAAATCTGATGCAGCGCATGACCGAATTCATGAAACAGTGTCCGCGCATCATCATAGGACAGCAGCGCCGGGTCACCCTTGGCGAAGTTACAGACATTGATCACGACCGGAGCCTGCGCCTTGGGGAATTTCGCCTGCCCCCGCATCGCGCTGCACCACGCCCCGGATCGTTTGGACCCGCGCGCAAAGTAATCCCCGATGAACACCGCGATATGCTGGCCTTTGCGCGTGACCTCCCACGCGCGGCAATCAGGGTGGTAGAGGGGCACGTCCAGCGGCGCGAACTCCAACCCGAACAGACGGTTGGCGCAGGCAAAGGCGGCCTCGATCATCCGGTCCAGTTGCAGGTAGGGTTTCAGCGCCGCCTCATCCAGATCATGCTCGGCCTTACGGCGTTTTTCAGCGTAGTAGCGCCAGTCCCACGCGGCCAGAGGGCCGTTGACCCCATCCGCCTGCATCATCTGCGTCAGAATCTCGGCATCCGCATCGGCGCGGGCCTTGGCGGGTTCCCAGACCTGCATCAGCAGGTCCCGCACCTTGTCGGGGCTGCGGGCCATTTCGGTTTCCAGCTTGTAGGCGGCGAAATTGTCATAGCCCAGCAGCTTGGCGCGTTCTTCGCGCAGAGAAAGGATTTCGGCGGCGATCTCGCGGTTATCCGTCTCACCCCCGTTGGCACCACGCGCGGTCCAGGCCTTATACGCCACCTCACGCAGATCGCGGCGGGGCGAGAATTGCAGAAATGGCACGATGATCGACCGCGAAAGGTTCACAACCGGACCGTCTGCGCCCTTTTCCTGCCCGGCGGCGCGGGCGGCATCCACGACGAAATCGGGCAGGCCGTCCAGATCATCCTCGGACAGAGTCATGAACCAATCACGCTCATCCGCCAGCAAGTTCTGGGTGAAGGATGTGCCCAGCGAGGCCAGCCGCGCCTTGATTTCCTGCATCCGCGCGTCCGCATCCCCTGTCAGCGCCGCACCCGCGCGTACGAACCCGCGATGAGTCAACATCAGCACCCGCGCCTGTTCGTCGCTCAGGTCCAAATCATCCTTGCGCGCCCACAGATCGGCCACCCGCTGAAACAGCGCCTTGTTCGACGAAATGCCCGAGAAATGGGCCGCCAGCTTGGGTGAGAAGTCGCGTTGCAGCTCTTCACGCGCGGGGTTGCTGTCGGCACCGGCGACGGTGAAGAAGACGGACAGGACCTTGTCCAACTGCTCACCCGCGGCCTCAAGTGTCTCGACCGTGTTGGCAAATGTGGGCGCGTCGGGGTTGCTTGCAATCGCGTCGATCTGAGCGTTGTGGGCCTTTAGCGCCGCATCCAGCGCAGGGGCGAAATCGGTGTCGGCAATCGTGTCGAATGGCGCGATTTCAAACGGTGTGGTCCAGTCGGACAGGATCGGGTTGGTCATGAAACACTCCTTTGCCCACAACCTAGGAACGCAAGGGGGAATGATCCAGTGCGCGCGGTCACTTACCGCAAACCGGGCAATCGGCGCGGCGCGACAGGGTGATCTTGCGGCTTTCCCCATAAAGCGCGTCGTAGATCAGCATCTCACCGCGCAGGGCCTGCCCCGCGCCGGTGATCACTTTGATCGCCTCAACCGCCATCATCGAGCCCACAACACCGGGCAGAGGGCCAATCACCCCAGCTTCGGCGCAGGACGGAGCCAGTCCGGGGGCCGGGGCCTCGGGGAAGATACACTGATAGCAGGGCGCGTCATGGGCCGGATCAAAGACGCTCAGTTGCCCTTCCCATTGCGACAACGCACCCGAGATCAGCGGTTTGCCCAGCGCGACAGCAGCGCGGTTGGCCAAATAGCGGGTGTCGAAATTGTCGGTGCCATCAAGGATCAGATCGAAATCGGCAAACAGGTCTGCGGCGATCTCATCGGTCAAGCGGCGGTGATAAGGCAGGACGATCACGTTGGGGTTCTGCGCCTGCATCGCTTGCTGCGCCGAGAACACCTTGGGCATCCCGATATCCGCGTCGCGGTGTATGACCTGACGTTGCAGATTGGCATTTTCGACCTCATCATCGTCGATCACGCCAATTGTCCCGACCCCGGCTGCGGCCAGGTATTGCAGCGCAGGCGCGCCTAGCCCACCGGCACCTATCACCAGAACCCGCGCCTGTTTCATCCTTTTCTGACCCGGCCCGCCTAGCTCCCGCAAAACGATATGGCGGGCGTAGCGTTCCAGCTCGGTCTCAGAGAATTGGTCGGATGGCATGGTGGGCTCCTTGACGGCGGGCGCTGCGCGGTTTCGCAACGCTTTCAGCACCTTTCCGTAAACCAGAACCAGAACTGCGAAACCACCCAGTATGAGCCACATGGCGGCAGAACCGCCTGTTGCCGCGCGTAGAGGGTGACCGTCGGGCAGCACCAACTGGGCCGTAATGACCCCCAGCAGCAACACTGCAACCGAAGCCAGACGCGCCGTGCGGGACACTCCGGCCAGATAGCCGATGCCCCACAGCCCAGCGGCCAGAATGAAAACCAGCAGCATCAGCCGCGCCCGGTCGAGCCAAACCCGCCCGCACCGCGTTCGGTGTCGCTGAGTGTTTCGACCGCCTCAAAAGTGGCCTGCACCACCGGGGCCACGATCAGTTGGGCGATGCGTTCGCCATGCGTAATCTCGAACGCCTCTTGTCCGGCATTCAGCACAATCACCCCCAAAGGACCGCGATAGTCACTGTCAATCGTGCCCGGTGTGTTTGGCAGCGTGATGCCATGTTTCAAGGCAAGCCCGGACCGGGGGCGCACCTGCACCTCAAATCCCTGTGGGATTTCGATCCGCAATCCTGTTGGAACCAGCGCCCGTTCGCCCGGCTGCAACGTCACCGACACACCGTCCGGCAGATTAGCCCGCACATCCGCGCCCGCCGCCCCCGCCGATTCATAAGAGGGCAAGGGCACCGAGGGGTCCGCTCCGTCCTCGCGGATCACACGAATTGCAACCATCTGAGTTCCTTTTGCTTAGCGGTTCAGGGCATCTGCGATTTTTTCGGCCAATTGTTTGGCGACGGCGTCCTTGCCCATCCGGGGCCATTCTTCGGCGCCCTGATCCGAGATCAGGATGACCGCGTTTTCAGACCCGCCCATGATCCCCGTCGCGGGGCTGACGTCGTTGGCAACGATCCAATCACACCCTTTGCGTTTGCGTTTGGCCGTCGCGTGTTCAACCACGTCGTCCGTTTCAGCGGCAAACCCAACAACCAACGGGGGGCGTCCCTCCGTCATCTGAGCAACCCTTTTCAGGATGTCCGGGTTCACGGCAAACTCCAGCGCGGGGATACCGTCACGGGTCTTTTTCAGCTTCCGATCCGAGGCACTGGCTACGCGCCAGTCCGCCACCGCAGCCGCAAAAACTCCGGCGTCCACGGGCAGCGCAGCGTCCACGGCATCAGACATCTCCTGGGCAGTCTCTACGGACACGACCTGCACCCCCTCGGGGGTCGGCACATCGGCGGGTCCGGTCACAAAGATCACTTCTGCGCCCAGAGCGGCCAGCGCACGCGCCACGGCAGTGCCCTGCGCCCCCGAAGACCGGTTGGCGATATAGCGAACCGGATCAATCGGCTCATGCGTCGGGCCAGAGGTTACGAGTACGCGTTTCCCTAAAAGCGGGCCATCACCAAGCTGCACCTCAATCGCGGCAACGATTTCCAATGGCTCGGACATGCGACCGGGGCCATATTCCCCGCACGCCATGTCGCCTTCATTCGGGCCAACAAAGCCGACCCCATCAGATTTCAGGGTTTGCAGGTTGCGCTGCGTCGCGGGGTGGTCCCACATGCGCACATTCATGGCAGGGGCGCACAAAACCGGCGTGTCGGTTGCCATCAACAGGGTCGAGGCCAGATCATTGGCCAGCCCACTCGCCATCTTTCCCATCAAATCCGCCGTGGCTGGCGCAACAACAATCAGGTCCGCCGACCGGGACAACTGGATATGCCCCATCTCGGCTTCATCCGTCAGGTCAAACAGATCGCGATACACCTTTTCCCCGGCAAGTGCGGAAACGGACAGGGGCGTTACAAATTCTTCTGCCGCGCGCGTCAGAACAGGCGTCACAGACGCGCCGCGTTCCTTCAACCGTCGGATCAGGTCCAGCGATTTATAGGCCGCGATCCCTCCGCCAATTATCAGCAGAATGCGTTTCGATGCCAGCATGTTGTGCCCTTCCCATTCCGGTCGGCCCCGACATTAGGCAAGGCCGTCGAACAGTTCCAGCGGTTAATTCTGCGTCTCGAACGCAAGGCAGGGGTCTTCCCGTTCGACCGAAGGGCTGTCGATCACCGCATCGAATTCACCTTCGATGCTGCCGTCCTCGGACTGTCCCAGGACGAACACCTTCAGCCCCGGACGCAGGCGCGACAAAAAGGTCGGGATGCCCCAGTCCTTGCGCGCGTGACCATTGCCCGTGATCACAGCAACCGGGCCACCGGTTTCATCCATCGCGCGCAGGATAGCGCGGGTCAGAACGGCATCACGCAGGCGCTGAATGGCAACCATTTGCGGCAGCGCGCTTTCGGGAATGGCATCGCAATGCGCGGCAAGCTGATCGGCCTCACGCGCCATCTGCTCGGCGGCTGACAACGGGACCGTCAGACCATATCGCGCCGCATCCGCTCCCAATGCTGTCGCGGCCCCACGCTCCATCGCGGCGCGAGCTGCAGCACGCGGGACCATCGCACCATAGACCGGCGCGTCCGTTGCCTGAAAAACGGGATAATACATGCTCAGCGGTGGCCAGCCGGATTCGGCCCAACGCAGGATTCGCGACAGCTCCTCTGGGTTAGACGCCGCTTTCTGCGCAAGTCGCTGTGCCCCCTCCTCGGTCACCATTTCCCAAACCACAGCCGAGGGCGAGACGATCTTCAACGCCTCGGTCTGCACCATGTGGTGTTGGGGATTGTCGTGGATTTCACCAAGGATAACCACGTCCGCAGACCGCATCGCGGCCGCAACATCGTCTGGAATATCTTGATCGGCCCGGCCCTGACTGACCGTAACCATCAATGCACACAGCAGAATCGCAATCTGTTTCATGCGATGAAGTGTTGCACCTCGCGCGATTGCGCTTCAAGGTTCTTGCGCATTTTCACAAATGCCGCCGCTTCCAACTGGCGCACGCGTTCCTTGGACAAGCCAAGTTCCTGACCAAGACTCTCAAGCGTCCGCGCAGGTTCGCGCAGTTTGCGTTCGCGAACAATGAACCGCTCGCGCTCGTTAAGCGCCTGCATAGCGACAACCAGCCATTCGCGCAGCTGTTCCATGTCGTGGGTGTTTTCGACAGTCTCGGCTGCCTGTTCGCGATCGTCTTCCAGCGCATCAATCCATTCACGCCCATCTTCATCGGCAGACTGCACCGCATTCAGCGAGAAATCGGATCCGGACAGCCGCCCTTCCATCATCTCGACATCGCGCAGCGGCACGCCGATCTCGGCGGCAATCATCTGATGCAACTGGTGGCGATCCAACTGCATTCCCTCAGTCGCGGCTTCCCGTTCCAAGCGTGCCTGAACACGGCGCATATTGAAGAACAGCGATTTTTGCGACGAGGTCGAGCCCGTCCGAACCATCGACCAGTTCCGCATGACATAGTCCTGAATGCTGGCCTTGATCCACCAGACGGCATAGGTGGAAAAGCGCACGCCGCGATCCGGGTCGAACTTGTCGGCCGCTTTCATAAGGCCAAGCCCGGCCTCCTGGATCAGGTCATTCATCGGCGCGCCGTACCGTTTGAACTTGGCCGCCATCGAGATTGCCAGCCGCATATAGGCTGTGATCAGCCGGTGCAGCGCCTGTTCATCGCGATTGTCGCGCCATGCATAGGCGAGTTTCAATTCGGTTTCCGCGTCCAGCAATTCTGCCTTCATTGCCTGGCGCGACATTGAAAAATCGTTTGAATTGTCCAGTGCCATGGAAATCTCCCCTTTTCACAGGCGCAGCCCGGCCTTGCCTTGCCGACTCATGGTCGATACGCAGAACAAAACCGGGTGGATCACAAGGAAGGTAAGAATAGTGTATCCGGATTTAACCTTTGTGATAGGGGGCGCGGCCTCGGGGAAATCGGCATTTGCCGAGCAACTCGTTGTTTCATCAGGTAAAAACAGAATTTACCTTGCGACATCACAAGTGTTTGATGACGAGATGCGCCTAAAGATTGATCGCCATGTCGCGCAGCGCGGCCCAGATTGGTCAACGATCGAGGCACCGCTGGACCTTGAACCCGCCTTGTCGGGTCTGACCAAAGACGATGTGTGCCTGATAGATTGCGCAACACTGTGGCTGACCAACCATATGCTGGCCGAAAACGATCTGGCGCAGGCCCAGACCACCCTTTTGAACGCGCTCGCCGCCTGTAATGCCCCGGTCGTTGTTGTTTCCAACGAAGTGGGTCAGGGCATCGTACCCGAAAACGCCCTGTCCCGCCGCTTTCGCGAGGCGCAGGGGCGGCTGAATATCGCGCTGGCGGCTCAGGCTGACCTGGTGGTTCAGGTTCAGGTCGGTCTGCCGCTGGTCCTGAAAGGGCAGTTGCCATGACCCGCCTGCATCTCGTCCGGCATGGACCCACCCATGCGAAAACCATGGTCGGTTGGTCCGACTTGCCTGCCGACCTCAGCGATACGGCTGCTGTGGCGCGGCTGCATGACCATTTGCCACCCGAGTCACTGGTGATTTCCTCGGACCTGTCCCGCGCGGTCGATACGGCTTCGGCAATACAGGGCACACGCGCGCGATTGCCCCATCACCCCGACCTGCGGGAAATCAATTTCGGCACGTGGGAGCTGCGCGGGTTCAAGGATATCGAGGCCGACGACCCCGAACTGGCCTTTGCCTACTGGGACAGCCCCGGCGACGTGCGCCCGCCCGAAGGCGAAAGCTGGAATGAAGTACGGGCGCGCGTGGATGCCGTGGTTGACGAATTGATCACCCGGCACGCAGGGCGAGATCTGGTCATTGTCGCGCATTTCGGGGTCATTCTGACCCAAGTGCAGCGCGCGTTGAATGTAACCGCACAAGAGGCGTTCAGCCACAAGATCGACAACCTGTCCGTCACGGACCTGACCCATCACGGTGATGGATGGTCGGTTGGGCGGATCAATCACCTCCCGTGATCTATACCCGCACAAATGACTGATTTACGGATGGGTTTTCACGCGCCATCCTGAGGTCATGACCTATGATCTGTTTATCGGGGACCGCCTGTTTTCCAGTTGGTCCATGCGCGGCTGGCTGATTCTGGAAAAGTTCGGCCTGCCTTATCGAACGTATATGATCGGCCTTTATTCAGGCACAATGGCCGAGGATATGAAACCGCTTGCGCCAGCGCGCCTTGTGCCTGCGCTGCGCCTGCCAGACGGCACTGTTGTGGGTGAAAGCCTCGCCATGGCCGAAACGCTGGCCGAGCGACACCCAGAGGCCGGTCTGTGGCCCAAAGACCCATCAGCCCGCGCAACGGCACGGTGGCTGTGCGCAGAAATGGTGGCTGGGTTCACTGCCCTGCGCGGGGAATGCCCGATGCAACTCAAGCAGTGTTGGCAGGGGTTCAAGCCATCCTCAGAAACCGTGGACGATCTGGAGCGGATCGAAACGCTTTGGCACCACGCGCGTGATGTGTCCGGGGCGAAGACCGGTCCGTTGTTCGGTGCCTATTCTATGGCCGATGTGTTCTATACCCCGGTCGCAGCGCGCATCATCGGGTACGGGTTGCCCGTTTCTGACGCCAACCAGCAGTATTGTCTGGACCTTCTTTCTGACCCAACCGTCCGGCAATGGCGCGCGATGGGGCTGACAGTGAGTTACACGCCCTTTCCTTACCCGCAGGATCTTGCGTCGCAGCCGTGGCCAGTTGGCGGGCGCGCTGAAGCAAGCCCCGTCTCAGGAACCAATTCGATTAACGACGCTTGCCCTTACTCTGGCAAACCGGTCACGCATGTTCTTGAGTTGAATGAACAACGCTGGGGTTTCTGTAATGCGTTCTGCCGCGACAAAACCGTTGCAGATCCGGGAGCTTGGCCAAAATTCACCGCGATGGTAGCCAGCGTTAACGATTCCTAAACCGCCCGCGTGCCAGCAACGACCTGTTAACCAAAAAGGTCGTTCATGGTCGCCCGCTCACATACCGTCGCTTTCCAAGGGGTCGAGGCCCGCCCGGTCGAGGTGCAATGCGCCGTCTCACCGGGCCTGCCCGCCTTTTCCATCGTCGGCCTGCCCGACAAAGCCGTGTCCGAGGCCCGCGACCGCGTGCGCAGCGCGCTCAGTTCCATGGCCATCGCGCTGCCGTCCAAACGCATCACCATCAACCTCTCGCCCGCCGACCTGCCGAAAGAGGGCAGCCATTTCGACCTGCCCATCGCCGTAGCACTTCTATCGGCGCTGGAAATCATCCCGCCCGACGCCGCCGAAGGCGCGGTGTCGCTGGGTGAGTTGTCGCTGGACGGATCGCTGGTTCCCGTCGTCGGCGCTCTGCCCGCCGCCATGACCGCCGCCGCCGAAGACCGAACGCTGCTTTGCCCCAAAGCCTCTAGCGCCGAGGCCGCTTGGGTCGACGCCACGCAGGTCATAGGGGCCGGATCGTTGGGGGATGTGGTGCGACATTTCTCAGGCCAGGCCCCCTTGTCCGCCGCTCAACCCGGCGAGGTCAGCCTTGCGCCCAGCGCCCGGGACTTGCGCGATGTGAAAGGGCAGGAACGGGCCAAGCGCGCGCTAGAGATCGCCGCCGCCGGGCGGCACCACCTGATCATGATCGGCACGCCGGGGTCGGGGAAATCCATGCTGGCCGCACGTTTGCCGGGTATCCTGCCGCCGCTGACCCCGACCGAGGCGCTGGAAACTTCGATGATCCAATCGCTGTGCGGCTTGCTGGACGAAGGGGGCATCAGCCGTACCCGTCCGTTTCGGGAACCGCACCACACCGCGTCGATGGCTGCGATCGTTGGTGGTGGAAAGGGCGCGAAACCGGGGGAAATATCCTTGGCTCACAACGGTGTGCTGTTCATGGACGAATTCCCAGAGTTTCCGCGCACGGTTCTGGAAACCCTGCGCCAACCGATTGAGACGGGCGAGGTCATAGTGGCCCGCGCCAATGCCCATGTGAAATATCCCTGCCGCTTCATGCTGGTGGCCGCCGCCAACCCCTGCAAATGCGGCTACCTGACCGACCCCGCCCGCGCCTGTTCCCGCGCGCCGGTCTGTGGCGAAGACTATCTCGGCCGCATTTCGGGCCCGCTGATGGACAGGTTCGATCTGCGCCTCGAAGTGCCGCCAGTCGGCTTTACCGACCTTGATCTGCCCCCATCTGGCGACAGCTCTGCCACTGTTGCCACGCGCGTGGAACAGGCACGCGCTGTTCAGGCGAAGCGGTTTGAGGGCACATCGACCCATCAGAACGCGGATGTGGAAGGTGCTGTGCTGGAAGAAATCGCAGCGCCCGACGCCGAAGGCAAAGAGTTGCTGCTGAAAGCCGCCGAACGTTTCGGCCTGTCCGCGCGCGCCTTTCACCGTATTTTGCGGGTGGCGCGCACGATTGCCGATCTGGACGCGGCGCCGGATGTAAGACGGCCCCATGTGGCAGAGGCGCTGAGCTTTCGCGTCAGCGCGCAGGCCGCGTCTTAGACCTTGGCCTCAATCGCCTGCCAGATTTTTTCGGCGATGTTCACGCCGTCAAATCGCTCCAGTTCCTGAATGCCGGTGGGCGAGGTCACGTTGATTTCGGTCAGGTAATCTCCGATCACGTCGATCCCGACGAAAATCTGACCTTTTTCCCTGAGCAAGGGGCCGATGGCGGCGCAAATTTCAAGATCGCGCTCGGACAGACCGATCTTTTCGGGACGCCCGCCGACATGCATGTTGGACCGGGTTTCGCCTGCCGCCGGGACACGGTTAATCGCGCCAACCGGCTCTCCGTCCACCAGAATGACGCGCTTGTCGCCATTGCTGACGTCAGGCAGAAATTTCTGCACGATCAGCGGCTCACGCGAGAACCCCGTGAACAGCTCATGCAGCGAGGTCAGGTTGCGGTCATTCGCATCCAACCGGAACACGCCCGCACCACCATTGCCATAAAGCGGCTTGAGGATGATATCGCCGTGCTTTTCCTTGAACGCCTTGATGGTTTGCAAGTCGCGCGCGATGGTTGTGGGCGGGGTCAGGTCCGGGAAATCCAGCACCAGCAGTTTCTCGGGATAGTTCCGCACCCAAAACGGATCATTGACCACCGATGTCTGCCCTTTGAGTCGATCCAGCAAATGCGTCGAGGTGATGTAGTGCATGTCGAACGGCGGGTCCTGCCGTAGCCAGACAACGTCGAACTCGGCCAGATCAACCTCACGCTCGGGCCCCAGTTCAGCCGGGTTGCCGGCAACGCGCTGCACCGTCATGTCCTGACCACGCGCCGTTATACGACCTTCCTGATAGGCCAGTTGGTCCGGCCCGTAGAAAAACAGGGAATGGCCGCGCTTTTGCGCCTCTTCCGCAAGGCGGAATGAACTGTCGGCATTGATATCCACGGCCCCGATCGGGTCCATCTGAAAGGCGATTTTCATGGCGTGTCCCTCAGTTTCACGCCAGATACATGGCCCAGCGCGCCCAAGGGTTCAATGGGTGTCAGTCCTGACCAAAGGCGTTTTCGATGATTTGAACAGCGCCCGAGGCATCCACAAGCGCCGCATCAAACCGAACATTGGTGAGTTGCCCACCCGGTTCATTCTCCAGAAATTGCGCGGCAGAGGCGCAAATGCGGCTCATCTGTCGGCGATTGATCCGAGCGGCCGCCATTTCAAAGCTTTGGCTTTTCTTGACCTCGACGAAAACCAGCCCTTCGGCATCTCTGGCGATCAGGTCAACTTCACCGCCCGCGCCACGCCAACGACGATGCAGGATGGTGAACCCCCGACGCGCGTAATCCGCCGCCACCTGCGATTCCGCTGCCTGCCCTGCGTGATAAGACACCGAGCTTTGAACGGATCGTCTGGACATCTCATCCCTTTCCCAGCTTAAATGCCTTCTGGTAGATCGGTCGGCGTGGCAACTTGTACATTTCAGATACAAGATCAGCAGCATCGCGCACCGAATGCGTCTCCAAGGCACGTTTCAATGCCTCTTCTACGTCAGATTCGTTAACAGATTCCGAATGGCTGCGATCCACCAGCAGAACAATTTCACCTTTGACGGTTTGCCCCGCGATCTCGGCCGAAAGCGCGCTTAACGTGCCGCGCCGAACCTCTTCGAACTTCTTGGTTAGTTCGCGGCACATTGCGGCCTGCCTGTCCCCCCCTAGAACATCGGCAAGATCCGTCAGACACGCAGCGACACGTTTGGGCGATTCGTAGAACACGAGCGTTCCGGGCACATCCCTCAATGCTTCGATACGCGTTCGCCGCGCACCCGACGCATTCGGCAGGAACCCGGCGAAAAAGAACGCATCTGTCGGCAAGCCTGCAAGGGTCAGGGCCATCAACGCGGCCGAAGGCCCCGGTGCGCAGGTCACCATATGACCGGCCTCAGCCGCCTGTTTTCCCAGATCATACCCCGGATCGGCGATCAGCGGCATCCCGGCCTCGGACGCATAAACCACCGACTGACCATCCTGCAGAGCGTCCAGTATCTTGCCCCGGGCACCTGCGCCACTGTGATCGTGATAGGCCAGTATGCGACGCCCGTCCAAGGGAACGCCGTGGATCTCCATCAGCCGTCGCAGGCTGCGCGTGTCCTCGGCCGCGATCATGTCAGCCGAAGCCAGCAGGTCCAACGCCCTGAGCGTAATATCGCGCGCCGTTCCGATCGGAGTGGCAACAAAATACAGGCCCGCGCCCAATCTGACTTTTTGGTGATTCAAAGCTGGACCCTCACAGCGTGACGTTTATTATCGCGGCCTAACAGACTTGCGGTACTCCAAGCCGCCGGGACAGGGAGTTTTCATTTAGATGTTTATCGTTTGCAAGCCCGTTCGCAAACTGGCGAAAACCGCCGTCGTATTGGCAACTGCCGCATTTCTGGCCGCCTGTGAAGCAGGTAACCTGGGCGGCGGGCCATCAATCAATACATCCGCGCCTGTTCCCGTTGCCCTTCTGGTGCCCGCAGGGTCGCCACAATCCGGTGACGCAGCGCTGGCACGCAGCCTTGAAAACGCCGCGCGCCTTGCAATGGCCGACCTGCAAAACGTGACCATTGATCTGCGGGTCTACGACACTCAAGGCAGTTCCAACACCGCCGCCGAGGTCGCGCAACGCGCCGTGGCGGACGGGGCGAAAATCATCCTTGGCCCCGTTTACGCGCAGGCGGCAAATTCTGCCGGGCTTGCAGTCTTGAACAATAACGTCAACGTGCTGTCTTTCTCGAACAACACCAGCATCGCGGGCGGGAATGTCTTTGTCCTGGGTCCGACATTCCAGAATACGGCCAATCGCCTGGTAAATTACGCTGGGTCGCAGGGAAAAACCGGGGCCGTGATCGTCCACAGCAATGACGCTGCGGGTCAGCTTGGTCAGTCTGCGATCGCCAACGCGCTCAGCAGCAGCCGGTTGAACAACGCCGGAACGGTCGCCTATGACCGCTCGCAGCAAGGCGTCATCAACTCTGTGCCCACGATCAAGGCTACGGTCGATGCGTCCGGTGCGGATTCCCTGTTCCTGACAGCAACCACTGCGGGCGCATTGCCGCTGTATTCGCAATTGCTGCCCGAAGCGGGTGTTTCTCCTGCAACGACGCAGTTTATTGGCCTGACGCGGTGGGATA
Organism: Ruegeria sp. CJ2; assembly: GCF_056536745.1. Classification (NCBI taxonomy): domain Bacteria; kingdom Pseudomonadati; phylum Pseudomonadota; class Alphaproteobacteria; order Rhodobacterales; family Roseobacteraceae; genus Ruegeria; species Ruegeria sp. CJ2. Next base: position 45,007 of record NZ_JBQFQF010000007.1, read on the forward strand.
TCCCGGCTCAAACGCTCGAACTGCCGGGTGTGCAAGGGGGCTGGTTTGCCCTGCCCGATCCGTCCAAGGCGCAAGCCTATCGCCAGCGTTACAACAACACCTATGGCGAAGCGCCGCATCCGATCAGCGGGTTGGCCTATGACGGCATCGCGGCCATCGCTGCTTTGGTCAGCCAGGGTAAATCGGATGCGCTGACGGCGTCGGCGCTGACACAAAATGCCGGATTCCAAGGGGTTGGCGGAATTTTCCGCCTGCGCTCGGACGGTACGAACGAACGCGGTCTGGCTGTCGCCACGATCCAGAATAAACAGGTAGTAGTGATTGACTCCGCCCCACAAAGCTTCTCTGGCGCTGGCTTCTGATCGGCCCGCGCTGACCCTTGTTCCGCGCGGCGAACTGATATGCCCGGCCGATGACATTTTCGACAGTGCCACTGTTTTGGCGCAGCTGTCGGAAGCCTTCGAAAAGACAACGGATAACGCCGCACGGCGCAATGAAACCGTGCGGATATTGCGTGACGCCCAAAAAGCCGGGCGTCAGGCCATTGCCGATGCATTTGCCAAACGACCTTTCGATGCACGCCCGCTGACCCATTCCTACACCTACCTGACCGATGGGCTGGTCTGTACGGCCATGCAGGTGGCCAGTCTGGACCTGCACCCACTGGCCACTCCGACGCAGGGTGAAAAAATCGCTGTTCTGGCGGTGGGCGGATATGGGCGCGGGGAAATGGCGCCTGCCTCCGACGTCGATCTTCTGTTCCTGACCCCCTACAAGATTACCGCCTGGGCCGAGAGCGTGATCGAGTCCATGCTCTACATCCTGTGGGATTTGCGTCTCAAGGTCGGACATTCTTCGCGCACCATCAAAGACTGCCTGCGGCTTGGCGGCGATGATTTTACCATTCGTACCGCGATGCTGGAACAGCGTTATCTGGCGGGGGACGCAACACTTGCCAACGACCTGAAGAAACGACTGCGCGACGACCTGTTCAAAGGCAGCGAGCGCGCCTTCATCGAGGCGAAGCTGCAGGAACGTGACGAGCGGCACAAAAAGCAGGGCCAGCGCTATATGGTCGAGCCCAACGTCAAAGAAGGCAAGGGCGGGCTTCGGGATCTTCAGTCTCTGTATTGGATCGCAAAGTACATCTATGGCGTACAGGACGTGGCCGAACTGGTGCCCCTTGGCCTGTTCACGCCGGACGAGTTCGCCACCTTCGTTCAGGCCGAGGATTTTCTTTGGGCGGTTCGTTCGCACCTGCATCTGGTGACGGGCCGCGCCACGGAACAACTGACTTTCGATCTTCAGGTCGAAGTGGCCGATCGCATGGGCTACGAGGACCGGGCCGGACGCCGCGGCGTCGAAGTGTTTATGCAGCGCTATTTCCGCGAGGCCACGAAAGTCGGGGAACTTACGCGAATTTTCCTGACCAAACTGGAAGCGAGCCATATGAAGGGCGCGGCTTTGCTCGAACGCATTCTGCGCCGCCGTCCTAGGGTCAAACCCGGTTTTCGCGTCGTTCATGGTCGTCTGGATGTTGCTGACCCGGATCAGTTCCTCACCGACAAGCTGAACCTGCTGCGCCTCTTCGAAGAGGGATTGCGCACCGGAATGCTGATCCATCCCGACGCGATGCGACTGGTTACCGCCAACTTGCATCTGATCGACGAAGACATGCGCGAGAACAAGGAAGCGCAGCGTATTTTCCTTGATCTGATGCTGAAGCACGGCAACCCTGAACGGGCCCTGCGCCGGATGAACGAGTTGGGGGTTCTGTCTGCGTTCCTGCCGGAATTCGAACACATCGTCGCGATGATGCAGTTCAACATGTATCACAGCTATACGGTGGACGAGCACACCATCCAGTGCATCGTCAACCTTGCCCAGATCGAACGCGGTGAGTTGGTGGAATCCCTGCCCTTGGCCTCGTCAATCCTGAAAGAGGGCGTCAATCGCAAGGTCCTGTATGTGGCGCTGCTGCTGCATGACATTGCCAAGGGGCGGCCCGAAGATCATTCCATCCTGGGGGCCCAGATTGCCCGCAAGGTCGCGCCCCGTCTGGGGCTGAACAAGAAGGATGCGGAAACCGTCGAATGGCTGGTGCGGTATCACCTGCTGATGTCGGATATGGCGCAGAAACGCGACATCTCGGACCCGCGCACGGTGCGGGACTTTGCCAAGGCAGTGAAAACGGTCAAGCGGCTCGACCTGCTGACAGTGCTGACAGTCTGCGATATCCGCGGTGTCGGGCCGGATACCTGGAACAACTGGAAGGCAACCCTGCTGCGCGCCCTGCATGCCGAAACAAAACGTGCCCTTGAGACAGGGATGGAAGACCTCAACCGTGCCAATCGCGGGGCCGGTGCCAAGAAAGCGTTGCGCGCAAAACTGGCCGGATGGTCCAAGGGTGATCTCAAGACCGAAACCGCCCGGCACTATGACCCCTATTGGCAAGGTCTGCACCTTTCAACGCATGTCGAGTTCGCCGAGATGCTGCGGGACCTTGATCGCAGCAGGGATTCAGGCGCGATGGAAATTCGCCTGCACCCGGACGAGGACCGCGACGCAACGCGCGCCTGTTTTGCCATGGGCGACCATCCCGGCATCTTTGCGCGTATCGCTGGAGCTCTGGCCTTGGTCGGTGCAAACGTGGTGGATGCGCGCAGCTATACCACCAAGGACGGATATGTGACCGACGCCTTCTGGATTCAGGATGCCGATGGGCACCCGTTCGAGTCCGGTCGGTTGCCACGCCTGACGCAGATGATCCACAAGACGCTCAAAGGTGAAGTGGTCGCGCGGGACGCCCTGAAAACCCGCGACAAGATCAAGAAGCGTGAGCGCGCGTTCAACGTGCCCACCCATATCATCTTCGACAATGACGGGTCCGAGATTTACACCATCATCGAGGTTGATACCCGCGACCGCCCCGGCTTGCTGTATGATCTGGCGCGTACACTGGCCGCAGCCAATGTTTATGTGGCAAACGCCGTGATCGCGACCTATGGCGAACAGGTGGTTGATACCTTCTATGTCAAAGACATGTTCGGGCTGAAATACCACTCGGAAGGCAAGCAGCGCACGCTGGAGGCCAAGCTGCGCAAAGCCATCACCGAGGGCGCCGAGCGCGCGGCCTCATGAAGCAGATCCGGCTGTTTTCGGGCCTGTTCACGGTCGGGTTCTGGACTCTGGCCAGCCGGATATTGGGGTTCCTGCGTGAAATTTTACTCACGGCCTATATCGGGCCGGGACCCGTGATGGACGCGTTTGTCGCCGCCTTTCGACTGCCAAACATGTTCCGCCGTTTCTTTGCCGAGGGTGCGTTCAACGCGGCGTTTGTGCCGATGTTCTCGAAACGACTGGAAGGCGAGGAAGACGCACAAGGCTTTGCGCAGGATGCCTTCAACCTTCTGGCCGCAGCGGTGTTGGCATTGGTCGGGCTCGCCATGGTTTTCATGCCTGCTCTGGTCTGGGTCACGGCCGAGGGGTTTTATGGTGACGAGCGGTTCGACCTGGCGGTCGACTATGGCTATGTCCTGTTCCCGTATATCCTGTTCATGTCGCTGGCCGCGTTGTTTTCGGGCGTTCTGAACGCCACAGGCCGGTTTGCGGCTGCGGCGGCCGCGCCGGTGCTTCTTAATGTCTTTGCCTGTACCGCTCTGATCGCCGGGGCCATGTCCGGTGGGGAGGTGATCCGCTGGCTGATCGCCGTAATCCCGCTGGCCGGTATCGCGCAACTTGCGTTGGTCTGGGTCGCGACCGAGCGCGCCGGGGTCCGCATCCGCCCCGGCCTGCCCAAGCTCAGCCCGGAAATGCGGCGCATGGTGCGCATCGCCGTTCCCGCAGCGCTCGCCATGGGGGTGACGCAGGTCAATCTTGTGGTCGGCCAGCTTGTGGCGTCCAAGACCGAAAAGGCCGTTAGTTGGCTGTTTGCAGCCGATCGCCTGTACCAACTGCCCTTGGGTGTCGTCGGTATCGCTGTTGGCATTGTCCTTCTGCCTGACTTGTCCCGACGGCTACGCGCCGACGACAAGGACGGCGCGCGCAACGCGTTTTCGCGCGCGGGAGAGTTCACGCTGCTGCTGACGATCCCTTCGACAGTAGCCTTCGTGATCATTCCGAATCCGTTGGTCTCGGTCCTGTTCGAACGCGGCCAATTCAGCGCCGAAGACACGGCGGCAACTGCGCTTGCAGTTGCGATTTACGGAATTGGCTTGCCCGCCTTCATGCTACAAAAGCTGCTGCAACCCTTGTTCTTTGCACGCGAGGATACCCGGTCACCCTTTCACTATGCTGTGGTCGCCATGATCATCAACGCTGGGCTGGCCTTTGGGCTGTATCCGGTGGTGGGATGGATTGCGCCTGCGATCGCAGCCTCAGCCGCAGGCTGGGCCATGGTTGGGTTGCTGATCATCGGGGCACGGCGCATGGGGGAAGAAGCCCGGTTTGACGACCGTTTCAAACATCGCGCGTGGCGCATCATGGCGGCGTCTGCCGGGATGGGGGTTGTTCTTTTCGCCGCCATTCACCTGTTCGGCTGGGCGTTCCACGTACCCGGCTGGCGGTATCTTGCATTGATGCTGCTGATCTTGGTGGCCGCCGTCACATACTTCCTTCTTGGCCACCTGATGGGCGCCTTCAAGGTGTCCGAGTTCAAGACGGCTCTGCGCCGATCGTGATCAATCCCGCCGGATGCGGCCCACGATCCGGGCCCAGCCGCCCGGAGCCAGAAAGAACGACAGGCCAAAACCGGTGACAAACCCACCCAGATCAGCGACCCAATCCAATGTCCCGCCGAAAAGAAGACCAAACAGCAACTGAATGCCCATCAACACCGCAATCAGGCTGAAAGCGCGCGACTGGTTCTCTCCGACCAGTGACAGCTTTCGCCACAAAATCCACGTGAACGCACCGATCAGGCCGTAGACCGGAGGGAAACCTCCGACCAGCGGATATTGCGGATCAAGCGGCACAGCATAGATCAGCGCGCCACCTATGCCAGACAGCACAAAGATCACCAGCATCTGCACGCTGCCAAACACTTCGGCCACCATCTTTCCCATGGCCAGCACAAAGACACAGACAAACACGGCCTGCGTGAAATTGGCCGACACGAACGGATAGGTCACAAACCGGATCAAATGCTCGAACGGCCACCGGCCATTCTCAACCATCCAGTCAAAGATGTCCGGCGAAAACGAATAGTGCTGTAGCGCGTCCAGTCGCCAACCAACAGCAGACGGCCCTCCGACCAGCCCGCGCGAGCCAAGCGTAAAGATCAGCTCGATCCCGAAGATGAACAGAACCAACGCCACCACAACGGGCGGCAGAGGGTTCACGGCAGGTGTATAATGCTCACTGCTCATTGGGCTGGCCTTTCGCGGCTGTTGACGTCCCTTGGCCTCATGGGTAAGCGACGGGGGCTGATTTTTCCAGACGGGAGTTCCCTTCGATGACCGACACCCAGTTCACACCGCGCGTGTTTTCCGGCATCCAGCCGTCGGGGAACCTGCACCTTGGCAACTACCTGGGTGCGCTCAAGCGGTTCGTGGATATGCAGGGCGACGATTTTGAGACCATCTATTGCATGGTCGATCTGCACGCGATCACCGTCTGGCAGGACCCCGCCCGCCTGCGCGAAAAGACCCGCGAGGTCTGCGCCGGTTTCATCGCCGCTGGTCTGGACCCGGAAAAATCCATCCTGTTCAATCAAAGCCAAGTGCCCGAGCACACGCAACTGGCCTGGATTTTCAACTGTATCGCCCGGATGGGCTGGATGCAGCGGATGACGCAGTTCAAGGATAAGGCCGGCAAGAATGCTCAGAATGCCTCACTGGGTCTGTTTGCTTATCCGGCGCTGATGGCCGCGGACATCCTGACCTACCACGCGACGCATGTGCCGGTGGGTGAGGATCAGAAACAGCATCTGGAACTGACCCGCGACATCGCCATCAAGTTCAACCATGACTATGGCGTAGAGTTCTTCCCTGTCACCGAACCCGTCATCGGCGGCCCTGCCCCACGCGTGATGAACCTGCGGGACGGGTTGCGCAAGATGTCGTCCTCGGACCCGTCGGACATGACGCGGATCAACATGACCGATGACGCTGACGCCATTGCCAAGAAGATCCGCAAGGCCAAGACCGACCCGGATGCCCTGCCCTCGGAAGTTGACGGCCTGTCTGACCGTCCCGAGGCGCGCAATCTGGTGAATATATACGCCGCGCTCAGCGATCAGACCGCCGAGCAGGTTCTGACTGAGGTTGGCGGCAAACAGTTTGGCGAGTTCAAACCCATGCTGGCGGAACTGGCCGTATCGAAGCTGGCCCCAATCTCGTCCGAAATGGCGCGTCTGATGGGGGAAGAGGCCGAGATTGATCGCATTCTGGCCAATGGTGCCGAAAAAGCACGTGCGATTGCGGCCCCGATCCTGCAACAGACCTACGACATCGTGGGCATGGTCGGCGCAAAACAGGGCTGATTGCGCTGGACGTTGCCGTTACGTCTTCCTAGGTTTGCGCAAAGCTTAGGAGGGCGTCATGGCAGTCGGCAAAAACATCCGCACCTATTTTGAAGGTCAATGGCATGACGGGGACGCGCCGATCATGCGCGCGGCTGATCATGGTGCGTGGCTGGGATCGTCCGTCTTTGACGGCGCGCGGTATTTCGATGGGCTGGCCCCCGACCTAAAGGCCCATTGCGCCCGCGTGAACCGCTCAGCCGAGGCGCTGATGCTGACGCCGACGGTTACCACAGATCAGATGGTCGAAATCGTGCGCGAGGGTCTTGAAAGCTATGCGCCCGACTCTGCCGTCTATATCCGCCCGATGTATTGGGGCATCGACGGGGACGCGACCGCGATTGTGCCGCAGGAAAACAGCACCGGCTTTGCCATCTGTCTGGAAGAAATTCCGATGGCGCCCGAGACGGCCTCGGCCACGCTGGGATACACGCGCTTCCGCCGCCCGGTTCTGGAATCGGCAGTGGTAAACGCCAAGGCGGGCTGCCTTTACCCCAACAATGCGCGGATGCTGCAAGAGGTCCGGTCCAAGGGTTTTGCAAATGCTCTGGTGGCTGACGCGCTTGGGCATGTGGCCGAAACCGCCACTGCCAATATCTTCATGGTTCGTGACGGCGAGGTCTTCACCCCCACCCCCAACGGCACTTTCCTTGCCGGGATCACGCGCGCGCGCCACATCGAAAACCTGCGCGCTGATGGCGTGACCGTGCACGAATCCGTCCTGACCTTTGATGATTTCCATAAGGCTGACGAAGTCTTCATGACCGGCAACATGAGCAAGATCACCCCGGTCACAGCATTGGAGGACACGCAATATCAGGTCGGGCCCATCGCCCAGCGTGCGCGCGAGCTCTATTGGGATTGGGCGGCCAGCACGCGATAGCCATCGGTTGCCAGCGCGCATCAGGTCGGGCATGATCGCCCGAAATGAATGAGGACCCCCATGCGTAAGTTCCTGGTCGTACTGGATGACAGCCGCGAATGCCTGAACGCTATGCGGTTTGCCGCGATGCGCGCGGCCCATACGGGCGGTGGCGTGACGATCCTGTCGGTTATTCCCCCAGACGAGTTCAACCACTGGATCGGCGTGGCCGAGGTAATGCGCGAGGAAGCCCGTGAACGCATCCACGCCCATTACGAGGTTTTCGCCAAGTGGATGCGCGACAAACAGGGCGTCGACCCCGAACTGGCCATTCGCGAGGGCGATCCTGTGCCGCAGATCATCGAACATGTGCAATCCGATCCCGAAATCGGGGTGCTGGTGCTGGGTGCCGGGGTCGAAAAGAAAGGTCCCGGGCCGTTGGTAACCCAACTCACCAAGAATTCGGGCAGCCTGCCCATCCCGATCACGATTGTTCCCGGTGATCTGAGCAAGGAAAAGCTGGAAGAAATCACCTAAGGCCCGATCATGCCGCGCAGCATTCAGTTCTGGTTCGAATACGCTTCGACTTATTCTTACCTCAGCGCGATGCGTGTCGAAGACATTGCAGCGGACCATGGGGTTACCGTCGAATGGCAGCCTTTTCTGCTGGGGCCGATTTTCGCGGCACAGGGATGGGACAATTCTCCGTTCAACCTGTATCCGGCCAAAGGTCGTTACATGTGGCGTGACATGGAACGACTGACGGCGCAGCGAAACTTGCCCTTCCAGAGACCCGATCCGTTTCCGCAGAACGGTCTGAAGGCGGCGCGGCTGACGCTGGCCATCGAAGATCATGGACAAAGGGCCGCGTTCAGCCGCGCAGTTTATTCGGCAGAGTTTGCAAACGGGCAAGACATCGCGGACGACACTGTTCTGCTTGCATGCCTTGCAGAGGCTGGATTGGCGCAGGATCTGCTCGCCAAAACGCAGGACCCTTCGGTCAAGGCCGCGCTGGTGACACAGACAAAAACGGCGCAGGATAATGGGCTGTTTGGCGCTCCCAGCTTTCTAGTGGGTGGCGAACTGTTTTGGGGAGATGATCGGCTGGAGGACGCGATAAAACTGGCGGCAACAATTTAGAACGGTTCCAAATCTTGACTTCCCGCGCGCGGACCCGCATATCAGAGACAACTGAAACGGAGCCGCGCCATGTTCATCCAGACCGAATCCACGCCGAACCCTGCAACGCTGAAATTCCTGCCCGGTCAGACCGTGCTGGAGGCTGGCACCGCAGATTTTCCAACAGCGGAAGCGGCAGAAAAATCGCCTCTGGCGAGCCGTATCTTTACGGTAGATGGCGTAACCGGCGTTTTCTTTGGCAATGATTTCGTGACTGTCACCAAATCGGATGACGTCCAGTGGGATCATATCAAACCGGCCATTCTCGGCGCGGTCATGCAGCACTATCAATCCGGTCAGCCGGTCATGGCGTCGGACGCGACCACAGCTTCTGGCCATGCGGAACACACCGGCGAAGATGCCGAAGTCGTAAATCAGATCAAAGACCTTCTGGACAGCCGCGTTCGCCCTGCCGTGGCGCAGGACGGCGGCGACATTACCTTCCATGGCTTTGACCGGGGCGTGGTCTATTTGCACATGCAAGGGGCCTGCGCGGGCTGCCCGTCCTCGACCCTGACGTTGAAAATGGGGATCGAGAACCTTCTGCGCCACTACATCCCCGAAGTGACCGAGGTTCGCCCCGTTGCCGTCTGACCCGATCATTCTGGCTTTCGATACATCGGCCGCGCATTGCGCGGCCGCTTTGTTGCAGGGCAACCATATTGTCGTGTCAAAGGTCGAAGCCATGACCCGTGGTCAGGCCGAACGCCTCATGCCCTTGCTGGAAGAGGTACTTGCAGAAGTCGGGCGCTCATGGAGCGATCTGTCTGCGATTGGGGTCGGGATAGGACCGGGCAATTTCACTGGTATTCGTATTTCGGTTTCCGCTGCGCGAGGGCTGGCCCTTGGTCTTGGCGTTCCCGCCGTTGGCGTGTCGGGGTTTGAAGCCCTATCCGCAGATTTTCAGGACAGAATTCCAGCGATCCGCGCACCGCGCGAGCAAGTGTATGTTTCAACCCGGGAAGCCGGTCCAGTGTTGCAGTCACTGGAATACGCAGAATCACTCGGGCCGCTGGTTTTCAATGATGACCCGGATCAGCAGGTCTGGGCCATCGCGCGCATCGCGGCACAACGGTGGCGCACCGTGACTGAACCCCCGGCACCTCTGTACATAAGGCCAGCCGATGCCGCCCCTTCAAGGGACGTGCCACCGGTATTGCTGGACGAATGACGCCGGAAGAGTTGGCCGAAACACACGCGGCGGCCTTCACGCAATCCCGCCCTTGGAGTGCTGCTGAATTTGCCGACCTTCTGTCAAACAGGTTCACGCATGTTGTTGGAAACGCAAGATCATTCGCATTGTTTCAGGTGATCGCGGATGAGGCGGAATTGATCACCATTGCAACGCATCCCACGCTGCAACGTCAGGGGCTGGCAAAACTGCGCATGGCCGAATGGCAGTCCAAAGCCAAAAAATTAGGCGCGTCCCGGGCATTTCTGGAAGTGGCCAGGAACAACATTCCTGCGATCGCATTATACGAACAGATCGGCTACCGCCCCTGCGGGGTGCGCAAAGGGTATTACCAGCAGGAAAACAAAGGAAAAATTGACGCCGTTGTCATGGAAATCGCCCTGACCTGACCTCGGGCTACAAATTTTTTCGACCAGATGGTCAAAAATCTATTGACCACGGCTGTTGCAAACGGCCTTAATTCCCGCCATCACAAGAGTTATGCTCGCTCATAGTGGGTAAACGGGGCTAATTTGGCCCCGACCGACAATAACCAACGGGAGTATGAAATGAGCCTGATGAAATCCTTGATGGGCGCTGCCGCCGCTGTCGCGCTGACGGCGGGTGCTGCAATGGCTGAACCTGCCTTGATCTTCGATCTGGGTGGCAAGTTCGACAAATCGTTCAACGAAGCCGCCCATAATGGCGCGCAGCGTTGGGCCAACAAGACCGGCGGCACGTACCGCGAGATCGAGCTTCAGTCCGAAGCACAGCGTGAACAAGCATTGCGCCGCTTTGCCGAAGCGGGTGCGAACCCGATCATCACCATGGGCTTTGCGATGGCCGATCCGCTTTCTGCGGTTGCAGGCGACTATCCGGACACCAAGTTCGTTGCTGTTGATGTGAACTGGCTGGATGCACCGAATATTCGTCAGGTCAGCTTTGCCGAGCACGAGGGCTCTTATCTGGTTGGCATGATGGCGGCCATGGCGTCTGAATCCGGCACCGTTGGTTTCATCGGTGGCATGGATATCCCGCTGATCCGTCACTTTGGCTGTGGCTATGCGCAAGGTGCCAAAGCTGTGAACCCTGATATCGAAGTGGTTGCAAACATGACCGGCACCACCCCGGCCGCATGGAATGACCCGGTGAAGGGCTCGGAACTGACCAAGGCGCAGATCAGCCAAGGCGCTGACGTGATCTACGCGGCCGCAGGCGGTACCGGCGTCGGCGTTCTGCAAACCGCCGCCGATGAAGGTATCCTGTCGATCGGCGTGGACAGCAACCAGAACCACCTGCACCCGGGCAAAGTTCTGACTTCGATGCTGAAACGTGTGGACGTTGCGGTTTATGACGCGATGACCGCAGGCGAAAACGTCGAAACCGGCGTGTTCACCATGGGCCTTGCCGAAGAAGGTGTTGGTGTTGCCATGGACGATAACAACAAGGAACTGGTCTCGGCGCAGATGGCGGATGCTGTCGAAGCCGCGCGCAAGGGCATCATTGATGGCGACATCAATGTGGTTGCGTATTACGAGAACGACAGCTGCCCGGCACTGCAGTTCTGATATCGCGCGAGGCGGGGGCTGGCCTCCGCCTCGCACCCACTTTGCCGCGTTGTGCATCGCGGCCCTTCGGCAACCCAAGGACAAGACATGACCGTCCCCGCCATTGAGCTCAAAGGGATTTCCAAAGCCTTTGGGCCGGTTCAGGCCAATAAAGACATCTCGATCAGCGTTGCCCCCGGTACGATCCACGGGATCATCGGAGAAAACGGTGCGGGCAAATCCACACTGATGAGCATCCTCTACGGCTTTTACAAAGCCGATAAGGGCGAAATCTGGATCAACGGAAACAAGACCGACATCCCGGATAGTCAGGCAGCGATCGCAGCCGGCATCGGGATGGTGTTCCAGCATTTCAAGCTGGTCGAAAACTTCACCGTTCTGGAAAACATCGTTCTGGGGGCCGAGGATGGCGGGCTGTTGGCCCCGTCACTGTCAAAGGCGCGCAAGGAATTGAAAGCGCTGGAAGAAGAGTATGAGCTGTTCGTGGACCCTGACAAACGCATCGACGAGATTGGTGTGGGCATGCAGCAGCGTGTGGAAATCCTCAAGGCCCTGTATCGCCGGGCCGAAATTCTGATCCTTGATGAGCCGACCGGCGTGCTGACGCCTGCCGAAGCCGATCAGTTGTTCCGCATCCTTGACCGCCTGCGCGCCGAGGGTAAGACCATTATCCTGATCACCCACAAGCTGCGCGAGATCATGGAAGCAACCGACACCGTGTCGGTGATGCGGCGCGGTCAGATGACGGCGACTGTCAATACGGCCGAGACGAACCCACAGGAACTGGCCGAGCTGATGGTGGGCCGCAAGGTCCTGTTGCAGGTCGACAAGGTGCCCGCACAGCCGGGCAAGCCCATTCTGGAAATCGAAAACCTGCGGGTCGTCGATGAGGCCGGCGTCGAACGCGTTAAAGGCATTGATCTGACCGTGCGCGCAGGCGAGATCGTCGGGATTGCGGGTGTCGCCGGAAATGGTCAGTCAGAGTTGTTGGAAGTGCTGGGCGGGATGCGCCCCGGCCTTGGTTCGATCAAGCTGAATGGCTCTCCGCTGGCGCTGAGCGGCGCTGGATCGGACGGGCAGGCCCGGCGCGCGCAACATATCGCACATGTGCCCGAGGACCGTCAGCGCGAAGGTTTGATCATGGACTTCCACGCGTGGGAAAACGTGGCTTTCGGCTATCACCGGGACCCGGCGTATAAGCGCGGCATTTTCATGGACAACGCTGCCCTGCGCGCAGATACCGAGCGTAAGATCGAAAAATTTGACGTCCGCCCGCCGGATGGCTGGCTGGCCGCCAAGAATTTCTCTGGTGGGAACCAGCAAAAGATCGTCGTCGCGCGCGAGATTGAGCGGAACCCCGACCTGTTGCTGGTTGGTCAGCCCACGCGCGGTGTGGACATCGGCGCGATCGAGTTCATTCACAAACAGATCGTTGCCCTGCGCGATCAGGGAAAGGCAATCCTGCTGGTTTCGGTCGAACTGGAAGAGATCTTCTCGCTGTCCGACCGGATCGCGGTGATGTTCGACGGACATATCATGGGAGAGCGCCTGCCCCATGAAACGGACGAAAAAGAGCTGGGCCTGCTGATGGCCGGTGTTGCGGGAGAGGCCGCGTAATATGGATAAAATGCCCAAATGGGCCGACGTCATTCTGATCCCGCTGATCAGTCTGATACTGGCCGCAATCCTGTCGGCGCTGGTCATCCTCGCCATCGGAGAAAACCCTCTCGAGGCTGTGAACCTGATGGTTACCGGCGCGCTGGGATCCACCTATGGCTGGGGCTACACCCTGTATTACGCCACCAACTTCATGTTCACCGGTTTGGCCGTTGCCGTCGCCTTTCACGCGCGGATGTTCAACATCGGGGGCGAGGGGCAAGCCATGCTGGGCGGCTTGGGTGTCGCCATGGTCTGTCTATATATTGACTGGCCACATTGGAGCATTGCGTTGCTGGCGGCCTGTGTCGGCTCGGCGCTGTTTGGCGCGATGTGGGCTGCAATTCCGGCCTATTTGCAGGCAAAGCGCGGCAGCCATATCGTGATCACCACGATCATGTTCAACTTCATCGCCGCTGCGTTTCTGAACTATATGCTGGTCAACGTGATGCGTCCGCAGGGCTCGCAAGACCCCGCGACCGCGCGCTTTCCGGAAACCGTGCATCTGCCGACCTTCCAGTCGATGTTCTCGACCGCCGAGAATGCCCTGTTCCGCGGCGCGCCTGCGAATATCTCGTTCTTTGTGGCTTTGATCGCCTGTGTCGTGGTCTGGGCGCTGATCTGGCGTACAAGGCTGGGGTACGAAATCCGCGCCTACGGCCATTCCGAAACCGGTGCTGTCTATGCCGGGATTTCACCCGTGCGGATCACCATCATCGCGATGCTGATTTCGGGCGCGCTGGCTGGGATGATGGCCATCAACAACGTAATGGGCGAAGCCGAACGGTTGGTTCTAAACTCGACCGAAGGCGCTGGCTTTATCGGCATCGCTGTGGCCCTGATGGGTCGGTCACACCCGTTTGGTGTTTTCCTGGCCGCGATCCTGTTCGGTTTTCTGTATCAGGGCGGCGCTGAACTGGCCCTGTGGACCTCGATCCCGCGTGAGCTGATTGTCGTCATTCAGGCCCTTGTGATCCTGTTCACCGGAGCATTGGACAACATGGTTCGGATGCCGCTTGAAAAGCTGTTCCTCAGCCTGCGGAAAGGAGCACAGTGATGGAGTTCTTCGTAACGCTCATCCAGGTCCTTGATTCCACCATCCGACTGGCGACGCCGCTGCTGCTGGCGTGTCTGGCAGGGCTCTATTCCGAACGGGCGGGTATTTTTGACATCGGTCTGGAAGGCAAGATGCTGATGGCGGCCTTCTTCTCGGCTGCGGTGGCTGCTGTAACCGGCTCGGTCTGGCTGGGCCTTCTGGCGGGGATCGGGGCATCGCTGATCCTGTCGGCGCTGCATGGCGTGGCCTCAATCACGTTCCGGGGCAATCAGCTTATTTCGGGGGTCGCCATCAACTTTCTGGCGTCGGGACTGACTGTGCTGATCGCCCAAAGCTGGTTTCAACAGGGCGGCCGCACCCCGTCGCTGTTCGGCGGCGGCCGTTTTGAGCCGATCAATTTCCCCTTCGCAAACGCCCTGAGCGGCGTTCCCATAATCGGGCCTATCTATTCCGAACTGCTGTCGGGGCACTCCATTCTGGTTTACGTGGCCTTCCTGATGGTCCCCGCGACATGGTGGATTCTGTATCGCACCCGGTTTGGCCTGCGCCTGCGTGCTGTTGGTGAAAACCCTGCGGCGGTGGATACGGCCGGAGTTTCCGTTGTTGGCCTTCGTTTCGCGGCCGTGGCCATCTGCGGTGTATTGTGTGGCATAGCCGGAGCGTATCTGGCCACCGCCCTGCAAGCCGGGTTCGTCAAAGAGATGACGGCCGGGCGCGGCTTCATTGCACTGGCTGCGTTGATCTTTGCGAAATGGCGCCCCTGGCACGCGATGTGGGCCTGCCTGTTGTTCGGCCTGCTGCAAGCCGTCGCGCTGCGGTTCCAGAATATCGACCTTGGCGGTGTTGTCATTCCGGTACAGGTCATGGACGCCCTGCCCTACATCCTGACCGTGGTCATTCTGGCCGGGTTCGTGGGCAAAGCAATCCCGCCGCGCGCCGGTGGCGAACCTTATGTGAAAGAGCGCTGATAAGTCCAGATATGGACATGTTTCAGTCCTGTTCGCTGCAGAGCGGCATGCAGAGTTGATTTTGCATGCCGCAAAGGTTCTAAAGAGGTATGCGTGTGTTTCCTGTGATATCCGACCCCGAAAAAAGACTCGCCGGGGTCCCTCAAGCACTGAAACGCAATTGGGATAAGGCGGTATCGCAATTTCCTTTGCATATCCCCGACGCTTTGATTGGGAGAATCACAACCGGTTCGCCCAGGCTCTTCGCTGCCCCGGAATGCATCAAAGCACAGCCAGTCTTTTTTCGCCGGACCGTATCGCCGCGCGCGATGCGTCCAGCCTCAATTGTTAAATAGTCATGCAGATTTATCTTCCAATCGCCGAAGTCTCCGTGAACGCCTTTCTGTTGCTGGGGCTGGGCGGGATGGTTGGCATTCTGTCGGGCATGTTTGGTGTCGGCGGCGGTTTTCTGATGACACCGCTGTTGTTCTTTATCGGAATTCCCCCGGCCGTGGCCGTGGCGACGGAAGCCAACCAGATCGTTGCCTCTTCATTTTCCGGCGTTCTGGCGCATTTCCGACGAAGAACCGTGGACTTCAAAATGGGCACGGTCCTTTTGACAGGGGGATTGATCGGCGCGGCGCTTGGGGTGGTCGTTTTCAACTATCTCAAAAGTCTGGGCCAGGTCGATTTGCTGGTGACGCTGTGCTACGTCGTCTTCCTTGGCGTTGTCGGCAGCCTGATGTTCATCGAAAGCCTGAATGCGCTGCGTAAGTCCAAGAAAGGCGGCAGCGCCCCTGCAACCCGACGTCAGCGCGGCTGGATTCACGCGATGCCGTTCAAGATGCGGTTCCGCACCTCGGGCCTGTATATCTCGGTTATCCCGCCCGTGCTGGTCGGCCTTTGTGTCGGCGTTCTGTCCGCGATCATGGGCGTTGGCGGCGGATTTATCATGGTCCCCGCAATGATCTATCTGCTGGGAATGCCCACAAAGGTCGTTGTTGGAACGTCGCTGTTCCAGATCATCTTTGTGACCGGCTTTACCACCATGCTGCATGCGACCACCAACTATACGGTGGATATCGTACTGGCCGTCCTGCTTTTGGTTGGCGGGGTTGTCGGCGCGCAAATCGGAACGGTGATCGGATCACGGATGCCTGCGGAACAGTTGCGCGTGCTTCTGGCGGCGCTGGTTCTGGTCGTTTGCGGCAAACTGGCCCTGGACTTGCTGATCGAACCCTCCGAGCTTTACTCGCTTGGCACTGAGGGGGGCCACTGATCATGCTGAAGCGCCTGATCCTGCTTTTTGCGTTATGCGTCAGCCCTGCGTTTGCCGAAGATGAGCAGGTGGTGCTTGGCCTAAGCCATGACCGCGTGGCCATCACTGCCACATTTGATGGCTCCGAAATCCTGATCTTTGGCGCGGTCAAGCGCGAGACACCGATCCCCTCAGGCCCGCCGCTGGAGGTCATCGTGGCCGTTGCTGGCCCCTCAAGCCCTGTCATGGTCAGGCGCAAGGAACGCAAGCTGGGGATTTGGGTAAACACCGACAGCGTTCTGGTTGACCTTGCGCCCAGCTTCTATGCCGTTGCCACCAGTGCGCCGCTTAAGGAAATTCTGTCAGATACCGAGGATCTGCGGTACAGAATTTCAATTGAACGCGCCATCCGCTCGGTTGGAGCAGCGATGCATATCCGCAGCGCACAGGACTTTGCCGATGCCGTCGTCCGTATCCGCGAAGATGAAGGGCTTTACTCAATCCGCGAGGACACAGTAGCCGTGGACGAGCAAACCCTGTTTCGAACGTCGATCGCAATGCCTGCCGACCTGACCGAAGGTGACTATACCGCGCGCATTTTCCTCACACGGGATGGCAGCGTGATTTCACAGTTCGAAACCACGATCGACGTCCGTAAAGTCGGTCTGGAGCGGTTCCTTTACAACATGTCTCGCCAGCAACCGGTTTGGTACGGGCTAATGTCGCTGGTGATCGCCATTGCTGCGGGCTGGGGCGCATCTACCGCTTTCCGTTTGCTGCGTGAGAACTGAAGCCTACCCGCGACCAATATAGGGCATGGTTGTCGCCATCACGGTCATGAACTGGACATTGGCCTCAGCCGGCAGAGAGGCCATGTGAAACACGGACCGGGCCGCGTCTTCAACCGCCATGGTTGGATCGGGTTGCTCACCCGCCGCGATCGCAGTGTCGACCAATCCCTGCACCATCTGCGTCCGCGCGTTGCCGATATCAATTTGGCCGCAGGCAATCCCGAAGTCACGCCCGTCTAAAGACAAGCTACGGGTCAGGCCCGTGATTGCATGTTTCGTCGCCGAATAATGGACCGAGTTCGGACGCGGCACATGCGCTGCAATCGAGCCGTTATTGATGATGCGTCCGCCCTGTGGCGATTGGTGCCGCATGATCCGAAACGCTTCGCGTGCTGACAGAAACATCCCATTCAGGTTGACGTTGACGCTTTGGTACCAATCCTCCAGCGCGATTTCGTCAATCGTTCCGCCGGGCGCAAAAATTCCCGCATTGTTGAACAGCACATCCAATCGTCCGGCCTTGTCCAGAAAGTGGTTGAACGCGCTCGAAACGGCCTCGGGCTCGGTCACATCCGCTGGCAAGGGAACAGCGTTGGATCGGCCAGTGGCCATCGCCTCCAAAGTGTCCGCGCTGCGCGCCAAAAGCCCAACAGTCCATCCCTCATCCAGAAAAAGCTCGGCCGTCGCGCGCCCAATGCCCGCGCTGGCCCCTGTGACAATGATCGTCTTCATGTTTCTTCTGCCTCCAATGTCAGCGAGGCCGCCGGATGCGCACGCAGATCATCCACCCGCAGCGGGTGGGTGGGTTTGGCCAAGCGGTTGCGCACCACCCAGATCAACCTCTCCTGCGCGCGCGTGATGGCCACGTATGCCAGCCGCTTCCACAACGGCTGCCCGGCCTCTGTCCGCCCCATCCGGGCCGCTGCATAGATGTCGGGCGCAAAAACCTGAACCGTGTCCCATTGCGACCCCTGCGCCTTGTGGATCGTTACGGCTGCGCCGTGCAGAAAGGTTGCGCCCATTCGCGCGGCATAAGGGATGAAAGGTTCTTCCTCATCCGGCATCTCAATTTTGACAATCGACGCAGCGCTGACCTGCGGGTCTTCGGCACCCATGACGTGCAACCGGGAAAACCCCGGCTTACGCCCCGGCCCCAGATAGATGACCTGCGCCCCCTTGATCAGCCCGCGCGCCTCAAGATCAAGACGCTTTTTGCGATGTTTCAAAGGCAACTCGATCCCATCGCAGATCAGCGGCTCACCCTCCAGTAACTCGGTATCAGGTGCACCGTGGACATGCCTGAACGCTTGTATCAGACGGATACGCGTCGCATTGCGCCAGACCAGAACGGGGCTTCGGGCCATCAGATCAACTTCGACTCTTTGCCCCCAGACAACGCGGTCGTCCCGTTGGGCGGTCTGTTCGACCAGACGTTCGAAATCCTCAAAACCCATCTGCGGGTCGGCCAGCGCATGAGCGAGGTCCAGAATAGGGTTATCCGCCGTCTGTCTGTGAACCCGGTGCAAAATCTGCTTTCGCGGCTCCGGCAGCGCGTCAAACACCATGCTGCCGGACTGATTGACCGGGGCCAACTGAGCGGGATCACCGAACAGTAGCAGCGTGGGGAAAATCTCCTGCAGGTCCTCGAACTGGCGATCATCCAGCATCGAGGCCTCGTCCACGAACCCGATATCAAGAGGTTCATCCCGACGTTTCCAACCCGTTATGAAATCGGACCCGCGCAACCCCGCAGCCGCCAAAGCACCGGGGATGGATTTGTTGTTCTGATAAAACGCAGCCGCGCGGTCCAGCGCTTCGTCCGTCAGCCCTTCGATCTCGGGCCGGTCATCATTGCCTGCCAACCACTCGGCAATGCGTTCGTATTCCGGGTCATATACCGGCGTATAGAGGATACGATGGATCGTCGTCGCAGGCACCCCGCGCAGACGCAACACGCTTGCTGCCTTGTTGGTCGGCGCAAGGATGGCCAAGCTGCGCTTTTCGCGGGCTTTGCGGCTTTCGAAATCGCCCGAGACAACCTGAACACCCGTTTCCGCAAGGGACTTGTAAAGCTCTGCCAATAAAAGGGTTTTCCCAGATCCCGCTTTGCCGATGACCGCCATGACACCAGATTTCCCGTTGCCCGGAAGCTTCAACAGGGCATCGTCGTCCAGATCCACTCCGGCGGATTTCAGCATCTCGGCGATGCTGTCATAGGCGGCGGCCTGATCGTCAGAGAAGGTCACGGGGGGCAAAGACATGGCGCGACCCTACAGGGCCACGCCAGCTATCACCAGATACGGAATGACGTTTTCGCGCGCTTCAGGCGGACAAGGCAAACCGGTGTTGCCGCCCGGTCCCGAACGCGGTTTTGAACCACAGCCGGGACAATTCACGCGGGATACCCGCGCGCTCTGCAACCCGATAGCAGTCTTCAGCCGAATAGGGCCACAGCCCGACAGAAATCTGGTCGCGACCTTTACCTTCGGACCCCAGCACGATTGGCGACGACCCGATGAGGCGATAAATCCGGATCATCCGCGCGTCAAAGACACCTGCGATGTGAGTCAGGCCGAACCCTTCCATGATCTCACCTCCGCTCAGCATAATTGCCCCAGCGGTATGAGGGCTGGCGGTCCGGGACAGGCAAAAGCGCGTCACTTCCCAGATCACGGGGCTGTTGATCGGCTCACCCCCTGTCAGATGTCCGAAAACCTCATTTACCATGACCCGGCCTGTTGTCGGCAGAACCCGCATGGACCCGCCATGGCTGCCGTCCTCCTCCTCCCAGATGACGTAGAGCGGGTTCAGATCATCGTATTGATCTCGCTCCTCTCCGTTTTCATTGACGTGAACATCCCAGCCCAGCCGGGTTTTGAACTGATCGGCGCGATCGCGGAACATTCCATCGGCCAGCTTCGGAAACTTGTGCAATTCATCTGCGAACAAATAGCGCAACATGACTTTTTCCCCTTGTCGTCCTGTGCAGGAACGAAGGGGGTACAAAGTCGTGGTTAATTTCCCGTTCGAGGAGCGCCTGACCGTTAAACCACTATTAATCCTCGGCTGAGTGCGGTGGCGATGGCGTGGGTGGTGTTCTGCGCTCCAAGCTTGGCCCGCGCACTCTCGATGTAGACGCGCAGCGTATGCTCTGAGATCGACAGGGAATGGGCCACCTGCGCCCGGTTATAGCCCAGCGCCAGCAAGGTCATGGCATCCACTTCTCGGGGCGACAATCCGCGCGGCGCGTCCGGCTGCCTGTCACTTTCGAACTCCAGCGCCTTGCGATTGAAAAAATGCGCGATCAGGATCAGCTCGCGGCCATGGGTTTCCATAAAACCTTTCCAGGTTTCATCGTCGCAAGAGTGATTCACTGTAAACAGGGCGAATTGCCCGTTCGGACCGCGGATTGGGATCGAATAGCCCTGGTTGCCTACCCCGTGTTCCAGGGCATCTTTATAGAAGTTCTTCGCGACCTTTCCCGACCAATCCAATGTCTTCCAATCGACGGGATGGAATCTTTGGAAGCACCCCAAGATCACGGGGTCAATTCGGTGGTAGTTTTTCTCTCGGTATCTTTCGGCCCAGCTATCAGGATATGTTGTATAGCCGTATTGATCACCAGCGCCGTCAACCCAATGGTAAATGATATGTTCGATCTGTAGCCTGTCGCGAAGCCGAACGGCGACATCGCCAAGTTCGTCAAGCGTGCTGGTGTTTTCCAAGTCCTCCAGAACCTGGCTCAAATCGAGTTGTATTCCCATCCGCGGGTGCCCGTGCCTCATTGCTTACGGACGCAATCTCGGCTGCGGCGATCAGTTTGGTGTCATCCAACTGCTCGGCAAGCGCGGTCAAACCGTTCTCAACCGCAAAGGCGTTGAGGTCCGACAAAACGTCCAGTATCCACTCATTTCTCGCCATCTAGGGTCGCTCCGAAAGGGTTAACGAAGGGTTAACACAACTATAGCATGTGGGAGGTTTTTGCCCTATTCACCGGTTTCTACTCCCCAAAAATAGCGGGCAACGCTTCGGCAACCCCTTGAAACCACTAAGTTGGGCAAGAAAAGAAAGCGCCCGCGAACCGAAACAACGATTCGCGGGCGATATTGTTTGGGGGTCAGCCGGTTTAGCTGCGTGCGTCCAGAACCTCTTCCAGTGTACGCATTCCTGTCCGTGGTGCCTGAACCAGAACAGACATGTTGCCGGGCTTATGCTCGTTCCGCATCATCTTCATGTGCGCTTCGGGCAGCTCGTTCCACGAGAACACTTCCGACATGCAGGGGTCCAGACGACGCTCGACCATCAACTGGTTCGCGGCTGACGCCTGTTTCAGATGCGCAAAGTGTGAACCCTGAAGACGCTTCTGATGCATCCACATGTAGCGCACATCGAAGGTCAGGTTATAACCAGTGGTGCCGGCGCAGATCACGACCATGCCGCCCTTTTTCACCACGAAGGTCGACACCGGGAAAGTGCTTTCACCGGGGTGTTCGAAAACCATGTCGACGTTCACGCCCTTGCCGGTGATATCCCAAATCGCCTTGCCGAATTTGCGGGCTTCTTTGAACCACTCGGCATATTCCGGCGTGTTCACCGTGGGCAGTTGACCCCAGCAGTTGAAGTCCTTGCGGTTCAGAACGCCCTTGGCGCCCAGACCCATGACGAAGTCACGCTTGCTTTCGTCCGAGATCACGCCGATCGCGTTTGCGCCTGCGGTGTTGATCAGCTGGATCGCGTAAGAGCCCAGACCGCCCGAAGCACCCCAGACCAGTACGTTCTGGCCGGGCTTCAGGTCATGCGGTTCGTGCCCGAACAGCATGCGGTAGGCAGTGGCCAGCGTCAGCGTGTAACACGCGCTTTCTTCCCAGGTCAGATGCTTGGGGCGCGGCATCAACTGTTGCGCCTGCACGTTAGTGAACTGCGCGAACGATCCGTCCGGCGTCTCATAGCCCCAGATACGCTGGCTGTCCGAATACATCGGGTCGCCACCGTTACACGCTTCGTCGTCACCATCATCCTGGTTGCAGTGGATCACGACCTCGTCGCCCACTTTCCAGCGCTTAACCTTATCACCAATGGCCCAGACGATGCCCGACGCATCGGAACCGGCGATATGGAAAGGCTGGCCGTGGCCGTCAAACGGGCTGATCGGCTTGCCCAGCGACGCCCAGACGCCGTTATAGTTCACGCCGGCGGCCATCACCAGAACCAGCACCTCGTGGCTGTCCAGCTTGGGAACATCAACCACTTCAAGCTGCATCGCCGTGTCAGGCTCACCATGACGCTCACGGCGGATCGCCCACGCATACATTTTCTTTGGAACAAATCCCATCGGAGGGATTTCGCCCATCTCATAGAGGTCTTTTTCCGGCGCGTCGTAGGACGCGATACCGCTGTCGGTGTCCAGAGCCATGTTGGCCTCCTATTATTGTAACCTTTTCGCCGCGATGCAGAATCGCGTGCATTAACAGATGAGATATTTGGCCTTGAGCAACATTGCAATAGAATTTGCATCCATTTTGTAATTTTATGACCCAGCGGATGCAGAAATTTCCTTCGCAATCGCAGCATTCATAGCTTCGGCGTCGATGGGCGCGGACGCCGCATAATAGTTCAACAGGTCAACCCTTTGGCCGGATTGAGATATTTTCCCATCCACCTGTTTCAGGATACGCCTCTGGACGAGCTGATCCAAAGCTTGCGTGATGGCGGTGTCCTCGGGGGCCACCAAAGTTCCGTCACGTCGCATGAGTTCGGACACGAGGATGCGCACCTCATCTTCCAGCAGTTCCCCGCGCTCGTGAATCAGTTTGCAGATGGCGGGCAGGGGAACCAAAGGAATCGCGTCGCGAATTTGGCCCATCAAAGCGCGGGCAAGGTCTGTCATGACATCCCGGTCCTGATCCGATCGGAAGTCGCGCAAAGAAATCGGCTGACCATACCGGACCGAGGCCAGACCGAAACGCGTATACCGGCCGATCAGCTTTCGACCGATTTGTTTCAGAATCCAGCCGGTGATCACCCCGATCCGGGCACGAAAGCGCCGCTCGCTTCCCAAGGCCGCTTTGGTGAGGATCGTATCCTCCAGCACCCGGTCGTAATTCAGTGCGACTGGAACAAAGACGACGTCTTTCCCTTCTGGTCGGGTGCCATCGAGGATGTATTTCAAAAGCCCCAGCTTCGGACGCCCCAGTGCACCGGTCAGACTTAAACCGCCTTCCGGGAACATGGCCTGCGTGACGCCAGCTTCGGTCGCATGCCGCACATAGCAGGCCAGCACCTGACGGTAGAGTTCACTCCCCGACCGGCGCCGAATAAAATAGGCCCCCATTGCCCGGATCAAGCGGCTAAGCGGCCAGACCCGCGCCCACTCTCCAACTGCGTAGGACAGGGCAGAATGCTGAGCCGCCAGATACGTCACCAGAACATAATCCATATTGCTTCGGTGATTCATCACAAACACAACGGTCGCGTCGGGATCAATGTTCTTGATGGCCGCCTCGTCCTGATAGCTGAGGCGCACATCATAGAACGCGTTGCTCAGCATCCGCGCCAATCGGATAGCAAAGCTGAAATAGGCCACCGCCGAAAAGGATGGCACGATCTCACGCGCATATTTTCGCGCCTGTTCGAACGCGACCGCCTCGGGGACACCTGTTTCACGCGAATGATCCTGCACCGCCTGCCCCACCTGAGGGTCGTAGATCAGGCGTTGAATCATGTCATGGCGTTCGGCCAGCTTGAAGGGCTGGATCGGTCGCTGCAGCCGTTCGTTCAGGCGCTTGACCGCACGTTCCAGACGACGCCGAAAAAACCACCGCACGGATGGGAACAGAAAATGCGAAGCCAGTGTGACCGCGGCAAACACCAGGATCAGCAAGAATAGCCAAAGCGGAAGCTCGACGGTCTGAGTCATGCGCGCACCCTGCCAGCAAACGTAGCGTCCTACAATCAGAAGAACCTCGAATGCCGCGACGCAGCGAATTGACATATCCCGAAAATTGCGCTTTAGAACCCAAGGACGTAATTTTCTTACCCACCTGTGATACGAGGCACGCTATGACGCAGACGCAGAAAGATCGCCCCTGGCTCATCCGAACCTATGCCGGTCATTCCACCGCCAAAGCATCGAACGCGTTGTATCGTGGGAACCTCGCCAAGGGTCAGACCGGGCTTTCGGTGGCTTTCGATCTGCCGACGCAAACCGGGTATGACAGCGACCACACTCTGGCACGCGGCGAGGTCGGCAAGGTGGGTGTGCCGATCAGCCATCTGGGGGACATGCGGGTTCTGTTCGATCAGATCCCGCTAGAGCAGATGAACACCTCGATGACCATCAACGCGACTGCGCCGTGGTTGCTGGCGCTGTATATTGCAGTGGCCGAGGAACAGGGCGCAGATGTGTCCAAGCTGCAAGGGACCGTTCAGAACGATCTGATCAAGGAATACCTGAGCCGCGGCACTTATGTTTGCCCGCCCAAACCGTCGCTCAAGATGATCGCGGATGTGGCCGAATATTGCTATTCCAACGTGCCTAAATGGAACCCGATGAACGTGTGTTCCTATCACCTGCAAGAAGCGGGCGCGACACCCGAACAAGAGCTGGCCTATGCGCTGGCCACCGCCATCGCCGTTCTGGACGAGCTCCGCCCACGCGTTCCGGCCGAGGATTTCCCGGCCCTTTGCGGTCGGATTTCCTTCTTCGTGAACGCAGGCATCCGCTTTGTGACCGAGATGTGCAAGATGCGCGCTTTTGTGGACCTGTGGGATGAGATTCTGCAGGACCGTTACGGTGTCGAAAACCCCAAGTTCCGCCGCTTCCGCTATGGCGTGCAGGTGAACTCTTTGGGCCTGACGGAACAGCAGCCAGAGAATAACGTCTACCGTATTCTGATTGAGATGCTGGCTGTGACGCTGTCAAAAAAGGCTCGCGCTCGCGCTGTGCAGCTACCTGCATGGAATGAGGCGCTGGGTCTGCCCCGCCCGTGGGATCAGCAATGGTCCATGCGGATGCAGCAAATTCTGGCCTATGAAACCGACCTGCTGGAATATGAAGACCTGTTCGAGGGCAACCCCGCCGTCGACGCCAAGGTGGAAGAGTTGAAAGAAGGCGCGCGCGCTGAGTTGGCCAACCTGGATTCGATGGGGGGTGCGGTTGCGTCGATCGAGTACATGAAGTCTCGCCTCGTCGATTCCAACGCCGAACGCCTGAACCGGATTGAGCGTAACGAAACCGTTGTGGTCGGCGTGAACAAATGGACCGATGGCGAGGCTTCCCCGCTTCAGACCGAGGATGGCGGCATCATGGTTGTCGATCCGGCGGTTGAGCAGGAACAGATCGACCGCCTGAACGAATGGCGCACCCAACGCGACGAGGCGGCCGTCACCGCAGCCCTCGCCGCCCTGCGCACCGCGGCGCAGACCGGAGCCAACGTCATGGAGCCGTCGATCGCTGCCGCCAAAGCGGGTGTCACCACGGGTGAGTGGGCCGAAGAAATGCGCAAGGTCTATGGCACCTATCGAGGGCCGACCGGGGTTTCGGGGTCTGTCTCCAATAAGACTGAAGGACTTGATGACCTGCGTGCCGCTGTTGACGCGGTCAGTGACCAGTTGGGGCGCCGTCTGAAGTTCCTTGTCGGCAAGCCGGGTCTGGACGGTCATTCCAATGGGGCCGAGCAAATCGCCTTCCGTGCACGCGATTGCGGCATGGATATCAGCTATGAAGGCATCCGTCTGACACCAGAGGAAATCGTGTCAGCGGCATCCGAGGACAAAGCGCATGTCATTGGGTTGTCGATCCTGTCGGGCAGCCACATCCCGTTGGTTCAGGACGTCATGACCCGACTGCAAGAAGCTGGCCTGACGGACATTCCGGTTGTTGTGGGCGGGATCATTCCTGATGAAGATGCGGCAAAACTAAAAGCGATGGGCGTCGCGAAAATCTACACACCAAAGAATTTCGAGCTGAATACGATAATGGGCGACATTATCACTCTGGCTGATCCGCAAAATTTGGCGGCGGAATAACGAACCCTCTCGTTTCTTTTATCGGCATGCCTATTCCCTTTGGTAAAGGGGACAGGTAAAACCCATGTCTGCACTAAATGTATGCCTTTAGGGAGGCTGCCCATTTGGGCTTGGCATGGAGAAAAAATATGGCAATTGATCTGGAGGAGATGTCGCGCAAGGAATTAATGAAACTGCGCGATCAGATCGAAAAAGCGCTTAAGAAAGCGGAAATGCGGGAGCGACAAGAAGCGTTGAAGGCGGCTGAACAGGCCGCGGCTCAATACGGATTCTCTTTGTCTGAATTGGCTGCGGAAGGCGCAGCGTCTGGAAAAGGGTTCAAAGCTAAGGCCAAGTACCGCAACCCCACCGACCCCTCGCAAACCTGGTCTGGTCGAGGGCGCAAGCCGCAGTGGATACACGACGCGCTCAAGTCTGGCGCAAGTATCTCGGACCTGGAAATCTGATTGGAATTTAATAGAAATGACGATTCATATTGGCGCCGAAAAAGGCGATATCGCAGAAACTGTTTTATTGCCGGGTGATCCGTATCGGGCAAAATGGGCCGCTGAAACATTTTTGGATGACGCGAAACAAGTCAATAATGTGCGCGGCATGCTGGGATTTACCGGAACCTGGAAAGGGAACCCGGTTTCGATTCAGGGCAGCGGAATGGGAATGCCCTCCTTGTCGATTTACGCGAATGAGTTAATTCGCGATTTCGGTGCAAAAACTCTGATCCGGATCGGATCGTGCGGGGGAATGCAGGACAGTGTCAAAGTCCGTGACGTTATCCTGGCGATGACCTCAACAACGCTGAGCACTCCGTCGCGCGGGATCATAAAAGAACTCAACTTTGCCCCCTGTGCGGATTGGGGTCTGCTGCAAGCAGCAGCCCAAGCTGCCGAGGCTAGTGGCACGACGACCCATATCGGGGGGATCTATTCCTCTGACGTGTTTTATGATGAGCGGCCTGACCTGAACGAACAGATGGTCCGCCACGGAATCCTTGGTGTCGAAATGGAAGCGGCCGAGCTGTATATTCTGGCCGCGCGGCACAAGTGCCGGGCCTTGGCCGTTCTGACCGTATCCGACCATTTGCTGACGGGCGAGGCCCTGCCCGCTTCCGAGCGGGAAAGCAGCTTTGGCGATATGGTTGAAATCGCGTTGCGGGCTGCGTTTCCGAACGCCGCTTGAACCGGGAAGGGGCGCTTAGGGTGCCCTTTCTTACTTCCTCAGGCAGGTTTTTGGGGTATCTGCCCCATCCTGCTGCGCGCCGCAAAAGGCACAGATCCAGACACCTTCCTTTCGGTGCTGACGCCATCGGCAGTCTCGTGTCAAAGATGATGTTCGTGACCGCCAGATGAAATACGCAAAAACGCCAGCGGCCAGCAAAAGCAACAGAATGGGCATGCTTATGCATTGCCCAATCTATGCATGAGTTCAAGCGGCGTTCGCGTATTCGAACAGGTCTGGTTCATGGGCGTCAGGCGCGACAGGTTCTGGCGTGTAATAGGCCCAAGCCTGTTCCAGCGCCTCAAGCGCTTCGTCTGCTTTGGTTTTTAGGTTTTGATCCTGCACCGGAGCGATCCCCTTTGTTGGTTGAATCACTCCTCCCTGCTTACAAAATAGTACTAAACTGAGGCGGTCGCATCGCCTTGTTTTGCAATCTTGCCATGCACTTGCCGCAAGGCGGCAAGTACTGAATTTACAAGGGTCGCTTAAACCGCGCGGTCGACCATCATTTTCTTGATCTCAGCAATCGCCTTGGCCGGGTTCAGACCTTTGGGGCAGGTCTTGGCGCAGTTCATGATGGTGTGGCAACGGTACAGCTTGAACGGATCTTCCAATTCATCCAAACGCTCACCCGTTGCCTCATCCCGGCTGTCGATGATCCAGCGATAAGCATGCAGCAACGCGGCGGGGCCAAGGTAACGGTCGCCGTTCCACCAGTAGCTAGGGCATGAGGTCGAGCAGCTTGCGCACATCACGCATTCATACAGACCATCCAGCTTTTTGCGGTCTTCGATGGACTGTTTCCATTCCTTCGCAGGCCGGTTGGTCTTGGTTTCCAGCCACGGCATAATGGAAGCGTGCTGCGCGTAGAAATGCGTCAGGTCGGGGATCAGGTCCTTGACCACCGGCATGTGCGGCAGCGGATAGATCTTCACGTCGCCCTTGATCTCATCCATGCCATAGATGCAGGCCAGCGTGTTGATCCCGTCGATATTCATCGCGCACGAACCACAAATCCCCTCGCGACAAGACCGGCGGAAGGTCAGTGTGGGATCAATCTCGTTCTTGATCTTGATCAGCGCGTCCAGAACCATCGGCCCGCAGCTGTCCATATCGACGAAATACGTATCGACACGCGGGTTCTGGCCGTCATCCGGGTTCCAGCGATAGATCTGGAACTTGCGCACATTGCTTGCGCCTTCGGGCTTTGGCCATGTCTTACCGGTGGTGATCCGGGAATTCTTGGGGAGGGTCAGTTGTACCATAAGTTCCTCTCCTTAGAACGTCCGCGCCTTGGGCGCGATTTTCTTCAGGCTGATGCCGCCTTCATCCTCGGTGGTCAGAGGATCGACGATAACAGGGCGATAGCTGAGGTCGACCTTGTTGCCCTCGACCCGGCTGACGGTGTGGACGCGCCAGTTTTCATCGTCGCGTTCGGTGAAGTCCTCATGCGCGTGCGCACCACGGGATTCCTTACGCGCCTCGGCCCCTACGATCGTGGCCAGCGCGCTTGGCATCAGGTTGGTGAGTTCCAGCGACTCCATCAGATCGCTGTTCCAGACCAGCGAGCGGTCGGAGACCTTGAGGTCATCCATCTTGGCAGCGATCGCGGTCATTTTCTCGACGCCTTCCGCCATTGTTTTCGACGTGCGGAACACGGCTGCGTCGGCCTGCATGGTTTTCTGCATCTCAAGCCGCAGATCAGCCGTCGGGATTGACCCGCTGGCGTTGCGAACAGCATCAAACCGGTCAAATGCCTTATCGACCGAAGCCTGATTCAGCACCGGGTTCGGCGCGTCGGCATCGACAACCTTACCTGCCCGGATCGCAGCCGCGCGGCCAAACACCACGAGGTCGATCAAAGAGTTAGACCCAAGACGGTTCGCGCCGTGGACCGAGGCGCATCCGGCCTCACCAACGGCCATCAGACCCGGCACAACTGCGGTCGGATCATCAGCGGTCGGGTTCAGAACTTCGCCCCAATAGTTCGTCGGGATACCGCCCATGTTGTAGTGGACGGTCGGCAGAACCGGGATCGGCTCTTTGGTAACGTCGACGCCGGCAAAAACGCGGGCCGATTCCGAGATACCCGGCAGACGCTCGGCCAGCGCTTCGGCTGGCAGGTGGCTGAGGTTCAGGTGAATGTGGTCGCCATTGTCACCATGGCCACGCCCCTCGCGGATCTCCATCGTCATCGAACGGCTGACATAATCTCGCGGCGCCAGGTCTTTGTACTGGGGCGCATAACGCTCCATGAACCGTTCGCCTTCCGAGTTGGTCAGGTATCCGCCCTCACCCCGTGCGCCTTCGGTGATCAGGCAGCCCGAACCGTAGATGCCGGTCGGGTGGAACTGTACGAACTCCATATCCTGCAGGGCCAGGCCCGCACGGGCCACCATGCCGCCACCGTCGCCGGTGCAGGTATGGGCCGAGGTTGCGCTGAAATAGGCGCGGCCATAGCCGCCGGTCGCCAGCACCACCATCTTGGCGTTGAAGACATGCATCGTGCCATCGTCCAGCTTCCAGCAGACGACGCCCTGACATTGCCCGTCATCGGACATGATCAGGTCGATGGCGAAATACTCGATATAGAACTCGGCGTTGTTCTTCAGCGACTGACCATAGAGCGTGTGCAGGATCGCGTGACCCGTCCGGTCGGCGGCGGCACAGGTGCGCTGCACCGCTGGGCCTTCGCCAAACTCGGTCGTGTGGCCCCCGAAGGGTCGCTGGTAAATCTTACCTTCTTCGGTGCGGCTGAACGGAACGCCGTAATGTTCCAACTCATAAACCGCCTTTGGTGCCTCACGCGCCAGATACTCCATGGCGTCGGTATCGCCCAGCCAGTCCGATCCCTTGACGGTGTCATACATGTGCCACTGCCAGTGATCCGGTCCCATGTTCGACAGGGACGCGGCAATGCCGCCCTGCGCCGCAACCGTGTGCGAGCGGGTCGGGAAAACCTTGGTGACACACGCGGTGCGCAGGCCCTGCTCGGCCATGCCCAGAGTGGCGCGCAAACCAGCGCCGCCGGCGCCGACAACAACCACGTCATATTCGTGTGTTTCGTATTCGTATGCAGCTGTCATTTGTTCTTATCCCTACCGCGCGTCACAGCGCCAGCTTCACGAGGGCAAACAGCCCCGCAGCCATCAAAGTGTATCCAAAAGCTGCGACTGCCAGCAGGCTCAGCTTTTCCGCGACGCCGTGCACATAGTCCTCAATCGCCACCTGCGCTTCGCGGACAAGGTGGATGATCACGACAACCAGCGTCAGCCCCGTCACGATCGCCGGGAACGGACGGCTGTAATAGGCCAAAACCTCTTCGTAGGTTCCGCCCAGCCCATTTGCGAAAGTGAACACAAACAGCGGCACAAGGAACACCAATGCCGTCGAACTGGCCATCATTTGCCAGTGGTGATGTGTCCCCTGCCGGCCTGCACCTGTGCCCTGCGCACGTTTGCGGTCTGTCAGATAACTCATGGTGTCCCCCTTAAACCGCAATCGCTGTGATGAACGAAAGAACGGTGGCCAGCACCAGCATGCCGATCCCCAGCTTTTCCGAAATGTTGACGTCCACGCAATACCCCAGATCCCAGATCACGTGGCGCAACCGTCCAAGCATGTGATAGAAAATCGCCCAGGTCGCACCAAACATGGCCAGATCGCCCAGCCAGCTTCTCATCAAGCCATCAATAAAGGTGAATGCGGTCTCTGACGTTGCGGCTGCCAGCAGCCACCACACAACAAAGAAAGACATCGCCAAGGCTACGATTCCAGTGATCCGCACCAAAATCGAGGTCGCGGACGTCAGCTGAGGACGATAAATCGTAAGATGTGGTGAAAGAGGGCGATTGCCCCGA
Organism: Ruegeria sp. CJ2; assembly: GCF_056536745.1. Lineage (NCBI taxonomy): Bacteria > Pseudomonadati > Pseudomonadota > Alphaproteobacteria > Rhodobacterales > Roseobacteraceae > Ruegeria > Ruegeria sp. CJ2. The sequence continues at coordinate 76,118 of NZ_JBQFQF010000007.1, forward strand.
TTTACATCGGCCATGTTGGATTGGCTCCTTTTCGGTTGCTTCCGAAGGTTTTACTGTTTTTTGCCAGCCTGTCACGCGCTGCAACTGCAAAAAAGCTCATATTTGGCGCAAAATGGTGGATAATTTGAAATTGTGATCACACAAAATAATGACGTGATCACAAATGAAATCACAGCTTCCCGATGTTAGCGCCTTCAACTCCGAATCTGACATGAAGCTACTCCAGTTCAGCAGTTTGCTGCGTGACTTCGCGCAGCAACTTCTTGCGAATTCGCTCAGGGTAATCTTCGAAACCAGCCGCTGAAACAACAAATGCGCCTTCGCCGACAATGACATTCTCAAAGAAATATGCGGTCAGGTCCGGTTCGGTTTCCTCGATGGCTATCGCGTTCACTGTCACGCCGCGGCTGCGCAAAACGCCGTGGATTTCCGTCGGTTCGACCCCTTCGTTTGAAATCCCGTCGCCCGAAATATCAATCAAGTGCCTTTTGCATTCGGAAACCCTATCGAAACTGGTCAGTGTCATTTCTAACGCTTCGCCAATCGCCGTTGAAAAGTTGCGCCACACACGCGGGTCTGACGCCACCTGTCCGGCAAAAGCGTCCAGCGTTTCAAAACTGTCAATTCGGGTCCAAGGTATCGTCACTTTCTGACGCGATGCGCCAGTCCACTGCACCAGCATCAGGCGCGCGTCGCCGCGAACCAATGCCTCGGACACAATGGGATCGCGCAATCCAGCCGCCAGGCCGTCCATCTGGATGCGATACTCCGTAGAATCGACAGACCCCGAGACGTCCACAGCCAAAGCCAAGGCCAGATCACAAGCCAAAGCAGGCGGGGTCAGACAGACACAAACAGCAAACGAACGAAACAGGAGCATGATCGCAGCCTAGCACGTTTGGACAAGGCTGCGATCACATGAATGTGGGCAGTCTGATCAGACGGGCATCAACGCCCAATAGTCCAGATCAAGGAGGATGTTCGGCATATACCGACCATCTTCGTTCTTAAGCTCAAAGGGTTCTCCACCTTTGGTGGCCACCAGACGCAGACGTATCGCCCCGACTCCGGGAACATCAGTCTCGGCTTTGTCCAGAACCTCGGACCACGCCTTGATCGTATCGCCCGAGAAACACGGGTTGGCATGCGCACCACCATTCAGGCCCACCACCATCTGCGCATTGGCCAGACCGTTGAACGACAGCGTCCGCGCCATCGAGATCACGTGTCCGCCATAGATCAACCGCCCTTCGGGGCGGAAGGTCAGGTCGAAATGCACCTTGGCAGTGTTCTGCCACAGACGCGTGGCCAGCATATGCTCGGCCTCTTCGACAGTGACACCATCCACGTGGTCGATCTTTTCGCCGATCTCGTAATCGCCCCAGCGATGCGCCTCGCCCGACTGCGTGAAATCGTAGGTCGAGAAATCCAACCCCTGCGGAATGACCAGATCACCGGGCTCCAACGTCTTTTTCAACTGCGGTACAACCGCATCAGGCGCAGGGGCATCCAGGTTCGATTTGCGCACCATCACCCAGCGGACATATTCCATGACCGCCTCGTCGCGCTGGTTCAGACCACGGGTGCGCACGTAAACCACCCCGGTCTTCCCGTTCGAGTTCTGCTTGACCCCGATCACCTCGGATTCCGATCGCAGCGTGTCACCTGCGTAAACTGGCTTCAGCCAGCGCCCCTCGGCATATCCCAGATTGGCCACCGCGTTCAGCGACACATCCGGCACCGTCTTGCCAAACACCACATGAAACGCTGCCAGATCATCCAGCGGGCTTTGCGGCAGGCCGCAATTCCGGGCGAACTCATCCGAAGAATAGAGCGCATGACGCGCGGGATAGAGCGCGTGATACATCGCGCGTTCCCCATCGGTTACGGTGCGTGGCACCGCATGGCGCAACACCTGCCCGACGGAATAATCCTCGAAATAGCGGCCCGGATTGGTTTTTGCCATTATTGCTGCCCCAGTTTCATTTCGGGTGAATAGTCGGCCGCGACATCTTTGGTCACGGCCTGCGCACAGCGCATCACGCTGTTTGCGGCGTCATAGGCATAGGACGGGTCGCCATACAGCTCCCACCCCTTGGCCAGCGCGTCGGACACCTTGTGGCAAAAGGCCGAGGTGTCCTCTTCAGTCAGCAGACGATAGAGTTTTGCCATCCCCAGCCCCTCACGATCCAAAGGGCGACGGACCGACCAGCCCGTGAATATAGCCGATCACGACCAACAGCACGATCGAGGCCACAAAGAACATCGCGTCCTTGCCATAGGTCCCGGGTTCGCCCGGTGTCCAATCGGGTTCGGCGCGATTGATGACCACGACTTCGGCCAGTGCCCACAGGAACAGCCCGCCGAACAGGATGATCGAGGCCAAATCGCCATTCACCAGCAAATGCGCAAAGGCCCAGGCGCGGAAACCGGCCAGTTGCGGGTGGCGCATCTTGTTCAGCAGACGGCCCTTTTTACCGGCGGGGCTCATCATGAAGATGGCGATCAGAACCAGCAGGTTGTTGATATGGATCATGAAAGAGGGCGGCGCCCAGACATAGATGAAATCGGTCATGCGATAGCCGAAGATCATCAGCAAGATCGCCGCCACCAGCGCCAGCGCCACCGCGCCCTTGCCGCCATTGCCCATCGCCGCGCGCTGCGCTGGCATCACACGTTTGAACAGATGCGCGGCCCACCAAAGCGCCACGCCGAGGATCAGAAGAACAAAGCCCATGCTGGCTTACCCCGCTTGCAAAATTGAGATTGCCTCAGCTTTTGCCAGAATTTCACGGGCGGTTGCAACGTGCAGATTTTCAACGATCTTGCCATCGACCACAGCGACGCCCTGTCCTTGCGCTTCGATCTCTTCAAAAGCTGCAATCTGACGTTGGGCCAGGTCGATTTCCGCATCCGACGGCGCAAAGGCCGCGTTGGTGATTTCGACTTGCGCAGGGTGGATCAGGGTCTTGCCGTCAAAGCCCATATCGCGGCCTTGGGTACATTCTGCGGCCAGACCTTCGTCATCCTTGAAAGCGTTATAGACACCATCCACGATGATCAGCCCCTCGGCCTTGGCTGCCAGCAGGCACAGGCCCAGAGAGGTCATCAGCGGCAGACGATCAGGGCGGAAGCGTGTCTGCAATTCCTTGGCCAGATCATTGGTACCCATCACGAACCCTGCCATCAGCGGATGCGCCGCAATCTCGGCCGCGTTCAGCATTCCGCGCGGGGTCTCCATCATCGCCCAGATCGGGATATCTCCGGTGATCGCGGCCAGCGCGTCCACATCAGCGGCTGAATTGACCTTGGGCAACAGAACCACATCAGCATCCATGTCCCGCACGGCCTCGGCATCGGCGCGGCCCCATTCGGTATCCAGCCCGTTGATCCGCACGATCTTGACACGCGCGCCATATCCACCCGCGGCCAGCGCCGCCTTGAGCGTTTCGCGCGCGTTCTCTTTTTCATCGGCGGCGACGGCATCTTCCAGATCAAAGATGATCGCGTCCACCGGCAGGGTGCGCGCCTTGTCCAGCGCCCGGTCACGCGAGCCGGGAATATACAGAACAGAACGATAGGGGCGCTGGCGGGGGTCCATTGGCCTCTCCCTTGTGAAATAAAGTTGCGCGGAATGGGGCATTTTTTGTCGGAAAGTTCAAGGGCAAAATCGCCGCATTGCAGCATTCGAGACGCAACGTGCGTTTGCTTAACCAGATTTCGGTCACTCGCCCGCACCCTTTCTGGCAGATGGAATCGAAAGGGTGCGAGAATGAAAAAGACGCTAATCAAGATGACGATGGGGCTGGGCATCATGGTTCTGGCCGCCCAGCAGCTTCAGGCGCAAAGCTGCGCGCCCCGCAAGGATGTGATCAAGCGGCTGGCCGAAACCTATGGCGAAACGCGACGCGGCATCGGTATTGCCCGGCAGGGTTCTGTTATGGAGGTCTATGCCTCGGACACGAGCGGGAGCTGGACGATCACAGTAACATTGCCGGACGGGATGACCTGCCTGATCGCCTCGGGTCAGTCCTATGAGGATATGGCCGAGGCGCTGCCACCCAACGTCTAAACCAAAGCGTCCCAGATCAGTTTACTGCCCGTCAGGGTCAGCAGCACATAAGCAATCCCAAAGAACAAGCGCTCGGACAGCATGAAATGCGCCCGGACGCCCAGCCACGCGCCAAGAATGGCGAAGGGCGCCAGCAGTACGTCCGCCAGCGCCGTGTGCCATGTGAACAGGCCGAGATAGGCAAAGGGCACGAATTTCACCGCGTTGATAACCCAGAACACCAATACGGTGCTGGCTTGGAACTCTGTCTTCGACAGGCGTTGCGACAACAGGTAGACGGCAGCGGGCGGGCCGCCTGCATGACTTACGAAGCTGGTGAACCCCGCAACCAACCCTGCGAACAACCCGGCTGAGGGCGGGAGCCGATTGGCAAAGCCGCGAATCCAGCCCCTGCTTTGCCCCACATGCCAAATCACGAACCCGACCGAGATGCCCCCGATCAGCAGGCGCAGCAGGTCGTCATCCGTCACACGGTACAGCCACGCACCCAGCGCGATGCCCGGCACAGCGCCAAGGATCAGCAAGCGCGAATCCGGCCAGCTCCAGCGTTTCCAATAGGGTTTCAGCGTCGCCACGTCGATCACCATCAGGATGGGCAGCATCAGGGCCAGTGCCTGTCCGGGTGTCAGGATCAGCGCCAGAATCGACGAGGACGCAAAGGCCACGCCCGACCCGAACCCGCCTTTGGAAATGCCCGCAAAGATCACCGCAGGGATCGCCACCGCAAAAAACAAAAAATTTAACTCAAACATGCGGCGGTTCCAAAAAAGCGTATCTCAAAGGCCGTTTAGCGCAACCAAAGCGACCCAGCAACGGTATGCGGTTGTATGCCACGTCGTGAAACCCTTGCGTATTGCCGCTTTAGCGACTAGCACAACCGCGATTTCAAAATCCATCGGAGATATTCCACATGGCCAGACCCAAGATCGCGCTGATCGGCGCAGGTCAGATCGGCGGCACGCTCGCCCACCTCGCTGCAATGAAAGAACTGGGTGATGTCGTCCTGTTTGACATCGCCGAAGGCACACCGGAAGGCAAGGCGCTGGACATCGCCGAATCCGGCCCCTCTGAAGGGTTTGACGCCAAGCTGAAGGGCACCCAGTCCTACGAAGACATCGCGGGTGCTGATGTCTGCATCGTGACCGCCGGTGTCCCCCGCAAACCGGGCATGAGCCGCGATGATCTGCTGGGCATCAACCTGAAGGTCATGAAATCGGTCGGTGAAGGCATCGCCGCCAACGCGCCCGACGCGTTCGTCATCTGTATCACCAACCCGCTGGACGCAATGGTCTGGGCGCTGCGTGAATTCTCGGGCCTGCCCCACAACAAAGTCTGCGGCATGGCTGGCGTTCTGGATTCGGGCCGTTTCGCCCACTTCCTGTCGGAAGAGTTCAACGTGTCCATGCGCGACGTCACCGCGTTCGTTCTGGGCGGCCACGGCGACACGATGGTGCCGTCGGTGCGGTACTCGACCGTTGCCGGTATCCCGCTGCCCGATCTGGTCGAGATGGGCTGGACCACGCAGGAAAAACTGGACGCCATCGTTCAACGTACTCGTGATGGCGGTGCCGAAATCGTTGGCCTGCTGAAAACCGGTTCGGCCTTCTATGCTCCGGCAACATCGGCGATCGAAATGGCCGAAGCCTATCTGAAAGACCAAAAGCGCGTCCTGCCCTGCGCCGCCTATTGCAACGGCGAATTGGGTGTTGACGGTATGTATGTCGGCGTTCCCACCGTAATCGGCGCCGGTGGTATCGAGAGGGTGGTCGACATCAAGCTCAACGAAGAAGAGCAAGCCGGTTTCGACAACTCGGTCAACGCCGTGAAGGGCCTGATCGAGGCGTGCAAGGGCATCGACAGCTCGCTGGCCTGATTTCAGCCTTTTTAGACATTCCAAACCGGCCCACAAATTGGGCCGGTTTTCTTTTGCGGCGGCCACTTGATCTGCAATACTTGCGGGAAGCGTATTAGCGCAAACACCTCAAACACCTTTTTTGAATGTGTTTTCCAAGGCCCTTTACGATCTGTCGAATCATAAATTCATCTTTCGGCATTTTGTGATCACACCCCAAAATAGTGTGATCACAAACAGTAAAAATCTCTGTGAAAAAGGGCTGTGACAACAAAAAAGCCTTTAAATTTACCCCTTGGACATTTCTATAACGAAGTAATCGTAGTCAAACGGGACAGTTTCGATGAACATTCACGAATATCAGGCCAAGGCTCTTCTTCGCAGCTATGGCGCTCCGGTCTCCGAAGGTCGCGCGGTTCTGCGCGCCGAGGAAGCCAAAACCGCAGCCGGTGAACTGGACGGCCCCCTTTGGGTCGTCAAGGCACAGATCCACGCAGGTGGCCGCGGCAAGGGCTCGTTCAAAGAGGCCGACGCTGGTGAAAAGGGCGGTGTTCGTCTGACCAAATCGGTTGAAGAGGCAGCCGAAGAAGCCAAGAAGATGCTGGGCCGCACGCTGGTCACGCATCAGACCGGTCCTGCAGGCAAGCAGGTCAACCGCATCTATATCGAGGCTGGCTCGGGCATCGAGCGTGAATTGTATCTGGCCCTGCTGGTGGACCGCCAGACCAGCCGTATCTCGTTCGTCTGCTCGACCGAAGGCGGCATGGATATCGAGGAAGTGGCCGCTGAGACACCCGAGAAAATCCTGTCCTTCTCGGTTGACCCTGCAACTGGCTATCAAGCCTATCACGGCCGCCGCATCGCCTTCTCGCTGGGTCTGCAAGGCGCGCAGGTCAAGCAATGCGTGCGTCTGATGGGTCAGCTCTACCAGGCCTTCGTCGAGAAGGACATGGAGATGCTGGAGATCAACCCGCTGATCGTGGCCGAAGGCGGCGACCTCAAGGTGCTGGACGCCAAGCTGGGCTTTGACGGCAACGCGGTTTACCGCCACCCCGACATCGCCGAACTGCGCGACGAGACCGAGGAAGACCCCAAGGAACTCGAAGCCTCCAAGTACGACCTGAACTACATCGCGCTGGATGGTGAGATCGGCTGCATGGTGAACGGCGCAGGTCTGGCGATGGCCACGATGGACATCATCAAGCTGTACGGCGCCGAGCCTGCCAACTTCCTCGACGTCGGCGGTGGCGCGACCAAAGAGAAAGTGACCGAGGCGTTCAAGATCATCACCTCGGACCCGAACGTCAAAGGCATTCTGGTCAACATCTTCGGCGGCATCATGCGCTGTGACGTCATCGCCGAAGGCGTTGTCGCTGCGGTGAAGGAGGTCGGCTTGCAAGTTCCGCTGGTCGTGCGTCTGGAAGGCACAAATGTCGAGAAAGGCAAAGAGATCATCAACACCTCGGGCCTGGACGTGATCGCGGCGGACAACCTGAAAGACGGTGCCGAGAAGATCGTGAAGGCGGTTAAAGGCTGATTGTCATCTCGTAGGGCGGGCTTCAGCCCGCCTTTCCCAAGATTTCGGCGGGTCAAAACCCGCCCCACAAAGGAGAACGCCAGATGGCAGTCCTCATCGACGAAAATACCAAAGTGATCTGTCAGGGCTTTACCGGCTCGCAGGGCACATTCCACTCTGAACAGGCCATCGCCTATGGCACCAAGATGGTCGGCGGCGTGACCCCCGGCAAGGGCGGGATGACGCATCTTGACCTACCCGTGTTCAACTCGGTCCACGAGGCCAAGCATGTGACCGAAGCCAATGCCTCGGTGATCTATGTTCCGCCGCCCTTTGCGGCCGACTCGATCCTTGAAGCGATTGATGCCGAGATGGAAGTGATCGTCTGCATCACCGAAGGCATCCCGGTTCTGGATATGATGAAGGTCAAGCGCGCGCTGGAAGGTTCAAGCTCGCGCCTGATCGGGCCGAACTGCCCCGGTGTCATCACGCCCGACGCCTGCAAGATCGGCATCATGCCCGGCCACATTCATAAGCGCGGCTCGGTCGGTGTTGTGTCGCGTTCGGGCACCCTGACCTATGAGGCCGTCAAGCAGACCACCGATGTGGGTTTGGGCCAGTCCACCTGCGTCGGCATCGGCGGCGACCCGATCAAAGGCACCGAGCATATCGACGTGCTGGAATGGTTCCTGGCGGATGACGAAACCCATTCGATCATCATGATCGGTGAGATCGGTGGCTCGGCCGAGGAAGAAGCCGCGCAGTTCCTGGCGGATGAGGCCAAGAAGGGCCGCAAAAAGCCCGTCGCGGGCTTCATCGCAGGCCGCACGGCCCCTCCGGGTCGTCGTATGGGTCACGCAGGCGCGATCGTCGCCGGTGGCAAAGGCGGTGCAGAAGACAAGATCGAAGCCATGCGCTCGGCTGGTATCGTTGTGGCAGAAAGCCCCGCGACGCTGGGTGAGGCCGTGCTGGAAGCGATTGGGTAAGATGGAACAGGCGCTGATCTCAGAACTGAGGGCAGCGCCCGACCCGAGGGTGGGCGAGAAGCGCCCGCCCTGGGGGGCGGGTCGGGCGCTGCCCGGCGGTGCCCGCCGTGCGATTCCGTTGATTTTGCTGTCTTGTATGGGAACAGCCGCTGCATCCCAAAGCTCTGATATTGTTCCGATGGATCAATTCATTGTTCGCGCCATTCCTGGCCTTAATGGTGCCGAAACAGATATACTAGAGAACGACAAAATCGCTTTCACCTATCTTGGTATCCGGGTTGACGATGACGAAATGCGTGCAGCCGCCGAGTTGTGGTGTTCACAGTTTGACGCAAAAGCACGTTTGGTTTCAGACGTGACAGTGGGACGTTCCTACTGGTTGCTCGAACGTCGTCAAACTACGTTTGACTGCACCCGTGTGAACTGAAGAGGAGGAAGAGTTTAAATCGCCATGACCTTCTCTGACGCCATCCGCACCTGTTTCTCAAAGTTCTTCACTTTCTCGGGCCGTGCCTCGCGGCCTGAATACTGGTTCTTTTTCCTCTTCATCGTGATCTGGAATATCATTGCCGGGATCATTGACTGGCAGTTCTTTACTCAGGTCACCACGACGGAGACGGACACGACGAAATCCGTCGCCGCCACCTCAAGCCAGCCGGTGCAGTCGATCGTCGGCGTAATCGTCTTTTTCCCGCATCTGGCGGTCGCATGGCGCCGGATGCATGACACCGGGCGCAGCGGGCTTTATGCGCTGCTGCCGATCCTGCTGATCCTCGGAGCCGCCGCAGTTCTGATTTTTGGCATTGGTCTTGCGTCCAGTTTCCAGCACGGTGGCAATCTGGACATCCTGTTTACCCGCGCCACTTTGCTGGTCGTCATTCCGACGCTGCTGGTTCTGGTGGTGTCGCCTCTCCTGGTGCTGTGGTGGCTGACCCGCCCCAGTCAGCCGGGCACAAATCAATACGGTCCCAACCCATATGAGGTAACCCAATGACCGAACACTCGCCCAACTCTGCCTTTCATGCCTCAAGCTTTATGCAAGGGCATAATGCCGAATATCTGGAGCAGCTTTATGCTCAGTACACAAAGGACCCCAGCGCGGTAGACGCGGCCTGGGCCGAGTTCTTCAAGGCCATGGGCGACGCGACGCCGGACGTCCAGAAAGAAGCCGAAGGGCCATCATGGGCGCGGACCGACTGGCCGCCGATGCCGGCGGATGATCTGACCGGTGCCCTGACGGGGGAATGGGCCGAGATTGACGCAAAAGCGGCGGGCAAAAAGATCAAGGACAAGGCGGCAGCCAAGGGCGTTGAGGTCAGCGACGACCAGATCAAGCGCGCCGTTCTGGACAGTTTGCGGGCGTTGATGCTGATCCGGGCCTACCGGATCCGGGGCCATCTGGCCGCCAATCTGGACCCGCTGGGGATGCGGGCGGCCAGCACCCATCCGGAACTGGACCCCAAGACATATGGGTTCACCGAGGCCGACATGGACCGGCCGATCTTTATCGACAACGTGTTGGGTCTGCAGATGGCCTCGATGCGGCAGATCGTCGATATCGTGAAGCGGACCTATTGCGGCACCTTCGCGCTGCAATACATGCATATTTCCGACCCTGAACAGGCCGCGTGGCTGAAGGAACGGATCGAAGGCTATGGCAAGGAAATCGCCTTTACCAAAGAAGGCCGCAAGGCGATCCTGAACAAGATGGTCGAGGCCGAGGGGTTCGAGAAATTCCTGCATGTCAAGTACATGGGCACCAAACGGTTCGGTCTGGACGGGGGCGAGGCCCTGATCCCCGCGATGGAGCAGATCATCAAGCGTGGCGGTGCGCTGGGTGTGCGTGACATCGTGATCGGCATGCCGCATCGGGGCCGTCTGAACATTCTGGCCAACGTGATGCGCAAACCCTATCGCGCGATCTTCAACGAATTCCAGGGCGGAAGCTTTAAGCCCGAGGACGTGGATGGATCGGGTGATGTGAAATACCACCTTGGTGCCTCCAGCGACCGGGAGTTTGACGGCAACAGCGTTCACCTGTCACTGACAGCGAACCCATCGCATCTTGAGGCGGTGAACCCAGTTGTTCTGGGTAAGGTGCGCGCCAAACAGGACCAGTTGAAAGACACCGAGCGCACGTCGGTGATGGGTATCCTGCTGCACGGCGACGCGGCTTTTGCCGGTCAGGGTGTCGTGGCCGAAGGGTTCGGTCTGTCTGGTCTGCGCGGTCACAAGACCGGCGGCACCATGCATATCGTGGTAAACAACCAGATCGGCTTTACCACCGCGCCGCATTTCAGCCGCTCCAGCCCGTATCCAACGGATATTGCGCTGATGGTCGAAGCACCGATCTTCCACGTGAACGGTGACGACCCCGAGGCCGTGGTACACGCCGCCAAGGTCGCCACTGAATTCCGCCAGAAGTTCCGCAAGGACGTGGTCATCGACATCTTCTGCTATCGCCGGTTTGGTCACAACGAGGGCGATGAGCCCATGTTCACCAACCCGATCATGTACAAGAAGATCAAAACGCATAAGACCACGCTGTCTCTGTACACCGAGCGTCTGGTCAAGGACGGCCTGATCCCTGAGGGTGAGATCGAGGATATGAAAGCCGCTTTCCAGGCCCATCTGAATGATGAGTTTGAGGCCGGAAAAGACTACAAACCCAACAAGGCCGATTGGCTGGACGGGCGCTGGTCGCATCTGGACAAGAACAAAGAAGAATATGTGCGCGGCGACACCGCGATCACGCCCGAGACGATGGCAGAGATCGGAAATGCTCTGACCCATGCGCCCGCGGATATCGCCGTTCACAAGACGGTGGCGCGGTTGCTCGATCACAAGAAACAGATGTTCGACAATGGCAAAGGCTTCGACTGGGCAACGGGTGAAGCGCTGGCTTTCGGGTCCCTGCTGACCGAAGGTTACCCGGTGCGTCTGTCCGGTCAGGACGCGACGCGCGGCACATTCAGCCAGCGTCACTCTGGCTTTGTGCACCAAGAGACTGAGGAACGGTATTACCCGCTGAACAATATCCGCGCGGGCCAGTCGCACTATGAAGTGATCGACTCGATGCTGTCCGAATACGCGGTGCTGGGCTTTGAATACGGCTACTCGCTGGCCGAGCCCAACGCCCTGACCCTGTGGGAGGCGCAGTTTGGCGATTTTGCCAACGGCGCGCAGATCATGTTCGACCAGTTCATCAGTTCGGGTGAATCGAAATGGCTGCGGATGTCCGGGCTGGTGACGCTGCTGCCGCACGGGTTTGAAGGTCAGGGGCCGGAGCACTCATCCGCGCGGCTTGAACGGTTCCTGCAAATGTGCGGTCAGGACAACTGGATCGTGGCGAACTGCACGACGCCCGCGAACTATTTTCACATTCTGCGCCGTCAGTTGCACCGGACTTTCCGCAAACCGCTGATCCTCGTGACGCCCAAATCGCTGCTGCGCCACAAACTGGCCGTCAGCACGACCGAGGACTTCACCACCGGGTCCAGCTTCCACCGGGTCCTTTGGGATGACGCGCAACGCGGGAATTCCGACACCAAGCTGGTCGTAGACAAAAAGATCAAACGGGTCGTTCTGTGTTCCGGCAAGGTCTATTTCGACCTGTTGGAGGAGCGCGACGCACGCGGAATCGACGATGTCTATCTGCTGCGCATCGAACAGTACTACCCCTTCCCCGCGCATTCGCTGATCAACGAGCTTGAGCGCTTCAAAGGGGCCGAGATGGTCTGGTGTCAGGAAGAACCCAAGAACCAGGGGGCCTGGACCTTTATCGAGCCGAATATCGAATGGGTTCTGACTCGGATCGGTGCCAAGCACACACGGCCACGCTATGTCGGCCGCGCAACGTCGGCCTCGCCCGCGACGGGTCTGGCCAGCCAACACAAAGCCCAACAAGAAGCGCTGGTGAACGAAGCGCTGAGCATTGAAGGAAAATAAGCAATGTCCATTGAAGTTCGTGTTCCCACGCTGGGCGAGTCGGTCACTGAGGCAACGGTTGCAACCTGGTTCAAAAAACCGGGCGACGCAGTGGCTGTGGATGAGATGCTGTGCGAGTTGGAGACTGACAAGGTCACCGTCGAAGTCCCCTCTCCGGCCGCTGGCGTGATGGGTGAGATCGTTGCAGCCGAAGGCGAAACCGTCGGCGTTGACGCTCTGCTGGCGACGATCGCAGCAGGCGAAGGCGCGGCCCCGGCTCCGGCGGCGACCCCAAGCCCTGCCCCGGCAGCAGCGCCCGCAGCGTCGGGTGGCAGCGTGGACGTGATGGTTCCGACGCTCGGCGAATCCGTCACCGAAGCAACGGTGTCCACTTGGTTCAAACAAGTCGGCGACAGCGTCGCGCAGGACGAAATGCTGTGCGAGCTTGAAACCGACAAGGTCTCGGTCGAGGTTCCGGCCCCGGCCGCTGGTGTATTGGCCGAGATCGTGGCGCCCGAGGGCACCACCGTCGACGCAACCGCAAAGCTGGCCGTGATTTCCGGCGCGGCAGCAGGGGCAGCCCCGGCACCATCCGCACAGGCTGCAGCGCCTGCTGCGGGAACCGGTGATGGCGGCGGCAAGGATGTCGCCAACGCACCATCCGCTGAAAAAGCAATGGCCGAAGCAGGGCTGTCGGCAGATCAGGTCACTGGAACCGGGCGCGATGGCCGCATCATGAAAGAGGACGTCGCAAACGCAGTTGCGGCGGCGGCTACAGCGCCAGCGCCTGCGGCGGCTGCGCCTGCCCCCGCTGCTCAGGCGCCACGCGCGCCTGTTGCCGCAGAGGATGCCGGACGCGAAGAACGCGTTCGCATGACCCGTCTGCGCCAGACCATCGCCAAGCGCCTGAAAGACGCGCAGAACACCGCCGCAATCCTGACCACCTATAACGAGGTGGACATGACCGAAGTGATGGCCCTGCGCAGCCAGTACAAGGACCAGTTCGAGAAGAAGCATGGCGTCCGTCTGGGCTTTATGTCCTTCTTCACCAAAGCCTGCTGCCATGCACTGAAGGAAGTGCCCGAGGTGAACGCCGAGATCGACGGCACGGACATCGTCTATAAGAACTTCGTCCACATGGGCGTGGCTGCGGGTACACCGCAGGGTCTGGTGGTTCCGGTCATTCGGGACGCGGACAGCATGTCCTTCGCCGATATCGAAAAGGCGATCGCTGAAAAAGGCCGACGCGCCCGTGACGGCAAACTTAGCATGGCCGAAATGCAGGGCGGCACCTTCACCATCTCGAATGGCGGGGTCTATGGTTCGCTGATGTCTTCGCCGATCCTGAACCCGCCGCAGTCCGGCATTCTGGGTATGCACAAGATTCAGGACCGGCCTATGGTCATCAATGGTGAAATCAAGATCCGTCCAATGATGTATCTGGCGCTGTCCTACGATCACCGGATCGTGGACGGCAAAGGCGCGGTCACCTTTCTTGTCCGCGTGAAAGAGGCGTTGGAAGATCCGCGCCGCCTGCTGATGGATCTGTAATCATGGCGACTCATGTTTTGTGGCAGGCTGACGTGGCCGATTTCGACGCTTGGCTGACCGTGTTTCGTGAAGACGAGCCCGCGCGCAAGGCGGCCGGCATTCATGACCTGCATGTCTGGCGCGACCCGGATCAGCCCGACCACGCCATCGCAATGTTCGAGGTGCGCGATCTGGACAAGGCCCGCAGCTTTCTGGAATCGCAGGAATTGGCGATGCACCATGAGCGCGGCGGCGTGGCCCATATCCAGGTGAAACTGTTAGAGCCGGTCTGACGAAAACACTCCGTGTGCGGGGCATGCCTTGCACACGGATGCGCACATGCGCGTGACACCCGCCTGCTTTCGCCCTCTGTGGATGCTAGTCGCAAGACCCGTCTCTGATTGAAAAAAGGATACCCACGATGTCTTCCGAGCTTTCGATTCTTGCGCTTTATGGCCTGTTGGTCATGATCGTCGTTCTGGTAAACATCCTGACGGCGATGTCTCAGGTGGGTCTGATGACCCTCGGTGGCGCACGCGATGACATGCCGCCGCTCACCGGCGTTGCCGGACGTGTCGAACGCGCGCTTGCCAATTCGGTTGTGGCACTGGCCCTGTTCGCCCCTGCCGTTCTGATCCTGTCTGCCAAGGATGCCTTCACCGGCGGCACTTTGCTGGCCGCCCAGATTTTCCTGATCGCACGGATCGCCTTTGTGCCGATCTATGCCTTCGCCATCCCCGTTCCGTTCCTGCGCACTACAGTTTGGGTGGTAGGTTTCATCGCAACGGCTTATCTTTATCTGCAAGCTCTCTAGAGCCTGACCAGCCGCGCCGTGGAAAGGCGCGGCCAAGACACACCAAGGAGTGCCCTGAATGTCCAGCTATGACGTCATCGTAATCGGAGCCGGTCCCGGCGGCTATGTCTGCGCCATCCGCTGCGCCCAGCTGGGTCTGAAAACCGCCGTTGTCGAAGGGCGTGAGACGCTGGGCGGCACCTGCCTGAATGTGGGCTGTATCCCCTCGAAGGCGTTGCTGCATGCCAGCCACCAATTGCACGAGGCCGAGCATAACTTTGCCAAGATGGGCCTGAAAGGGAAAAGCCCTTCGGTCGATTGGAAGCAGATGCAGGCCTACAAGGATGAGGTGATCGACGGCAACACCAAGGGCATCGAGTTTCTGTTCAAGAAGAACAAGATCGACTGGCTGAAAGGCTGGGGTTCGATCCCCGCCGCCGGTCAGGTCAAGGTCGGGGACGAGGTCCACGAGGCCAAGAGTATCATCATCGCGTCGGGGTCCGAGCCGTCTTCACTGCCCGGTGTCGAAATAGACGAGAAGGTCGTCGTGACTTCGACCGGTGCGCTGTCGCTGGGTAAGATCCCGAAAAAGATGGTCGTGATTGGCGCGGGTGTGATCGGGCTGGAACTGGGTTCGGTTTATCAGCGTTTGGGCGCCGAGGTGACGGTGATCGAATTCCTCGACGTGGTCACGCCGGGTATGGACCCCGAGGTGCAAAAGACCTTCCAGCGTATCCTCAAGAAGCAAGGTCTGAAATTCGTCATGGGGGCTGCGGTGCAAAAGACCGAGGCCACCAAAACCAAGGCCAAGGTCACCTACAAGCTGCGCAAAGACGACAGCGAGCATGTGATCGACGCCGATACCGTGCTGGTCGCCACCGGGCGCAAGCCGTTCTCGGACGGGTTGGGGCTTGAAGCTCTGGGTGTTGAGATGACTCCCCGCGGGCAGATCAAGGTCGGCGCCGACTGGCAAACCAACGTGCCGGGGATTTACGCCATTGGTGACGTGACCGAAGGCCCGATGCTGGCGCATAAGGCCGAGGATGAAGGCATGGCCGCCGCCGAACAGGTTGCAGGCAAACATGGCCATGTGAACTACGGCGTTATTCCGGGTGTTATCTATACCTGGCCCGAGGTCGCAAATGTGGGCGAAACCGAAGCCACGCTGAAAGAACAGGGCCGCGCTTACAAGGTCGGCAAGTTCATGTTCATGGGCAATGGCCGCGCCAAGGCAAACTTTGCCGCAGACGGGTTTGTCAAAATCCTCGCCGACAAGGACACCGACCGCATTCTGGGCGCGCATATCATCGGCCCCGCCGCTGGGGATTTGATCCACGAAGTCTGCGTCGCAATGGAGTTCGGTGCGTCAGCCGAAGATCTGGCCCTGACCT
The DNA here is from genome assembly GCF_056536745.1 of Ruegeria sp. CJ2. Classification (NCBI taxonomy): domain Bacteria; kingdom Pseudomonadati; phylum Pseudomonadota; class Alphaproteobacteria; order Rhodobacterales; family Roseobacteraceae; genus Ruegeria; species Ruegeria sp. CJ2. The sequence continues at coordinate 92,185 of NZ_JBQFQF010000007.1, forward strand.
GTCACGCCCACCCGACCTATTCTGAGGCGGTGCGCGAGGCTGCACTGGCCTGCGGAGACGGCCCAATCCATAGCTGATCTTTCAGCACTCAAAACATCAAAGGCGGGCCAAAGTGCCCGCCTTTTTTATTCCGCGACTCTGCCATAGTTTTGCTCTCGCTAAAGTTGATCACGGATGTGTGACCGCTGGACCTGTATCAGCGGCCAAGAGCAAACAGTTATTTTGAGGCAGATATGAGATTTCTTTCCCTATGCGCCGCGGCGCTGATTTTCACGGTATTCTTTGGACAAGAAGCACAGGCCGGGCGTGCTGGTGGTGTCTGGGGTACATCGGAACAGATGACCCTGATCACCCCAACCGATATTGAAGACAATGCCGGTCAAAAACTATCGCTGTGCCATCTGACCAAGAAGACGCACATCATGTTTGCCGGTGTGTGGCGCAGTTCCATCGGATACGTGATGGCGCCGAATAAATGCGACAGCGACAGTTATTACAACATGCCCGCAGACAAGTTGGAGCTTGGCAAGGCGCTGGGTGACTTTCCGTCGGATCTGCCCGCTCAGCCCAAAATGTCACGCGCTGACATGGTGTCCGGCTTCTGGGGGCTGGGCGCGATTGCGGTTCTGCTAATTCTGGCCGGAGTGAAGAAGGCAGGGCAATCCAAGCGTGCAAAACAACGCTATGCGGAAATGGGCACGGCGAACCCCGCAGCGTTGCAGGCAATGGATGCGATGTGTCACGCTGCAAAAGCGGACGGCTCGCTTGATGCTGCAGAAATTACGATGATGGCCAATATCGCCAAGCAGATGACGGGTGAGACCTTCGATGAATCCCGCATTCGCCGCATCTATAACATGGCCGAGGCCAAACCAACGGATGCGCAGTTTGCGGCATTTGGCCGGGGTTTGACCGCCGATCAGAAACGCATGGTCATGCAAGCCACGCTGATGATCGTGGGCGCTGATGGCGATCTGGACAAGGCTGAAACAGTGTTTATTCACAAATTAGCCAAGGGTCTCAGCATCAGTGTGGACGAGGTCAAGGCGATGTTCCAGCACATGGCCGGGCAACCCGCCTGACCTGCGCATTTACCACATCGTTTTCGCGGCGCGCGCTCCCCATTCCTGATCATAGCGCGCGCCGCCTTCTTCTCCGTTCGAGGCCTCGGCCAGAATTTCGCCGATCGTGGGAAGGTTGGCGCTTTCGTCACCGCTGCTCCAAGTGCGCGCCCGCATAAGCGCGCGGGCGCATTGTGTATAGACCTCGGCGATGTCGACAACGATCACCGTCGCTGGACGTTTACCGTTTTTCTCAAACCGCTCCGTCAGAGCCTTATCTGCTGTCAGTCGGGCCGAGCCGTTCACGCGCACGACATTGTTTGATCCCGGCACCATGAACATCATGGATACGCGCGGGTCGCGCACGATGTTGCGCAGACTGTCCAGCCGGTTGTTGCCCCTCCAGTCGGGCATCGCCAGCGTCCTGTTGTCCAGCTCCAGAACCACGGGCCCGTCATCCCCGCGCGGGCTGCCATCCACACCTTCCGGACCGACCGTGCTTAGGACGCATAAGCGCGACGCCATGATCCATTCTCGGTACAACGGCGTCAGCCGATCCGCCACTTTGCGCAGCGATGGCGCGCCCGGAGTACCGTAGAGGCTTTCGAGCGTTTCTATGTCCTCAATGAACTCCATCTGGATCAAACCCCACTTCCCGCATCAATGCGTCTGACCGAGTCTCGATTACCTCTTCCAACCGGCTCAGAAACGCCTCCCGCTCGACGCCCGGCTCGATCGGATCCAGGAAATCGACAATCGCCAGACCGGGTTTCCGCATCACCCCGGTCCGAGGCCAGAAAACCCCGGCATTGGTCGCCACCGGAACACAGGCAAAGCCCAGCCCTTCGTACAGCACTGCGGCGCCAACCTTATAGGGTTTCCGCGCACCCGGGGCGACACGCGTGCCCTGCGGGTAGATGACCAGTTGACCTGGTTCGGCAAACTCTTTCGCGACGTCCTTGACCATCTTGGCCACCGCAGCGCCTTTCTTGCCGCGATCCACAGGGATGCACCCAAGCCGACGGGCATAAAGACCAATGATCGGTGTCCACAGCAATTCCCGCTTCATGATAAACTTCCCATGCGGGATCGCGTTGAAGATTATCATGATATCCAGAAATGACTGATGCTTGGCCCCGATCACCACTTCATCGACAGGCACCGCACCGCGGACTTCGCAGCGAATACCAACCATCCAACGCGCCAGCCACATCGTTGTGCGGGCATATAGTTTGCAGGCTTTCAACGCGCCTTGCTTGGTGAACAGGGCGTAAGGCGCAAAGACGATACCCAGCACAAACATCCACGCATAGATCACGATCATGAAGATCAAAGACCGAATCCATTGTATCGCATCAGTCATCACGAAAGCTCCGTCAGTTTGCGGTTTGCCGCGGTCCAGGTGGCCAGAAACGCAACTGCAGCACCCATAAGGGGGATGAGCAGGGGCAGAAACCAACCCAGCCCCTGAAACCCGAGACCGGTCAGGAACCCACCCTCATCCGAGGCTTCGGGCAGCAGCAAGACCCCTGTCATCCCAAGCACCACCCCGACCAACGCACCAAAGAAGGCGCGATACGTAAAGCGGCGCACGAACGCATTTGCGATGAACCTGTCCTGCGCCCCCACAAGACGCAGAACTTCGATGATCTGCGCGTTGGCCGCAAGCGAGGCATTCGCGGCCAAGGTGATCATTGCTGCCGTCGCGCCTCCGATCAGCAGGATAGAGATCCACCCCAACCGTCGCAGCGACATGGCCGCTTCGACCAGCGGCTCGCGCCAGCGGGTATGGTCGTCCAGCACAGCACCGGGCACCTCGGCGCCCAGCCGCAAGCGAAGGCCGGTCGCATCCAGCCCCGGATCACCTTCAACGATTTCAATGAGTTGCGGGACGGGCAGCGTGTCCAGCGGAAGGTCCGAACCGAACCACGGTGACAGCAGCGCCAGTTGTTCTTCCGATGTCAAAGCGCGCGCCGATGCCACTCCGGGCGTTTGCGACAGCACCGTCAGCGCGGCCTTGGTTTGCGCGGCAAGCTGATCAGAAGGGGCATTGATGCGCAGCGTGGCGGCCCCTGCCAACTCGGTCGCCCAACGGTCAGCAAGCCGCCCCGACGCCAGTGACAAGGCCAGCGCAAACACGGCAAGGAACGCCATCGCGCCGGAAACGAACAATGTAAGCTGCGCCGTGTACCCCGTTGGGGGAACCACGCGATCGGCCCGCTTGTCCCGTTTCAGCAGATTGCGGATGGTGCCCTCGCTCATAGATCTGCTCCGGCCAGTTGGACCTGTCGTTGCGAGATGCGCAGAACACGCGCCTGTACCTGACTTTTGGCCGCACGGATGAGGCTCAGGTCATGGGTGGCGATCAAGACGGTTTTTCCCATCTTGTTCAGTTCCACCAACAGGCGCAGCAGACGCTGAGACATCTCCCAATCGACGTTACCGGTGGGTTCGTCCGCCAGAACTACATCCGGCGATAGGATCACTGCTCGGGCCAGGGCTGCGCGTTGGCGTTCGCCGCCGGACAGTTCAGGCGGGACCGCCTCCTGCCGCGTGCCAAGCCCGACCCAATTCAACAACTCGGTCAGGTCCTGCTGCTGCGCGGATTCGGCGCGCCCCGACACCATCAGCGGCAGGGCCACGTTCTCGGCCAATGTCATGTGATCCAGAAACCGGCAATCCTGATGCACGACACCGATCCGACGGCGCAGCAACGCCATCTGATCACGGTCCAGCGTGGCGACATCCTGTTCAAATGCCTTAAGCTGGCCTGAGGTCGGCAACAACGCGCCATAGCAGAGTTTCAGAAGGGTCGTCTTGCCAGCCCCCGACGGCCCGGTCAAAAAATGGAACGAGCCCGGACTCAACTGCAACGAGACATCGCTCAGCAAAGCTCCACCACCATAGGTATAGCTGACGTTTTCCAGCTCGATCACAGGCGCCCCCCCGGTTATTCTGTTGTTCTTCTTGCCCGAGCACGGTGACGGTTTCAATGCCTGCACCGGGTCGAATTGGTGACACTTGCGGCGTGAAACCGAAAACACTCTTTGCTGTCAGGTCTTAACGGAATATCATTCCTGAAAAAACTATCATCAGGTCAATACTATGGCCGGGAGTCAGCATGCGTCTTACCTGTCCGAATTGCGGTGCCCAATACGAGGTGCCAGACGAGGTCATCCCTTCGGAGGGGCGTGACGTTCAATGCTCCAACTGCGAAAAGACATGGTTCCAACCCAAACACCCCCAGCCAGCGGCCACGCCGGAACCAACTGAACCCAAAGCCGAAGCGGTTGAGCAAACCCCGGCTGAACCCGCGCCCGAACCACCGCAGGAACCCGCAGCGGAACCCGAGCCGGAAACACCCAAGGCCGAAGCCAAGGCGCCTGAGGAGTCTGCCTCGGGCAACGTCGATCCGGCTGTCGCCAACATCCTGAAAGAAGAAGCCGCGCGTGAGGCTGATCTGCGTGCAAAAGAAGCCGAAACTCTGGAGACGCAACCCGATTTGGCCCTGGACGCGCCACCAGAGCCAGAGCCAGAGCAGGCGATCAAGGAACTGACGGCACGGGAAACGGCTGAAGATGCCGGTCAGAAAGACGCGCTTCCCGATGTCGAGGCAATTAATTCCTCGCTACGCAGCGAAGAACCAGCCCCGAAGAAGAGAAAAAAGAAAAAGAAAGAAGAAGTGGAGCTTCTGCCGCGCAAATCTGGCGGTGGATTCCGGCGCGGGTTCCTGCTGATGATCATCCTCGGCGTTATCCTGTTCCTGGTTTATGGAAACGCGCAACGGATTTCCGAGGCCGTACCGCAGGCTGATCCTGTGCTGGATGGATACGTGACACTTGTTGACCAAGCGCGCGTTTGGCTTGAGGCACAGACCGGGGCCAAGACACCGCAAAACTGACCCGTTGGGTCAGAACCGCTCCAGCAATCGCTTGAGATATTCCAGTTCGATCTGTGGCCGGTCCGATTCTCCGGTCCGGCGGCGGATTTCGTCCAGTAGTTCGCGCGCCCGGCGATAGACGTCTTCGCCCTGTAGCAGGTTATCATCCGTCGAAATCGTCCCGGACGCACCCGGGCTACGGCCCAAAGGATCACGGTTATTGGCCTGCATATCGCCTTCCTGCGCGCCTTGACCGGGCTGGTTCTGCTGGTTTTGGGCCAGCGCCTCACCCAGTGAACGCATGCCTTCGCGCAGGGCTTCCATCGCCTCGGACTGGCGGTCAATCGCCTCGGCCAGATCGTCACCGCGCAACGCTTGCTCTGCCTCGTCCATGGCGCGGCCTGCACGACCCAGCGCGTCACGTGCCGCTTCGCCCTCGGGCGTTCCCGCGCCGGGCAGGTTCTGTTGCTGACGGCCCAACTCATCGCGCAGGGCCTGCTGCCGGTCAGCCAGCGATCCATCCCCCTGCTGGCCCTCTCCGGCCTGATCCGAACCCTGACCCTGACCGCCTTGACCTTCGTGGCTGTCACCACGGCCCTGACCACCATTCCGGCCTTCATTGCCCTGGTTCTCACCTGCTTGTGCGCCGGGATTGAACTGTTCCTGCAGATCGCGGAAGGCCTGATCACTCAGCCCCTGTTGTTCGCGCAGCGTTTCGGCCAGACCTTCCATCGCCTGCTGGCCTTCGGACTGCTGTCCCTGACCCTGACCTTGCGTGATGCGCATGTTCTCCATCATCTGCTGGAACTCTTCCAACGCCTGCTGCGCCTCGGCCATACGGCCCTGTTCCATCAGTTCCTGAATACGGTCCATCATGCGTTGCAGGTCGTCCTGCGTCATTTGCATGGTTTCACCGTTCTGGCCTTGCTGACCTTCCTCACCTCTATTTTCCTGCGCCAGCCGCTGAAGCTGCCGCATATAATCCTGCGTGGCCTCGCGCAGCTCTTGCATCAGTTCGGCGATTTCTTCATCGGTCGCGCCGTTCTGCATCGCTTCGGTCAGGCGTTCTTGTGCGCGTCGCATGCGTTCCAACGCATCCGCCAGCGTCCCTTCCTCGATCAACACCGCCAGATCCCAAAGGGACTGGGCGATCTCAGCCTGTTGTTTCGGCTTCAGACCGTAGTCGGTGAAGGTCTCAAGCCGCCGAAGGGTCACACGCAACCGCAGATAGGCCGTATCAGAACGGAACACGTCTTCGGGCAAATGGGACACCGCCCGCAAAAGCTGCGCAACGCGCGGGGCGTTCTCACGTGTCCACAACAGGTCGCGCCGCTGTTCGATAATCGCTGCCGCCAATGGGTCAAAAAAGCGACGGGCAGGCAGCGCCGTCATATACGGCTCGGACTGCGTTTCCTGATCTGCGGCATCGCGTGCGGTCAGAGTGATTTTGACAGGCAGATGCGCCCAAGGGTGTTCCGAGAAATCTTCGATGAAGTCCTCGATAAAGTCGGTGCGATCCCCGGTAATCGGCATCGGCAGTTCTACAGAAATGATGTCGCGTGGCTCTGGCTCGGGCGTCAGACCGTAACGGCGGTCGACAGAGGCGAGATCAAGCTCAATGGTGGCCGAACCGGATTGAACGCCATAGTCATCGCCAGCCGCGAAGGGCAATTTCATCTGCCCGCCAGCTTCGGCCTCGGCAATATCTGCAACAGCAATCTCGGGCGGTGTATCCGCTATGATATCCAGCGTCCAGTCTCGCCCCGAAGGGCCATCAATCCGCAATAACCCGGATCGGTCCGCAACGAATTCCTGTTCCGGCGCAGTTGCACCTTCTGTGCCCAGCGGAGTAGTTGTTTCAGTCAGGCTGTGCGCGCCGACCTCGCCATAAAAGCGGAGCGTCACACGGCTGCCCTGCGGGATCGACAGCGTGGGGTCGGACTGATCGGCCAGATAGAGCGTCGGCAGTCCAGTGTATCTTGGCGGCTCAACCCAGCCTTCCCAACTGGGCCCCTGCCCTGCTATCGCGGCCCCCGGTGTCATCTCGGCCACCGATCCGATGCGCCAGAACGACCCGAACAAGGCGGCGATCACCAAAGCCAGCAATGCCGAATAGCGCAAGGCATAAGGATCACGATCCGCAAGGCGCAAATTCGGTTTCACCGGCTCGGCCTCTGCCGCACGCTGGGCCATCCGTTTTTGGTGCGCGTGCCACAGTGCGACGGACTCTGCATCCATCGCGCCAATAGCCTGACTGTCCATAAGCGCCTGAATTGGTCGACCCGGAAGGGTCTCATCCAGACGCATCAACGCTTCGGCCCGGGACGGCAGGTGGAATCGCCTTGCCCCCAGCGCCAGCGCAGCCAAAAGGCCCAGAACGGAAAGTGATCCGACGATCCAGACTGTTTCAACCGTCACAAGATCTTGCAGGCCCAGCATCAACGCGGCCAGAATTGTCATAAGTATCGAGAAAAACGGCCAGAAATCACGCCAAACCCGCTCGGCCAGCATCCCTGCATGCGTTAGCCACAGGGACAGTCTTGGAATCGGTAAGGTCGGTCTTGTGCGCAAGGCGGGCCTCCGTCAGCGGGCCCGCGCGCCTATCGCGTCAAAGCCACTCTGGTATGGTATCGCGGTTTATGATTTCGTCAAAGCTCGGGCGTTCACGAATTACGGCGAATTGATCGCCATGCACCAGAACTTCGGGGATCAGAGGGCGCGTATTGTATTCGCTGGCCATCACCGCGCCATAGGCCCCGGCGCTGCGGAAGGCGACCAGATCGCCCGGCGCAAGCGGTGGCATGTCGCGCTGCTTGGCGAATGTATCACCGGTCTCGCAAACGGGTCCAACGATATCATAGGGTTGCTGGTCCACACCCGGCGCGGGTTCGTGAACGGCGACGATATCGTGATGTGCCTCGTACATTGCCGGGCGGATCAGGTCGTTCATGGCCCCGTCGAGGATCAGGAAATCGCGGCCTTCGCCCGATTTCACGTAAATCACCTTACTGACCATCAGCCCCGCATTGCCCGCGATCAGGCGGCCCGGCTCGATTTCGATCTCACACCCCAGATGGCCCAGCGTTTTCTGGATCAGCGCGCCGTATTCCACCGGCAACGGCGGCGCGTCATTGGCGCGGGTGTAGGGGATGCCCAGACCGCCGCCCAGATCGAGTCGGCGGATATTGTGGCCCTCGGCGCGCAACTGTTCGGTCAGTTCGGCAACCTTGGTATAGGCCAGCTCGAACGGCTCCAGCTCGGTCAGTTGCGAGCCGATATGGACGTCGATGCCAATCACCTCCAGCCCCGGCAGGGTGGCGGCATGGGCATACACCTCGGAGGCGCGGGCGATCGGGATACCAAACTTGTTTTCCGACTTGCCGGTGGCGATCTTGGCGTGGGTCTTGGCGTCGACATCCGGGTTCACCCGCACGGTGATCGGTGCAACCACGCCCAGTTCCAGCGCGATGGCGTTGATCACCTCCATCTCGGGCTCGGATTCCACGTTGAATTGGCGAATGCCTCCGGTCAGCGCGGTGCGAATCTCATCCGCTGTCTTGCCAACGCCCGAGAATACGATCTTGTCGCCTGGAACGCCTGCGGCCTTGGCCCGCAAATATTCCCCGCCCGAGACCACGTCCATGCCCGCACCCGCCTGCGCCAGCGTCTTCAGGATCGCCTGATTGCTGGCCGCTTTCATCGCATAGCAAACAAGGTGCTCCATCCCATCCAGCGCGTCATCGAACAGCTTGAAATGCCGCAGCAGGGTGGCTGTAGAATAGACATAGAACGGGGTTCCGACCGCGGCTGCGATTTCGGAAATGGGGACATCCTCGGCGTAAAGCGCGCCGTCGCGGTAGAGAAAGTGATCCATGACAGCGCGCTTAGACCAAAAAGGGCGCGCGGATCAATGGATTCTGCGCGCGCCTTTGCGTTGCGTTAGTTGGATGTTGAAACGCCGACCCGCCCATAGCCGGAAATCTTGATCCCTGACCCGCCCGAATTGGTCTCGGGCTCTGGACGAGGGCTGTACGAAGGATCACATGCCGCAAGTACTGCAAGCGACAGGATCAGGCCAAAAGTTCTCATTTGTATCTCTTCGGTGTTGAGGCGCCTTTGCGCGGGCTACCGGGTGCAAATGGGCGCGACGACAGAGAATTGCAATCTCAGGACATCAGCGGCCCAGATAAATCCCCAACCCGCCGCGTTGCAGGCCAATTCCGCCACCCACATGCGTGCCGCTGCTGCCGACGCCGATGCTGGCATTCATCGTCGGCTGAATCGGTTCGCCATCCGCGCCGCACCCGGCCAGTACCGCTCCGAGCGAGACCAAAAGCAAAACTCGCATGAACTGCATTACACCAGCGCCTTCCACCGCTTGATCTGGGCACGCACCTGATCCGGTGCCGTGCCGCCGTAGGACTGGCGCGAGTTTACCGAATTTTCGACGGTAAGGACAGAATAGACATCGTCGGTGATATCGCCATGGACCGATTGCATGTCTTCCAGCGTCAGATCGGGCAGGTCGCAGCCCTTGCTTTCCGCCTTCGCAACCAACGATCCGGTGACATGATGTGCATCGCGGAACGGCAGCCCCAGCACCCGCACCAGCCAATCGGCCAGATCGGTCGCCGTCGAGAAACCTGACCCCGCCGCCGCCGCCAGACTGTCGCGGTTGGCGGTCATGTCCTTGACCATGCCTTCCATCGCGGCCAGAGCCAGCATCCAGTTATCGGCGGCGTCAAAGACCTGTTCCTTGTCTTCCTGCATGTCTTTGGAATAGGCCAGCGGCAGACCCTTCATCACCATCATCAGCGCGGTATTTGCGCCGTAGATACGGCCAACTTTGGCGCGGATCAGCTCGGCCGCGTCGGGGTTTTTCTTCTGCGGCATGATAGACGAGCCGGTCGAGAACCGATCCGACAGCGTCACAAACCGGAACTGGGCCGAGGACCAGATCACCAGTTCTTCGGCAAAGCGCGAGAGGTGCACAGCGCAGATCGAGGCGGTGGACAGAAATTCCAGCGCGAAATCGCGGTCACTGACCGCATCCAGAGAGTTGGCAGCGGGACGGTCAAAGCCCAGCGCCTCAGCGGTCATGTCCCGATCAATCGGGAAGGACGTCCCCGCCAGCGCTGCAGCCCCCAAGGGGGATTCGTTCATCCGGGCGCGCGCATCACGGACGCGGGACAGATCGCGGCCAAACATCTCGACATAGGCCATCATGTGGTGGCCCCAAGTGACCGGCTGCGCCGTTTGCAGATGGGTGAAACCGGGCATGACCCAATCGGCCCCGGCCTCGGCCTGCGCCAACAAAGCGCGGATCAGGGCCAGAAGGCCGGTTTCCGCCGCGTCGAACTGATCACGCACCCACAATTTGAAGTCGGTCGCCACTTGGTCATTGCGCGAACGGCCTGTGTGCAAACGGCCTGCGGGTTCTCCGATCACCTCTTTCAGGCGCGCCTCGACATTCATATGAATATCTTCCAGTGCCGTCGAAAACTGAAACGAACCGGACTGGATTTCTGACAAAACGGTGAGCAGCCCTTCCCGAATAGCCTCAGCGTCATTATCACTTATGACGCCTGTGGCCGCTAACATGGCGGCATGGGCGCGCGAGCCTGCAATGTCTTGGGCTGCCATCCGCTGATCGAACCCGATCGAGGCATTGATTGCCTCCATGATCGCGTCTGGACCGGCGGCAAAGCGGCCGCCCCACATCTGGTTCGAGGATTGATCGGTCATGTAAGAAAACCCGGAGTTGATATGCGCCTATTTCGTCTGATCCCCCTTTATATGGCCCTTGCGCTGGGTGCAAATGCGGCTTTGGCCGCGGATGTTGAAACTCTGAAGCCGCTCCGCGACGGCACGCTGAATCGGCTGATCCTGCACAAAGAACCCAAACCCAAAGCCCCGGTCGAATTCCAGCTTGAAGATGATGGCGGCCCCGCAACGCTGGCGGATTACAAAGGCAAGTATGTTCTGGTGAATTTCTGGGCCACATGGTGCGCGCCTTGCCGGAAGGAAATGCCCCAGATCGCCGAGCTGCAGGAAGAGTTCGGTGGCGACAAGTTCGAGGTGGTCACGCTCGCCACAGGCCGCAACTCCGCCGCAGGGATCAAGAAGTTCTTCGAGGAAAACGGCATCGAAAACCTGCCGCGCCATCAGGATGCGGGGTCGGCCGTCGCGCGTGAGTTCGGCGTGATTGCCTTGCCGATTACCGTGATTCTCGACCCCAACGGCGACGAGATCGCCCGGCTGATCGGAGACGCCGAGTGGAATTCGGACAGCGCCAAAGCCATTATTGGCGCGCTTGTTGGCGCGGAAAGCTAGGCCCAACGCATCACAGTCCATTCTGTGCTACACTAAGACCGGCCCCAACGGGCCGGTTTTCGTTTGTAACCTGCAGAAAGGGAGACGGCGATGAAACCGGTAGTCTTACTGATCGGCCGTTTGCCAAATGTGATTGGTGATGTCGCACGGCAATTGGATCATATGCCCATTCAATGGCTCGGCGCGCATGATCAGGATGAAGTCAGGCGGCAACTGGACGCCGAACCACAGATAGCCTGCGCCATAATCGGGGCAGGGCTGGACGACAGAATACGCGGCGAAATGGTCGGAATTATTGCGTCACGCAGGCCGGACATTTGTATCCACCTCAAAGATCGCGCATCCGGCCCCGATGGGCTGGTTCCGTTCGTCAGACGGGTGGTTCAACATGAAGTCTTGACCGACGTCCCGGCAAGCTGACGCCACGCCACCTTTGACAGATTCCGCCGGGATTTGCACTCTGCGCGTCGGGAGGACGGCTATGCCGCTTGAATTACTGCTGGTTCTGGTGGTTGGAGGAATCGCCGGGATCACACTAATGATGCATCTCGCGGGCAAGTCCCGCGTGCGCGTACTGACGCCGGAAAGCGCGCGGTCGGAATGGCTGCGCCATGTGCCGGACGATGACATCATAGATGTGACGGTGGCCCATGACGGCCACAGCGCGCTGATCCGCACCCGCTCTGGGAACGGGCTGGTGTGGTCCTTTGGCGCGGACACTGTGGCCCGTCATCTTCTCGACTTTGACTGGCTGGACCATCCGGACGGGTTTGAAGTCTATTTTCACGAATTCGGAACGCCCAAAGTCCTTGTCCGCCTTGACGAATTCGAACGCCAGCACTGGCAGCACCTGTTGGAGCCTGCATGACCGATCAAGTTACATTTCCAGACGCCGTGCAATGGGCCATTCCCTTTTTCATTGCCGCCATTCTGGTCGAGTTCATTTGGATCGCCGTGAAAGGAAAAGGCGGCCGATACGAGACCCGGGATTCCGTCACTTCGCTGATCATGGGGGCGGGCAATATCGCCTCGGATCTCATGGTGGGGTTCCTGATCTGGGCCGGGTTCATGTGGCTGTGGCAAATCACTCCGCTCAATCTGGGCACGTCGATCCCTGTGGTTTTCCTGTGCTTTGTGCTGGATGATTTCCGATACTACTGGGTGCACCGTTTCGGACATCGCATCCGTTGGGTCTGGGCCAGCCATGTGAACCACCACAGCTCGCAGCATTACAACCTGACCACCGCGTTGCGACAGACCTGGACCTATTCATTTACCTTCATGATGGTCGTCCGCTCACCTTTGATCCTGCTGGGGTTCCACCCTGCAATGGTATTGTTCTGCGGCGGTGTAAACCTTGTCTACCAGTTCTGGATTCACACCGAAGCCATCAAGAAAATGCCCCGCTGGTTCGAGGCCGTGATGAACACCCCCAGCCATCACCGCGCCCATCATGGCCGCAACGCGCGCTATCTCGACTGCAATTATGCAGGCACGTTCATCGTCTGGGACAAATTGTTCGGAACCTTCGTCCCCGAGCAGGAAGACGACAAAGTCGACTATGGCTTGGTAAACAACATCGGCACCTTCAACCCGCTGCGGGTCGCCTTCCACGAATGGGTCGGTATCTGGCGGGACGCCACCCAACCGGGCCTGACAGTCCGGCAACGGCTGGCCTATTGCTTCGCGCCTCCGGGCTACAGCCATGATGGAAGCCGGGACAGCTCGGAACAGATCAAAGCCAAGCACATTGCCCGCCATCCTGAAGATCGCGGTTCGCCCGGATTTGAACAATTCGAATCAGAATTGCCCAATTCACAGGCAAAGCGCGCCTGACACGGCCATCCGGTTTATGTCTGATCTTGAAATGTGATGCGCGCAATCCATATCAACGGGATGCGCGGCACACACAGCAGGAGGCAGATCATGACCCGATTTATGACCGTATCGACCATTTTGGGTCTGGCAGGTTTGCTGCTTGCAATGATCACCGCTCTGACTGGAACTGCGCCCTCGCTCATTGCACTTGGGTTTTCCATGATGGCTCTTGGCTTTGCCGGAGCCGTGATAGGGGCCGCTGCATCCATTGGGCGGGCTTGGGAAACGGCGCGCTAAGACTGTCGCACTGATCCTTCCCATCCTCTATTAACCGCAAATTCACGAGTTTGCCTTGAAATCGAAACCTGACCGATGGCGGCAGGGATTGGCGGACTCATGCAGGACAAAACACTGGCAGACATGCCCGAGGGGTCGGAAAACCCCTTGAATGCGGCTGTGACCTCGCGCGATGCGACGGCGGTGCAAATGGCGTCCGAGGCCGTAAAGCACAAACAATGCAAACTGGCCTTCCAACCCGTCATGCAGGCCAGCCCCCCGCACGGCGTCGCATTTTATGAGGCGTTCATCAGGGTTCTGGACGAAACAGGCCGGGTCATTCCGGCGCGTGAATTCATGCCGCAACTGGACAACACCCCAATCGGCCGTGAGGTGGACTGCGTCGCGCTTGAGATGGGGTTGCGCACGCTGGCCCGGAACCCTGACATTCGAATGTCGGTGAACATGTCTGCACGCTCGATCGGATATGCGCGATGGTCCCGCGTGATGGAGAGGTTTCTCAAGAAAGACGCGAGCATCGGAGAGCGTTTGATTCTGGAGATTTCGGAAAGCTCGGCCATGACCCTGCCCGACCTTGTGGTCGATTTCATGGACCGCATGCAGCCGCGCGGGGTTGCGTTTGCACTGGATGATTTCGGTGCCAGTAATTTCAGCTTTCGTCACTTCCGCGAGTTCCTGTTCGACGCGGCCAAAATAGATGGCCAGTTTGTCCGGGGCATCAGCAACAACCCCGACAATCAGGCGCTTGTGCGCGCGCTGATCGCCGTCGCGCGCGAGTTTGAAATTCTGGTCACCGCCGAATCGGTTGAAACCCGGGAAGACGCGGAATTCCTGATCGACAGCGGTGTTGACTGCCTTCAGGGTTTTTTGTTCGGCGCGCCTTCGGTCAAGGCACCATGGAAGGCGGAAAAAACCTCTAAAACAGCAAGTTAACCAGGGACAACCCGTCCAATCCCCGCCTGAGACAAGCTGCCCATTGCTGCAACTGCAGCATTGCGCTATTCCAAGTGCAGTTGGAGCGGGGGATCATGAGGCGCTCTTATTGACAGGGGGCACCCCTGCGACCTGCGCCGTCACGTTTCCCACAGGACCTTGACGGTAAAGGATTGTCTAAATGACCAACGTAGTAATCGCATCCGCAGCACGCACAGGCGTCGGCAGCTTTGGCGGATCATTCGCCAACACCCCTGCACATGACCTCGGCACGGCAGTTCTTGAGGCCGTGGTTGAGCGTGCCGGAATCGAAAAAGGCGAAGTCAGCGAAACCATCATGGGTCAGGTACTGACCGCCGCTCAGGGTCAGAACCCCGCGCGTCAGGCGCATATCAATGCCGGTCTGCCCAAGGAAAGCGCCGCCTGGGGCATCAACCAGGTCTGCGGCTCGGGCCTGCGGGCGGTTGCGCTGGGTGCGCAGCACATCCAGCTGGGTGACGCCGATATCGTTGCCGCCGGTGGTCAGGAAAACATGACAATGTCCCCCCACGCCGCCGCCCTGCGCGCAGGTCACAAGATGGGCGACATGAAATATATCGACACGATGATCCGCGACGGTCTGTGGGATGCGTTCAACGGCTATCACATGGGTCAGACTGCGGAAAACGTGGCCGAGCAATGGCAGATCAGCCGCGACATGCAGGACGAATTTGCAGTTGCCAGCCAGAACAAGGCCGAGGCCGCGCAAAAGGCCGGCAAGTTCGCCGATGAGATCACCCCCTTCCCCATCAAGACCCGCAAGGGCGACATCGTGATGGATAGCGACGAATACATCCGCCACGGCGCAACGATGGAGGCGATGGCCAAACTGCGCCCCGCCTTCGCCAAGGATGGCTCGGTCACGGCTGCGAACGCCTCCGGTCTGAACGATGGCGCTGCGGCGACCCTGCTGATGTCGGCCGAAAACGCCGAAAAGCGCGGGATTGAGCCTCTGGCCCGCATCGCGTCATACGCAACCGTTGGTCTGGACCCGTCGATCATGGGCGTGGGCCCGATCTATGCCTCGCGCAAGGCGCTGGAAAAGGCGGGCTGGTCGGTCAACGATCTGGATCTGGTTGAGGCCAACGAAGCCTTCGCCGCACAAGCCTGCGCCGTGAACAAGGATATGGGCTGGGATCCGTCGATCGTAAACGTGAACGGCGGGGCCATTTCCATCGGCCACCCGATCGGCGCGTCGGGCTGCCGGGTTCTGAACACGCTTCTGTTCGAAATGAAACGCCGCGACGCGAAAAAGGGTCTTGCCACTCTCTGCATCGGTGGCGGCATGGGCGTCGCCCTCTGCGTGGAGCGCGACTAAGTGGCGTGAAATCCGAATATCAGAGGGCGTCCAATGGGCGCCCTTTTTTGTGACACTGGGGTCTACCCCACAGATGCGACGATATTACCGTACGGAATTTCGAAATTCAGGGCGAAATAATATTGCGCAAGATCACCTCTCAAAGTAACAGCATTACCAAGACGATATGAATTGGAGGAGTCCTAAATGGCACGTACAGCACTCGTCACCGGCGGTTCCCGCGGCATCGGCGCAGCAATTTCCAAGGCGCTCAAGGCCGAAGGATACAATGTTGCGGCCACCTATGCCGGCAATGATGAAGCCGCCGCAAAGTTCACCGAAGAAACCGGTATCGCCACGTACAAGTGGAATGTTGCCGACTATGACGAGTCCAAGGCCGGAATCGAAAAGGTCGAGGCAGAGGTTGGCCCCATCGACATCGTGGTCGCCAACGCGGGCATCACCAAGGACGCGCCGTTCCACAAGATGACCCCGGAACAGTGGCATCAGGTGATCGACACCAACCTGACCGGCGTGTTTAACACCGTGCATCCTGTCTGGCCCGGCATGCGTGAGCGTAAGTTCGGCCGCGTGATCGTCATCAGTTCGATCAACGGTCAGAAAGGCCAGTTCGCACAGGTGAACTATGCCGCGACCAAGGCGGGCGATCTGGGCATTGTGAAATCGCTGGCGCAGGAAGGTGCCCGCGCAGGCATCACCGCAAACGCGATCTGCCCCGGTTATATCGCGACCGAGATGGTTATGGCTGTGCCAGAAAAGGTGCGTGATTCCATCGTTGCGCAAATCCCGGCTGGTCGCCTGGGTGAGCCCGAGGAAATCGCGCGTTGCGTTGCGTTCCTGGCGTCGGACGAGTCTCAATTCATCAACGGCTCGACCATTTCGGCCAATGGTGGACAGTTTTTCGTCTAAGCCGGACACAGAAAACGAAAACGGGCCGGTCTTTTCAGACCGGCCCTTCTTTTATCCCGTAAGGACGCGCGCGCTGCGTTCAGCGGGAACCAAAAAGCCAGTTCAGGGCCTGTTTAAGCATCTGGCCGCGTTCAGCATGGGCCCGCTGAAAGGCGCGGGCGGCTGCGGGGTTTGTCGTCATCTCGATCATGGCAGTCATCCTTTCAGTTCAGCTTTGTTTGACTTGCACTCAATATGCGCCTTATCAATGATGGCGACAAACGAGCTTTCTGCAGGTTTCAGTTAAGAATTTCTTATGCTATGAGCGACTACCTTCCCCCGCTGACCGCATTGCGTGCCTTTGACGCCGCCGCGCGCCACATGTCGTTTGCGAAGGCGGCTGAAGAACTGCACGTAACACCTGCGGCCCTGTCCTTTCAGATCAAATCGCTTGAGGAACATCTGGGCCGACCGCTGTTTCACCGCCTGAACCGCGCCGTCGAACTGACCGAGGCCGGGCGCGCACTGGCACCCGGCGCAGCCGAAGGGTTTGCTGCATTACAGGCTGCTTGGCAGGCGGCCCGACGGCAGGGAAACGATACCAGCCTGACCGTGACTGCGGGCCCGGCCTTGACCGCCAAGTGGCTTGCCCCCCGCCTTTATGAATTCGCGCGGGCGCATCCCGAGATTGACCTCAAGTTCTCGGCCACCTTGCGCAATATGGATCTGGAACGCGACGATGTAGATGTGGCGATCCGGTTTGGTTATGGCGATGACGAGGGTCTGTATTCCCTGCCCGTGCGCAAAGAGTGGCTGACACCGGTCATGACCCCTGAATTGGCCGAACGGTATTCAACCCCCAACAGCCTAAGGGACGCGCCGCTGATCTTCGACGACTCGATTGCGTTTCTCCAACCGCCCAGCGACTGGCCTGCATGGTTTCGGGCGGTCGGCGTGAATTTCGCGCCCACCCACGGCGCGCATTTTTCGAATGCGGACCATGCGATCGACGCAGCAGTTGCCGGGGTTGGCGTTGTGCTTGGACGCCGCGCGATGATACTCAAGGACCTGACCGAGGGGCGCTTGGTCGCGCCGTTCAAAACCGCCATCGAAACACGGGGGCGGTTTCGGTTCCTATGCCTGCCGGGTGCCGAGAACCGACCCCAGATCGCTGCCTTCCGCGATTGGTTCATGGACGAGATTGAAAAAACCGCGCATATCTCGGATGAATTCGAAATCATCCCGGCGGAAGAGGTCCCCGCCCCATGACAAGAACCCGAGCAACGGGGATCGGATTTATCGCGGTCCTGCTATGGTCTTTGCTGGCCTTGTTCACAGTAGGATCCGCACCCACCCCGCCACTTCTCTTGAACGCCATTTGCTTTTCAATCGGTGGCACGCTTGGGCTGATCTGGACCTGGGCAAATGGTGGCTTGGCGCAGCTTCGAACAGTGCGCTGGACAACCTACCTGTTCGGTACGGTCGGGCTGTTTGGCTACCACGCGTTGTATTTCACGGCGTTGCGCATGGCTCCAGCGGCCGAGGCTGGCTTGATCGCCTATCTCTGGCCTTTGCTGATTGTCCTCTTTTCCGGGCTGCTGCCGGGCGAGAACCTGCGTCTGGGGCATCTGTTCGGCGCCTGTCTGGGGTTCGCCGGGGCTGCTGTGATCATAGCTGGAGGCGGAAGTACCGGATTCCAATCGGATCACTTGCCGGGATATGGGCTGGCCCTGCTGTGTGCGCTGACATGGTCCGGCTATTCGGTGCTGTCCCGGCGCTTGGGCGACACGCCGACAAGTTCGGTTGCCGTGTTCTGCGTCGCCACGGCCATAGCATCCGCTGCGTTGCACATAGCCGTTGAAGACACAGTGTGGCCGGACACCGCAACAAGCTGGGTATCCGTTCTGGCCTTGGGTCTGGGGCCGGTGGGACTGGCGTTTTATGTCTGGGATATCGGGGTCAAACAAGGCGACATCCAAATTTTGGGCACGGCATCCTACGCGGCACCCTTGTTGTCTACGCTTGTTTTGGTTGTGGCCGGGATCGCGGCCCCCTCGTGGGGACTGGCGATCGCGGCCGTTTTAATTACGGGCGGCGCGACAATCGCGGCCCGCGCCAGTATGAGCGGTTAACTGGACAGGCGCTCGATCTCTTCTTTCAGTTTCAGCTTCTGTTTCTTGAGTTGAGCGATATGGAGATCATCGATGCCTGGCGAGCGTTGGGCTTGTTCTACTTCGAGACCGAGAGTTTCGTGCTTTTTCTTCAGTTCCGTCAGATGTGCGCTCACGCTCATGGCGATACTCCTTTGTTGGTGTCTCAGGTTTACGTAAGAAGTTGACCACATCGTTTCCAGCCTGTCACGCTGCAGACGCACAGAATCTGTAATAAATCCGACAAATTCGGCTGGTTAATGCCTATCACTCCGGGAAACACGCCAGCGCAGCCCCGTCGCGCAGCACGGCGGATACGTGCGGGGTATAGCTTTCCCCGTCTTTTTCGTGGCGCTCTCCTGCGTGCAAAATCAGGGGTGCGTGCAGTTGAAACGCCGCGCGCCCCTCTTTTCTGGCCCGCAGAATCATCAGCTCGGCCTTGCGCCCGGATCGGGCTGCCAGCGGCACTACTTCGATTGATCCCAGCCGCCCTGAACAAGAGATCAGCATGTCCGGCAACCGATCCGCTTTTTGGATCATGTGCAGGTAACCCTTCGGTGCAAGGCGTTTGGCCGCAACGTCAAACCAGTGGTCCAGCGGCGTATCCTCACCAAGTGCGACGCTTCGTCCCTGATCCATAGACGGGCTATGCGCCCCTGACCGGTAATAGGGCGGATTGGCGATCACGTAATCAAACTGACGCTGTTTCAAGCCCGGCGGCAACGCGGTCAAGTCCGCCTGAATGACCTCCAGCCCCGCAGCGTTTTCAGCAGCGTTCCGACGTGCCAGATCAGCATATGGTGCTTGCAGTTCAACCCCAACGGCCTGCAATCCTGGCACGCGCGTCATCAGTGACAGCACGGCTGCCCCAGCCCCACAGCCCAATTCCAGCACGCTTTGGCCCCGTTTTGCCGGGACAGAGGCGGCCAGCAGGATCGGGTCCACCCCGGCGCGATAGCCACTGCGGGGTTGCCACAGGCGCATACGACCACCCAAAAAGTCATTCAGGGTCAGGTCATCATCGTCAAACCGGGTCATCGGCCCAGCGGGATTTCGTTGTCACGCATCACGCGCTCGGCCAGGGTCAGGTCATCGGCCCGGACCATCAGGCGACGGGGGAAAATTCCTATGCCGCCTTCGAGGATGCTCATATTTACGTCCATCTGAAAGCAGTCTATATCCTCGCCTTCAAGAAGGGCGGATGCAAACGCCAGGATCGTTGGATCGGTGCTGCGCAAAAGTTCTTTCATGGGGATGGATGTAAGGGCAAGGTACGGCAGAAGTCGAGCCTTGTATCAGGAGTGTGATGACGATCGGCACGGTCTCAAAACCGCATGAGCGGCTGGCGGAAATTCTCGCGGGTGAAATGGACTCAGTGAATGAGCTGATCCGAACCCGCATGGCGTCCGAGCACGCCCCGCGCATCCCGGAAGTAACGGCGCATCTCGTCGAGGCGGGCGGCAAGCGCTTGCGCCCGATGCTGACCTTGGCCGCAGCGCAACTGTTTGGCTATCAGGGCAGCCACCATGTGCGTCTGGCCGCGACTGTCGAATTCATCCATACCGCCACCTTGCTGCACGACGATGTCGTAGACGAAAGCGGCCAGCGACGCGGGCGTCCCACGGCAAACCTTTTGTGGGACAACAAATCCAGCGTTTTGGTGGGCGATTACCTGTTCTCTCGCAGCTTCCAGTTGATGGTCGAGACAGGATCGCTGCGCGTGCTTGATATCCTGGCAAACGCATCGGCCACGATAGCCGAAGGTGAAGTCCTGCAAATGACAGCGGCCACCGATCTGGGCACCAACGAAGCGATCTATCTGCAGGTTGTGCGGGGCAAGACGGCGGCATTGTTTTCGGCCGCGACCGAAGTCGGCGGCGTCATCGCCGGCGCGACCGAAGAGCAGGTTCAAGCCCTTTATGACTACGGCGACGCGCTGGGTATCGCCTTTCAGATCGCGGATGACCTGTTGGATTATCAGGGCGACAGCGCTGCGACGGGCAAGAATGTCGGTGACGATTTCCGCGAACGGAAGCTGACCCTGCCGGTTATCAAGGCCGTCACGCAAGCAACCCCGGAAGAACAC
The DNA here is from genome assembly GCF_056536745.1 of Ruegeria sp. CJ2. Taxonomy (NCBI): domain Bacteria; kingdom Pseudomonadati; phylum Pseudomonadota; class Alphaproteobacteria; order Rhodobacterales; family Roseobacteraceae; genus Ruegeria; species Ruegeria sp. CJ2. The sequence goes on from NZ_JBQFQF010000007.1 coordinate 112,988, forward strand.
GCGTTCTGGGAGCGCACGATTGGCCGTGGCCGTCAGGAAGAAGGCGATCTGGACCACGCACTGGGTTTGATGGCGAAATACGGCACGCTGGACGCCACGCGGTCGGACGCGCTGGGATGGGCGAACAAGGCCAAAGCGTCGCTCGACATGCTTCCCGACCATGAAGTTCGCACGTTGCTGCGCGATCTGGCAGATTACGTGGTGTCTCGCCTCAATTGAGCTGAACCGCGCGACACCACCAGTCGGGATGGGCTGCGCCAATTTCGTAGGCTGCGAAATGGGCGGCCTTCATGCTGGGGTAGAGCGCAAAACACGTCGATCCCGACCCTGACATCCGAACAAGCAGAGCGTCCTTGGTGGCGCCAAGTTCGTCCAGCACCCGACCAACGTCGGGCGCAAGACCCTTGGTCGGACCCTCAAGATCGTTTCGTTGACCCCGCAACCATGCGGCGCAGTCGTCAGGAGCAGTAAAAGTCGGAATATCGTCCGGCATGGGGCCATTTTCGCGACTGTCCAGCGCCGAGAATACAGCCCCCGTCGGAACCTCAACGCCCGGATTGACCAGAAGGGCTGGCAAGGGCGGCAAAACAACCGGTGTCAGCCCGTCGCCAATACTCCGCATTCGGCTTGCCTGCGCAGCCATGCAGACGGGGATGTCCGCCCCAAGTGACAAGGCAATCTCATCGGGAATGGTGCCCCCCTGATCTGCAACCATGCGCAAAGTTGCCGCCGCATCCGATGATCCGCCACCGATCCCGCCACCGTGCGGCAGCGCTTTGTTCAGGTCGATATGCCCTGCCCAACCTGCAGCCTCGGCTGCTTTCCAGACCAGATTACGATCATCCGCAGGAACCCCTGCCGCGTGCTCACCCGAAACCGTGATCGACAGGTGATCACCCGGAGTGAAGCGCAGCGTGTCGCCCACATCCGCAAAAACCACCAGTGAATCCAGCAGGTGGTACCCATCGGCTCGTCGGCCGGTCACATGCAGGGTCAGGTTGATCTTGGCGGGCGCGAAACCCTCAGCCTTCATTTGCGACCTTCAAAGGGTCAGCCCCCTCTTCGGCCAGAACTGCATCCAGCCCGACCTCAATCTTGCGACGAATTCTTTCCGGGTCGGCTTCGCCATCGGTGTCATCGGGGTCGATGAAGGACAGGGCGCGTTTCCATTGGAACTCGGCCTCGCGCGCGCGCCCGACCGCCCAGTAGACATCCCCCAGATGGTCGTTCACCACGGGATCCACCGGCATCAACTCAACGGCGCGCTCCATATGCTCAACCGCTTCGTCGTAGCGCCCCAGACGGAACAGAACCCAACCTAGGCTATCCACGATGTAGCCGCTGTCAGGCCGCGCAGCGACAGCGCGCTCGATCATGTTCAAGGCTTCGTCCAGCTTTTCGCGCCGTTCAACCAGCGAATACCCCAGATAGTTCAGTACCTGCGGCTGATCCGGGTTCAATTCCAGCGCTTGGCGGAAATCGGCCTCGGCCTGATCCCAGTTCTTGAGCCGTTCGTGCGAGATGCCTCGGGCGTAGTAGAGAAACCAGTTTCCCCCGACACCGCCTCCAATCAGTTCGATGGCCTTGTCATAGGTTTCCACGGCAGAGGCGTAGTTTTCCTGCCGTCGCTGAAGATCGGCCAGTGCGACATGCACGCTGGGCAGGTTCGGGCTTTGCGCGGCAAGGGTCTGCAAGACTTCGGCGGCCGCATCGGTTTTGCCCGCGCGTCCAAGAACCTCGGCACGGCCCAACTCGGCGGCATGGTAGTCACTGCTTTCGGCTGGCACCTTGCGGTAAGCTTCAACCGCCAGATCATATTGCTCGAGCTCATCCAGCAGTTCTGCGCTTAACAAAATTGCATCCACGTGGTCAGGCCGCAGGAATGTTGCAATTTGCGCGTAAAGCAGAACGTAATTCTCGGCCGCTTCGGTGCTCAGCGCAGCCCCCACGGAAAAGAACACTTCTGCCATGCCATCCTGCGCCGTTCGCACATGCGTGAACGGAAGGGTTTCATCCGCTGTCAGACGCGCTTCGTAGTTTTCGATGGATGGATCGCTGCCCGCGGCGAAAACGTCATCCAGAAAAGCCAGCGCATCCTGATTGCGATCAAGCTGTGAAAGCACCTCAACCCGCGCCAGTGCCGCGCGGCGGGTGAATTTGGCAACTGCCCCATCATCGGCTGCAAAAATCGCCTCAGCGCCTTCGAAATCCCCGACCGAGGCCAATGCCAGCGCCTTGTGGTAAAGCGCAAATTCCCGCAGCCCTTCCTGCGTTGCCACCTGATCGAACTGTTCCATCGCCTTTGTCATGGACCCCTGACCGATGTGGGCCCATCCAAGCATCAGACCATCGACCAACGGTCCGACACCCTGCGTTTCAGGATCAAGCGCCAGCAGTTCATCCAGCTTGTCATCGGCAACAAGGTTGGCGGCGATAACCATCCGAGCCGCCTGACTGGGAAGCTCCATTTCCACAACTGTGCGGGCCACGGGCAGGGCGCGTCGCAATTCACCCAGCGAAAGCCTGGCAACGACGACACTTTCCAGCAGCTTGTGATTTTCGGGATCAGCACGCAGAGCCTGCGCATAGTATCGCTCGGCTGCGGTATAATCGTTTTGGAAAATCGCCTGACGCCCGGCCAGGTACGACCCGGACCCGGTATCCGAAAAAGCCGGAAACGTGACTGACGAAGAAAGCAGCGCAACCAGCGCTGCGCGACGGAGGAGGGAAGCCACCAAAATCCTGCCTTGCTATTGTTTACTGCCTAACAAGCTAGGACTTTGGCCGGTAAGAGGCAATGGCAGAGCCTTCACGACCCTGCCAGTGCCCGTGTTTTCGCTTACATGTTGGGATAGTTCGGTCCGTCACCGCCCTGTGGCGTGGTCCAGGTGATGTTCTGGCTGGGATCCTTGATATCGCAGGTCTTGCAGTGAACACAGTTCTGGAAGTTGATGACGAATCGCGGTCCGTTCTCATCCTCGACCATTTCGTAAACCCCGGCCGGGCAGTAGCGCTGCGCCGGTTCGTCGAATTTGGGCAGGTTGACATTGACCGGGATCGACGGGTCGGACAGCCGCAGGTGGCAAGGCTGACTTTCCTCGTGGTTGGTCATCGCAAACGAGACGTTGGTCAAGCGGTCGAACGACAGCACACCATCGGGCTTGGGATAGTCGATCGGCGTGTGCTTGCTGGCCTCTTCGGTCGCTTCGGCGTCGTTCTTGCCGTGACCCAGAGTTCCGAACAGCGAGAAGCCCAGCGTGTTGGTCCACATGTCCAGACCACCAAAGGCAAGCGACGCTGTCAGGCCCCATTTCGACCACATCGGTTTGACGTTGCGCACCTTCTTCAGATCGCTGCCGATGGCACCGTCGCGCACGTCGGTTTCGTATGCCGTCAGCTCATCACCCGCACGGTCGGCCTTGATCGCGTCGAACGCGGCCTCGGCTGCGGCTTTGCCCGACAGCATCGCGTTGTGGTTGCCCTTGATGCGCGGCACGTTGACCATGCCCGCCGAACAGCCCAGCAGGGCCACACCCGGCGCGACCAGTTTCGGCATCGACTGATAGCCGCCCTCGGTGATCGCACGCGCGCCATAGGCCACGCGCTTGCCGCCTTTCAGCAGCTCGGCCACCATCGGATGATGCTTGAAGCGCTGGAATTCCATGTAGGGATAGAGGTGCGGGTTTTTGTAGTTCAGGTGCACCACGAAGCCGACATAGACCTGATTGTTTTCCAGGTGATAGATGAACGACCCACCACCTGCGTTGCTGCCCAAGGGCCAGCCCATCGTGTGCGTGACCGAGCCTTCCTTGTGCTTGGCCGGGTCGATCTCCCAGATTTCTTTCATGCCGACACCGTATTTCTGCGGCTCTTTCCCGGCTTGCAGGTCGTACTTGGCGATCACTTCCTTGGACAGTGAGCCCCGGACACCTTCCGACAGGAAGACGTACTTGCCGTGCAGTTCCATCCCTGGCTCTGTGTTGGGTCCGTAAGAGCCATCGGCCTCCAGACCGAAGACACCGGCGACCACGCCTTTGACTTCGCCGTTCTCGCCATAGACCAGCTCGGAACAGGCCATGCCGGGGAAGATTTCCACGCCCAGTTCTTCGGCTTGTTCAGCCATCCAGCGGCAGACATTGCCCATCGAGACGATGTAATTGCCGTGGTTGTTCATCAGCGGCGGCAACGGCCAGTTGGGGATGCGGATCTGTCCCGCCTCGCCCAGCATGTAGAAATTGTCCTCTTCGACCGGGGTGTTCAGAGGCGCGCCCTTTTCCTTCCAGTCCGGGATCAGCGCGTCCAGACCACACGGGTCCAGAACAGCGCCGGACAGGATGTGCGCGCCCACTTCCGAGCCCTTTTCCAGAACCACAACATTCAGGTCCGCATCCAGCTGTTTCAAACGAATGGCCGCCGACAGGCCCGCAGGACCTGCACCCACGATCACCACATCGTATTCCATCGCTTCGCGTTCAATCTCGGCCATCGCGGGCTCCTTAGCTAACTTTCCGAATTGGCGCTTTCACTGCGTGGTCTGCGCAATTTTGTTTCACGGGTGATTACATGGTCACGAAGACCTTGGTCAATCAAAACACGGCGTAACATTGCTGCAATGCGGCAGTTATTCCTCAGGAGCGTCACCCATCAGGTACCTGGGACCGCTACCATAGGACTTGGCGCGATCGTCTGGGTTGTAAAGCGCACATTTCGGCAGGCTCAGGCAACCGCAACCGATACAGCCGTCCAGATTGTCGCGCAGTCGTGTCAGCGTCTCGATTCGCTGATCCAGATGGGTCCGCAACCCGACACTGATCCTCTGCCAATCCTTGGGGGTTGGGGTTCGGTTGCCCGGCAAACCCGACAACACCTCGCGAATTTCGGGCAGGGTCAGGCCGAACTGTTGTGCGATCATAACAAAACTTAACCGCCGGATATCGGCACGCTGATAGCGCCTTTGCCCGCCCGCATTGCGCCACGGTGTGATCAGCCCCTGCGCCTCATAGTAGCGAATGGCCGACACCGCCAATCCTGTGCGCCGGGCCAAAGCTCCAATTGCAAGCCCCTCAGAAATCGCCATTTTGCCCTCATTAATATCTTGACCTAAAGTTAGGTTTAGAAATTACGGTGAGTCGGGACAAGCCTCAAAATGAAAAGGAGATCCCATGATGGCGACGCTTGAACACACAAACTTCACGGTCCGCGACCCGCAGGCCTCGGCCAAATGGATGCAGAACGTCTTTGGCTGGAAAACCCGCTGGGAAGGACCGGCCATCGCAGGCGGCTATACGGTTCATGTGGGCGGCGCGCATACCTATCTGGCGCTATACGCACCTAACGAGCCGAAACCGGCGAATGAAAGCGGCCATCACATAATAGGGGCACTGAACCATGTCGGTGTTCTTGTCGAAGATATCGACGCCACCGAAGCCAAGGTCATCAAAGCCGGGTTCACGCCAAAGTCGCATGCGGATTACGAACCCGGCAAACGGTTCTACTTTGACGACGAAAACGGCATCGAATTCGAAGTCATTAGCTACGACTAGGCTGTAATCCGCAGGTTGGGCGGCTTCGCCCCCTTGCATTTCCCGCGCCATTTGGGTCAGGTATTCGACGACCCATCACTTCGCCCCGACGCTTGTCTCATGCGGCGGGGCGAAACAATTTTATGCGTGGACGAAAAGAACATGGAAAAAATTCCGATGACGCCCGCGGGCAATGCCGCGCTCGAGGCGGAACTGAAAAACCTCAAGTCGGTCGAGCGTCCGGCGATCATCGAGGCCATCGCCACGGCCCGCGAGCTGGGCGATCTGAAGGAAAACGCCGAATACCATTCGGCCCGTGAAAAGCAGGGTTTTATCGAAGGCCGCATCAAAGAGCTGGAGAGCATCCTGTCGCTGGCCGATGTGATCGACCCGGCCAAACTGTCGGGCGCGATCAAGTTCGGTGCAAAAGTCACACTGGTCGATGAAGACACGGATGAGGAAAAGACCTGGCAGATCGTGGGTGAGTATGAGGCCAATATTGAAAACGGCCTGCTCAACATCAAATCCCCCATCGCCCGCGCCCTGATCGGCAAGGATGAGGGTGACAGCGTCGAAGTCCGCACCCCCGGCGGTGTGCGCTCTTACGAGATTCTGAATATCGAATACGCCTGACCGGAGCGGTAACCATGTCCGAGCCCACGCCAGAGCAGGAAGCCGAGCGGCCGACCGCACTGGGCATTTATGACAAGCCCGCAACGCCGTCGGTGACCGAAATCGAGATTGCCGCGATCGCGCTCAGTGTGATCTGGCTGATCGTATCGGTCGTGTTTCTGGTCCTGCCCGGCAAGGTGGAAGGCGGCAGCTTTGTCGTCACTTTGCTGGCTGTCTTCATGCCTGTCGCGATGATCTGGGTTGCGGCCACGTCCATGCGTGCCAGCCGGGTCATGCGCGAGGAAAGCGCCCGGCTGCAAACCGCCATTGACGCGATCCGGCAGACCTATGTGGTGCAGCAACAGCGTGCCGCCAGCGGGTATGAACCCGCCGTTACCAAGAAACTGGATGAAATCGCTCAGACCGCGAAAAAGACCGAAAGCGCCCTGGCAACTTTTTCGACCCAACGCACCGAACCCGTGCGCAGTGCGATCAACAGCGAAACCGGGGATCAGACCTCGCTGGAACTGGGCACACAGGCCGAAGACATTGCGCCACGGCTCAGTACCGATGTCTTTATTCGCGCGCTGAATTTCCCCGAAACACAGGAAGACACCGAAGGCTTCGACGCCCTGCGACTGGCCCTGAAGGATCGGAAAGCGGCACAGTTGGTGCAGGCGTCTCAGGATGTTCTGACTCTGCTCAGTCAGGAAGGTATCTACATGGATGACCTGCGCCCTGACATGGCGCGGCCAGAGATATGGCGGCAGTTCGCCCAAGGGGGGCGCGGTCGCGCAATCGCGGCATTGGGTGGAATTCGCGATCGGTCGTCCCTTGCCCTGACTGCGGCGCGCATGAAGCAGGACCCGATTTTCCGGGACGCGGCACATCATTTCCTGCGTCGGTTCGATCACATGATTGTCGAGTTTGAACCGGATGCCAGCGATGCCGACCTGACCGCGCTTGGCGATACGCGAACCGCGCGAGCTTTCATGCTGTTGGGTCGCGTGGCTGGTACGTTCGACTAAAGCCCAAAACTGCCATAGGGAATAAATCGCACGATGTCGCCCGGCTGAATGTGGCGGGCGCCATCCTCGATCTCGACCAGACCCTCCGCCCAACTCAGCCCGCTGATCCGACCGGACCCTTCTGAAGCAAAGACCTCGACCCGGCCATCGCGGACGCGACCGCGCAGATATTCCCGCCGTCCGGGTTTCTTGCGCTTTTCAAACGCGGCAGGCAGGTCAAAGCCCTGCGGCGTCGACCAGCCCTCGCCCGCCAAAAGACCAAGCGCTGGGCGCGCAAAAATCAGCGTGCAAACCAATGCCGCCACGGGATTACCCGGCAGGCCAAAAACCGGGGTTTCATTCCACATCCCAAGCGCCAGAGGGCGGCCCGGCTTCAAGGCAATCCGCCACTCCTGCATCGCACCGGCCTGTTTCAACAAGGCAGATACGTGATCTTCGTCCCCCGCCGATGCCCCGCCACTTGTCAGGATCACATCCGATTGCGCGGCGGCAAGGTCCAACCGGTCTCGCAGGGCTGCACGGTTATCCGGGACACGCCCCAGATCGACCGTTTCAAATCCCATTTTCCCAATCATCGACAACAGCATCGGTCGGTTGGCATCATAAATCTGACCCGGCGCCGCAACGCCTCCAGGTTCAATCAATTCGTCTCCTGTCGACAGAACAGCAACGCGCAGCCTGCGGCGGACCGGCACCTCGGCACTCCCCGTCGCCGACAGAAGCGCGAGGTCTGCCGGGGTCAACTGTCGCCCGGCGTTCAGAACCGTATCACCCTCGGTCACGTCCTCTCCGGCGCGGCGCGCGTTTGCCCCTGTCTTGAGCGGGCCGTGAAAGGCGATATGGCCGTCCTGAACGGTCACATCTTCCTCAAGAACGACGGTGTCCACGCCCTTAGGCAAGGCGGCGCCCGTCAAAACGCGCAGGGCATGGCCCGAGGCCACCCGCCCGTCAAAGGGTATCCCTGCTGCGGCACGTCCATCTTGCAGCGGCATCACCTGCGGCCCGTCCGGGGCAGGACCGGAAAACCCATACCCATCCACGGCGGAATTCGGCTGCGGCGGGTTTGAACGCAGCGCCTGAATATCCTCGGCCAGAATGCGCCCCTCAGAGTCCGAGATCGGCACCACCTCGGGCCCGGTCACCGCAGTCAGCCTGTCTCGTAACAGGGCCAAGGCATCGTCCACAGGTGTCCAGTTCACTCCTGCAGGCAGTGCAAAACAATCGTTGCTCAGTGGTGGCGGTGCGATGTTCGGTTTGCTCATAACCCGACTTCCTGCAGTATAAAATCCGCGATGGCCTTTGTGTCGTTCAGGTCGAAAACGGGCACTTTCAGGTCCAGCGGCGTGTCGCTGGCCACGGCGCGGATCGTGTCATTGTCATGCGCCAACAAACTGTTCCCCGCTTCGGCCCTGAACGCTTCGACCTTGGGGTGAGTTTCGCGTTTGAAGCCTTCGATCAGGACCAGATCAACCGGATTCAGGCGGGTCAGAAGAGCTTGCAAGGACGGCTCCGGCGCACCGCGCAGTTCCTGCATGATGGCGATCCGCTGGCCCGAGGCCAGCAGAACCTCGCTGGCTCCGGCTTTGCGGTGACGATAACTGTCCGTGCCCTTCTGATCGACATCGACGCTGTGATGCGCGTGTTTGACAGTAGACACGGAAAATCCGCGCCCGCTGATTTCCGCGACCAGACGTTCCATCAGCCCGGTTTTACCTGCGTTCTTCCAGCCGGTGACGCCGTAGATCCTCATGCCTGCTCCAGCAGTTCTTCGGCCCGTGCCAGATCGTCGGGCGTGTTGACGTTGAAGAAAGGGTCAAACGGATCCACTGGAAACAACGCCTCGCGCCCCGCGTGCTGATCCGTCCACAGGACAACCTTGCGCAAGCCACCGTTCAGAGCCGCCCGCAAGTCGTGGCGCAGCGCCACGGGCCACAGTCCGAATGTCGGGTGTCGATTGACCTTTCTACCACCGCCGGACTTGAGGGCCTGATCGCTAACGCGCGGCGTGGTTGCAAGAACCAGCGGGTTGTCCTGCCCCTGCGCAGCCGCCGTCAGGCGCGCGACCAGATCGCGCGGAAAGAACGGCGTGTCCGCGGCTGCCGTGACGATACACTCGGCACCCCGGTCAGCCGCCCAGTCGAGCCCGGCCAGAACACCGGCAAGTGGGCCTGCAAAGCCTTCGATCGTGTCGGGAACAATGGGCAGCTCATACCCGTCAAACCGGGCTGGATCGTCATTGGCGTTCAGTGCCAGATCAGCCACCTGCGGGCGCAGGCGGTCAATTACATGATCCAGAAGTCTTTTGTCGCCGATTTTCAGCAGGCCTTTGTCCCCACCCCCCATCCGGGTGGCCAGACCGCCTGCGAGGATAACGCCGAGAGGTTTGTTCATTCCTGTACCTGATTGGGATCAGTCGCTTGCAACCTTGTAGAACGAACTCAATTCAATTGGAACGCGGTTGGATAGAGGTTGTGCAGAACAAATAGCCACATGATCAGCGTTCCCACCGACAAAAACGACGTTGCAGAAACGATATGCGCGGCCAGTTGCGGTTCCTGATCGTAGTGTTTGGCCAGCAGAAAGATGTTCTTGGCCGTCGGAACCGCCGCCGAAACCGTTGCGGCGATTGTCCAAAGCGGATCCAGACCAATCAGATGCGCCGCCAACAGCACCAGCCCGGGCGCAGCGATCAGCTTGACCAGCGTCAGAAACAGGATCAAAGGCCCCGTCTGAATAATCGTCCGCACGCTGGTCGTGAAGCCAATGGCAAACAGTGCAACCGCGGCCAAGGCTTGGCTCAGAAGTTCGAGGTAATCGGACACCGAATCCGAAAACCCGATCCCGGTGAAGGAATACGCGACCCCCAGCAGAGTCGCTGCGATGATTGGGTTCTTCAGCACATTCATGAGAATCTTGTAGAGTGGCGTCTTGGAACTGGCCTTGTGTCCAGCCGTGCTCTCCAGAACGGTCGTCATGACCAAAAGCAATAAGGCGACAACCAAATTCGCCAGCACAGCCGGTAGCGCGCCCTTGGCTCCGAAAATCGCGTGCAGAACAGGCAACGCGACCAAGGCCGTATTCGATGCAACCCCGGCAAAGGCCGCGACCGTGGCCGAGCCGGTCTCAAATCCCGTGAAACTTTTCAGGCCTGCAAAAAGCAGCACGAACAAAATCAGCAACGTCCCGCCATAAGACAGGTAGAACCCGTAATTCAGAAGGTTCTGAAACTCCTCCTGCCCGATCAGATAGAACATAATGGCCGGGATCAGGACATAAACCGCAAACTGCACAAGCGCGTCAGACGTGTCCTGGCCCAAAAGGTTGGTCCAGGAAAATACGTATCCGGTCAGGATGACCGCGAAAACCGGCGCGATAAGATTGATCAGTTCCATGTTGCCATCAGGCGGGAATTTACCTGCGCTCCTGTTTGTCCTACCCCATATTAGGGCATATCTGTCGGAATTCGCAGAATTATTTTGCAAAGGGTCTAATCTAGCCCAGTGCGCTTTTCCGTTTGTGCTTTTTCTCTTCAACCGGAACGGTTGCCGGGTCCACGTCCCGCACCAGCCGATCCTCACCCGCCAGACACACAAACCTCTGCCCCCGCATCCGGCCAATCAGCGTCAACCCAACCTCACGCGCGATCTCTACGCCCCAGGCCGTGAAACCCGAACGGGATGCCAAAACTGGAATACCCATCATCGCCGTCTTGATCACCATTTCCGAGGTCAGACGGCCAGTGGTGTACAGAATCTTGTCATCTGCCGTTTCGCCCTCGGACAGCATCCAACCGGCGATCTTGTCGACCGCGTTATGACGACCCACGTCCTCCATATAGACCAGCGGCCGGTTTTCCCGGCACAACACCGTGCCGTGGATCGCGCCCGCCTCAAGATAGAGCGAGGGCGTGCGATTGATCTTGGCGGCCAGATCATAAAGCCACGATGTGCGCACGGTGACCTGCGGCAAGCGCACGTCTTCGAGACCCTCCATCATATCTCCAAAGACGGTTCCAACAGCGCAGCCACTGGTTCGGGTCTTTTTCTTGAGCTTATCCTCATAAGACGTCTCGCGCGCCGTGCGGACAACGACGGTTTCCAGATCGTCATCATAATCGACACGGGTAATCTGGTCGTCGGACAGCAGCATGCCCTGATTGCGCAGAAAACCCAGCGCCAGATATTCGGGGTAATCGCCAATGGTCATGGCGGTCACGATTTCCTGTGAGTTCAGGAAAATCGTCAACGGACGTTCTTCAACAACTGAAATCTGGCTGGCCTCGCCATTCTGATCCACGCCTTCGACGGCACGGGTCAGGCGGGCCGCTTTCGGGTCGGGGGCGATGATGTAGTCTGACAGGTTCTCTTCCGTGGCCAATTGCAACCCTTTCCCAAGACCGCTACTGCTGCGATCAACACCATAGGATTTAGCCATGGCAGACACCACATCCAAGTCATACTTCTGGAAAGGGTTTCGCGACGGGACCCCGTTTATCTTTGTTGCGATCCCGTTCGGCACGCTGTTCGGCGTGTTTGCGACCGAAGCAGGCTTGAACATCGTCCAGACGATGGCGTTCACCTCCACCGTTTTTGCCGGGGCCGCCCAGTTTGCCGCCCTGCAACTGTTGAAGGACCAGACGCCCACTGCGATCATTCTGGTATCCGCCTTGGCGGTGAACCTGCGCATGGCGATGTACTCGGCCTCACTGACCCCGTATCTGGGTGCGGCCCCGATGTGGCAGCGCGCTTGCGCGGCCTATCTGACTGTTGACCAATCCTATGCCAGTTCGATCGTTCAGTTCGAGAAAGAGCCGAACATGACCGTCCCGCAACGGATGGCCTATTTCGTCGGCTCGGTCACGCCGATCACACCTCTTTGGATACTGGCAACCTATCTCGGCGCGGTTCTTGGCACGCGCATCCCGGAAAGCTGGGCGCTGGATTTCGCCCTGCCGATCACATTTCTGGCGATGATCGGCCCGATGATGCGCACCCTGCCCCATGTGGTGGCGGCACTTGTGGCGATCATCGTGTCCCTGCTGACGGTGGCGATTCCGTTTAATCTGGGCCTGCTGATCGCCGGGTGCGCTGGCATGATCGCGGGCGCGCAGGCCGAATTGATGGCCGAACGCAGAAAGGCCGCCGCATGATACAGCCTGATCCGGTCACGATCTGGACCATCATCATCGGGCTGGCCGTCGGCAGCTATGCCCTGCGCTTTGTCTTTATCGGCCTGGTCGGAGATCGTCCGATGCCGCCATGGTTGCTGCGCCATCTGCGCTATACGGCTGTGGCAATCATTCCTGCGCTGATCGCGCCGTTGGTCGTCTGGCCCACAGCGACAGGCGGTCAACCCGACGCACCGCGCATGGCGGCGGCGACTGTGGCCATAACTGTCGGACTATTCTCCAAGAACGTGATCGCGGCCATCTTCAGCGGGGCCGCAACGCTTTACGGGCTGCTCTACCTATTGGGCTGAGTCAGCCTCCAACTGGTTCAAACGCGCATTGTTGAAGGCGAGACCGGTTTGAAGATCGGCGTCGTCATTTTCCCGGTATTCAGCGGTTTGAACGCCCGGTAGCTGGGCAAACTGGTCCGACAGCTTGACGGGATAGAACGTGGTTTCGATCTGCTCGAACCCCGGCACCTGTTGCAACAACTGGGCGGTCGAATTGGCGCAGAACGCACCCGCCACCGGCCCCGACTGCTTGGCAAGCTGCAGGGCAATCTCGGCCTGCTGGGGGGTCACTTCGACGGTTTGGATGCGCGCATAATGTGTTTCGCGCGCGTGGCTACTGCGATAGGCGCGTTCCACGTTTGGGGTAATGCCGTACAGGACGTCGTCCTTGATCGGCACCACATCCGCCCGGAATGAACCGGCGGGGTCAAAGATCACCCTTTCGCTGCCGCTGATCATCAGCGACGTATGGGCACCCGAACCCGTCCGGGTGCTGATCATTGTATAAAGGGTCAGGGTCGACGGCCCCGGATCACGATAGGACCGCGCCGAAATCTCTGTCAGATCCGCCTGAGGGCGCTGAGACCCGGCACAGCCCGCAACTGTCGCTGCCAACAGGCAGGCAATCAAAATCCTGATCACGGCCAACCCCGTATTTCGGATTTAAGCGGCAAAGACCGCCAGGAAAAGGCAGAGGAAGGCGATGGCAACCACACACCATGTGGTGGCCTTGATGAACCCGTTGAAGGTTTTGGTTTGGACGGTGATGTCCATTTCGCCGTGCTTGTGTTCAGCCATGATTGTCAGAATCCCAATTCGCGTGTTTGAGATGTTGGATAATCGAAAATCCCGGGCCTGTCACCACGTCATTCGCGCGCAGGGGTCAGGGGTGGAAACACCGAACATCCCGGATAGCCAAACCCCCAGCGCCACGGAAGCCCGGAACAGGGACCTCCGCCAAATCGGACCGCTGCGTGCATTGCCTCGGCGGTCACGGAATGCGCCAGACGAATCTGTTCGGGCGTCATATCATAGCGCAGCGCGTAATCCTCGGCGTGGTCTTCTCCGTGCCGTTTGACACAGGCACGCAGGGCACCGTCGGCGGACACGCGTGCTTGGAAACTGTCCTCGGCCGTAAGCGCGCCACCGGCATTGTGATAGGCGCGGTCGTGGGTGACACAGCACCCCTCCCATGGCGGGTGGGCTTCGTAGAGCGCGCGGAACTTGGGAAACGTATCGGCAACGAAACGCCAGCTTGCCGACAGACCGCCCGAACAGCCGTCTGTTTCAAACGGCGTCAGCGCCTCCTCATCCAGTTGCGCGACCAAGGCGCGATGCGCGGGCATTTCGATGCTGCGCAGGACATCCTGCGACTGCGCAGGTGATGCGATCAGCCCTAGCGCAACAATCAGGTTACGGGCTGTCATCTCGCATCGCCTCTGTGTCCACCGACAGGCCAAACGCGTTGGCCAGCCACAGCACCAACCGCTCACCCGGTCCCATTTCGGCGCGCACGCGCAGAACTTCGTTTGCCATAGCGGGGCGGTCCGTGATCAGCCCGTCCACGCCCATCGACGCCATCGCAGACATCTGTAGTGGATCATTGACCGTCCAGACATAGATGTCCTTGCCTGCCGCCTGAACCGAACGTACCAGCCCCGGTGTTGCCATCGCAGCATTTACCGCGACAAAGTCCCCTTCGAGCCCTGACAGATCCCCAATTGCGGTGGCCGCGAGAACCCCGGCGCGCCAATCCGGGCGCAGTTTCTTCATCTTTTGCACGGCCGGATATTTCAGCGACATCGTGGCAATGTCGTCCTGCATCTCGAATTCCTCGACCAAGGCCGCCACGCGGTTTTCCAGATCAACGTCGTGGCCATAATATTTCAACTCGATGATGACCTTCGCCTTGCCCTTGGCCGCAGCCAATACATCGCGCAGCGTCGGGGTGCGCTCATCGGCATATTCGGGATCAAACCAACTGCCGATGTCGATCTCGGCAATTTCGTCCATCGTCACGTCCCAAACCTTGGTGGGGACGCTCGCAAGTTTCATGAAATCGCTATCATGGGCAACGATTACCACATCATCCGCAGTTTCCTGCACGTCGATCTCGACCCAGTCGGCGCCGTCTTCGATCGCTTTCAGAACCGCCGCCATCGTGTTTTCGGGTCGCAAGGCCGCGGCCCCGCGATGGCCTATGACCTCGGCCCGGTCTGGGGCCTGTACCTGCTCCAACAGATGCTGCCCAAACCACAGACCGATCAGCACCGCGACGACAGCACCGCCGACGGCGGTGAATAGCGGCACCCGCAGGCTGCCCGGCTCGGGATGTGGTTGCTCTTCCGTTTTGATTTCAAAGAACCTGTCCAGAACCACGGCCAAAGCGCCCAGCGCGGTCGCTGCCAAAACCAGCCCTGCCAGCGACCACACTCCGGCAATCACCAAGCTGTAGGTCAGCGCCACACGCAGGTTCGAGCTGTCCTGAAGCGGCATGATAGCGAACAGCAGCCCCGCAACCCATGCAATCAGTGTCGCAATCAGCAACCGCATTATCAGCCACACCGCAAGTTCGATCTTTAGCTGACCCCGTTTCCCCTCCATCCTTTCGGTGCTGAGGGCGAAGGTCTCAGCCGGGCGCACCTGCTCGAACAGAACCAAATGCAGCGACAAAGCCCATCCCGATAACCTGCGGATCAAAACCCAGGCCATGACCAACAAAACGGCCCCGATCAGAACCACGGCCACCCAGAAGGAGGGCGGTTTGAAGGTCAGGTAGTAGTTGATGTCATATTCCGTCAGCGTCCACCAAGCGATCAGGGCAGACACCGCCGCGAAGGGCAAAATCAACAGCAAAACCCTTAGAACAAACCGCACCGCAAAACCAAACAGCGCGGGAAGGCGCGACAAAATCAGACCGATGGCGGCACTTCCTGCGCGCCACGGGTCGGACTCCCCCATGCGCAGCGATCCCGCCATGACGGAAAACACGAACACTTCGGCCAGCAGGAACAGGCTCAGAACGGCGACAGCGACCAGGAACCCGGCCGGAGACAGCACGAAAGCCGCGATGTCCTGATCCGTCAGCGCCGTCTGGCTGGAGAGTGACACTGCAAGGTTCGCGGCAATCGCCAGCCCCGGCGTGATCAGCGCGATCAACAGCAGGCGCACCACGATATAGATCGGAACAAACACGCGGCGGCGGGCCCACGCGCCTTTGTAGGCATTTGTAACGGCTGAGAAACTTGTCACCTGACGTCCCCCTGAATGATCCCCTCATTCAAGGCCGCGCCGTCGCGAATTGCAAGTCAGGCGATCAGCTTTCTTCCAGATTAGCCGCCAGCCGGAACCCGATGCGATTTGCGGGTTTGTCTTCGACCGATTTTGGCAGGGCGCGCAGCATCACGTTCAATTGGCTCACATGCTGCACAAGCTGGGTTCGCGCGCCCGTCGCGTCCGAGCCGTAGAAGGTTATGACATCGGGGTCGAAAAATCCCATCCCCTCGATCCGCATGACGCCTGCGTCACCGCCGGTGAAACCCATCGCGATCTCGTGGTCGCTGTCCAATGTCTGTTCAAAGTTCTGGATGTACAGGATCAGACGTTCATAGGCCCATTGCGCCGGGCTTTTGGTTTCAACCGGTGCCTTCAGCGGGTCGGGCAGGTCTTTTGCACCGGATTTCGCGTTGGGGTTGGCATGCACCTCGTAACACCGGGGAAGGGCTGCGGATTCCGCTGCTTCGGCTGAGGTTTCGATCTTGTCCATGCCTTTACCCTTTGCGCTGAAACTCCCACGCCCCGTCCGCGCGGCGCGTCCGGGTGACAGCACCAATGTGGTAAAGATGGTTGAGATGTGCAACCGACTCGACCAAGGCCAGCCCGTACTCGCCCTCGCCAATCTTGCGTTTGAACAGCGGGACAAAACAATCGGCGGCGGTTTTGGGCGTATCCAGATAGTCTTGCAGGCGATCCAGCGCGCTGTGGTGATTTTCGATCAATTGCTTCATCCGCAACGGCAACCCGGTGAAGGGCAGCTTGTGCCCACCCAGCGCCAGTTGATCGGGCCGGGCCAGACCTTGCAGACGCTCGCACGCCTCTAGCCATTCAGCGACCGGGTCGGCCATCGGTTCGGTGACAAAGACGCCAAGGTTGGGGCTGATCGAACTGAGGATCTGGTCCCCGGTAATTACCAGATTGTCGTCGCGGCTCCAGAATGTGGCATGTTCGGGCGCGTGGCCATTGCCCATATGAACGACCCAGTCGCGACCACCCATGCGGATCACGCCATCCTGCTTGATCCGGGTAAAGCCCAGCGGCATCGGATAAACCGTGTCGCAATAGTTGAAGGGCCGTTCGGTCATGCGCTTGGCCAGAATTTCAGGCGCCATGCCTGCGCTGCGATAGTAATCCAGCGTTTCCTGAGGCCAGGTTTCTTGCACATCCAGCGTCAGCATTCGCGCAAACAGCCAGGCGGTGCGGGTCGTGATCAGTTCCACGCCGTATTCGGACTGGAACCACCCCGCATTGCCGATGTGGTCCGGGTGGTGATGGGTGACCACCACACGCTTGACCGGCTTGCCCGCCAAGGGACCGGCCATCAGACCTTCCCAGATGGCACGGGTCTTCTTCGATGAAAACCCCGTGTCGATCAACGTCCACCCGTCGCCGTCATCCAGCGCATAGACATTGACGTGATCCAGCGCCATGGGCAGAGGCAAGCGTATCCACAGCACGCCCTCGGCGACCTCAATCGCTTGGCCCTGGGCCGGAGGCTCGGGCCATGGATAGCGGATCGCCAGAGGGGTATCGCCGTCCATCAGGCTGCCAGCTCGTCAGCGCTCAGGGCATAGACATCGTCCGCCCCGTTCTGCGCCTGTGCCAGAAGACCGGCAAATTCTGGCAGCAGCGCATTGATGTAATAGCGCGCCAGCTTAAAGCGGGGGCCCTCCGGTTCCGCCAGAGCCGCCTTGAGGTGATAGTGACCACCCAGAACACGCGCGAAGGCGTGCAGATAGGGCACCGCACCGGCAAAACGCGTATTCATGTCGGTCTGCGACACAAGCCATTCGGTGGCTTCACGCAGGCTTTCGGTGGCTTCCCAGACAGGTCCGGCCAGTTCAGGCATGGTCGCGCGCGCTTTTTCAGCGTGATCTTCAATCTCGTCCAGAAGGCGTCCGGCCGCTTCGCCACCGTCCATCATCTTGCGTGCTACAAGGTCCATTGCCTGAATGCCGTTGGTGCCTTCATAGATCGCGGTTACACGGACATCGCGGTAAAACTGGGCAGCGCCGGTTTCTTCAATGAAACCCATGCCGCCATGCACCTGAACGCCGGTTTCCGAGACGCGCATTCCGGTTTCCGTGCCAAACGCCTTGCAGATCGGTGTCAGCAACGCGGCCCGTGCGCTCCATTCCGCGTCGCCAGTGGCATTGGCCATGTCGATTGCAGCGGCATTCGCCAGCATGATCGAGCGCGCGGCAAAGGTATCGGCACGCATCGCCATCAACATCCGGCGCACATCGGCGTGGTCGATAATGGTTCCGGACGGCGTTTTGCCCTGCTTACGCTCCAGCGCATATTGCACAGCATGCTGATAGGCACCTTCCGCCGCGCCGACACCCTGACCGCCGACGCCCAGACGCGCGTTGTTCATCATGGTGAACATCGCGGCCATACCGCCGTGTTCCTTGCCCACAAGCCAGCCCTTGGCACCGTCATACTGCATCACGCAGGTCGGCGAGCCGTGCAGACCCATCTTATGTTCCAGTGAGACCACTTTCAGGTCATTGGCCACACCGGGATTGCCATTCTCGTCCGGAATGTATTTGGGCACCAGGAACAGAGAAATGCCTTTCGTGCCCGGCACACCATCAGGCAGACGCGCCAGGACCAGATGGCAGATGTTTTCAGCAAAATCGTTGTCGCCCCAAGAGATATAGATCTTCTGGCCCGACACCGCATAGGTACCGTCGCCATTGGGTTCCGCCTTTGAGGTCAGCGCGCCAACGTCCGAACCGGCCTGCGGCTCGGTCAGGTTCATGGTGCCCGACCATTCGCCCGAGATCATCTTGGGCAGGTAGAGGTCTTTCAACGCGTCACTGGCGTGATGTTCCAGCGCCTCGATCTGGCCCTGTGTCATCAAAGGAGCCAGTTGCAGCGACAGGCAGGCTGCGCTCATCATCTCGTTGACAGCCGTGGTCAGCGTCATCGGCAGGCCCATTCCACCGTATTCGGGATCGGCGCTCATTCCGATCCAACCGCCTTCGGCAATCGCTTTCCAGCCTTCCGCGTAACCCGGCGAAGTGCGCAGCACGCCGTTTTCCAGACGCGCGGGTTCCAGATCGCCGGGGCGTTGAAGCGGCGCCATAATCTCTTCGCACATCTTCCCGGCCTCGGTCAGGATGGCGCTGACAACATCCTCGCTGGCTTCTGAGAATTTTTCGGTCGCAGCGATCTGGTCAAACCCGATCGCGTTACGGAGCAAAAATTCATAGTCGGCAATTGGCGCGCGGTACGGCATGTCTTCCCTCGGAGTTGTTTCGTTCGGTTTAATATGGCGGGGTTGGAATTTCCACCGCCGACCTATATGCATCTGGGTTTGAACGATTACGTAGCTTTACCAATGTTTCACGCAATCAAAACGCGGCGTCACCGCCAATGAGTCCTAACGGCACACGGGAATATACTGCGACCCCCAGCGGAATCGCGCAGGCTGCGGACCTGCTGCGGCAGGGCCTGCTGGTCGCCTTTCCGACCGAGACGGTTTACGGGCTGGGCGGGGATGCCCGCAATGGCGAGGCTGTCGCAGGCATTTACGCCGCCAAGGGTCGCCCCAGTTTCAATCCGCTGATCGCACATGTCGCCTCTGTCGAAGCCGCGCAACGGTTTGTCGAATGGTCTGATCTGGCAGACAAGCTTGCTCGGGCGTTCTGGCCCGGACCCCTGACACTGGTGCTGCCTTTGCGCGCGGGGCATGGCATCTCTTCGCTGGTGACCGCCGGGTTGGACACTTTGGCGGTGCGCGTTCCGGCGCATCCCACGGCACGCGCGCTGCTGGGCGCATTTGACGGGCCGGTCGCGGCACCTTCGGCCAATCCGTCTGGTCAGATCAGCCCGACCACGGCCGACCACGTGCGGGCCGGGCTGGACGGTCGCATTGCCGCCATTCTGGACGACGGGCCCTGCGGTGTCGGACTGGAATCCACCATCGTCGGATTGGCTGGCTCTCCTGCCCTGCTCCGCCCCGGCGGAGTGGCACTGGAACAAATCGAAGACGTTCTGAACACTCAACTGCATCTCCACCTGCCGGGGGACCCGCTATCCGCGCCGGGTCAACTGCAGTCGCACTATGCCCCGGACGCACCTGTGCGACTGAACGTAAGCGAGACACAGGGCGACGAAGTTCTGCTGGGGTTTGGACCGGTCGATTGCGATTTGAATTTATCACCGGATGGAAATCTGACGCAGGCAGCGGCCAATCTGTTTGCCGCACTGCACAGCCTGAACGACACGGGCCGGCCCATCGCTGTGTCACCAATCCCCGATCACGGGTTGGGGGTGGCCATCAATGATCGCCTCCGCCGCGCTGCTGCGCCGCGCGATAGCTGATCAGGCGCGCCCAGCACTGGCCGACAAAGTCAGGGGGTCCACACCCAGCGTTGCAAGCGCGGCCTCCCATTTTTCATCATCGGGAACGTCGAAAACCAGCCGCGACGACGCCTCGGCCGTCAGCCAACCGTTGCGCGCGATCTCATCCTCAAGCTGCCCCGGACCCCAGCCCGAATAGCCCAGCGCCAGCGTGGAATTCAAAGGCCCCTTCCCCGAAGCCAGATCCTCAAGCACGTCCAACGTGGCGGTCATGCTGAAATCATCCGAAATTTTCATCGAATGCAGGTTGGCGTCGTAATCCGAACTGTGCAGCACAAATCCGCGGGACATCTCGACCGGGCCGCCGAAATGGACCAGACGTTCGCCCACGATCGGGACCTCACAGGCGATATTGAGCTGTTCAAGCAGGGCTTTGATCCGCAGGTCCGACGGTTTGTTCACAATCAGCCCCATGGCCCCATCTTCCCCATGGCTGCACATATAGACCACCGAATGATCAAAGCGCGGATCCCCCATGCCGGGCATGGCAATCAACAGTTTTCCGGTCAGGTCCATAAGATGACATCTCTTGCTGAGTACCCTTCAACAATGACCTTGGGGGGGTTGGATTGGCAAGGGATCAACGCAGATTTCCGCAGATTTCGTTCTGGTGACCGGAACGTGACTTGGATTCTGGCCCAACTCCGCGCATGTATTGGATATGAAAGTAAACCGGTCATTACCTGCGGTCGCATTGACCCTGAGCCTCATGACATCCGGGCCAGCATTGGCTCAGGTCACGGGGTCGGTGGTCGAACTGGACGTGCTGGATGGGGGGCGCACCGCGCAGGGCACCTATCTGGGGGCCATGCGTGTGACCTTGCAGGAGGGGTGGAAAACCTACTGGCGCGCGCCCGGAGATGCCGGAATCCCGCCTCAATTCAACTGGAGCGGCTCGGACAATGTGGGTGACATATCCTTTACCTGGCCTGCGCCCTCGGTTTTCGATCAGAACGGTCTGAAGTCCATCGGGTATCAGGATCAACTGGTTCTTCCCGTTGAAATCACCCCGAAGAATGCTGCTAAACCGGTCCGCTTGCGCGGAACAATGGATTTAGGCGTCTGCAAGGATGTGTGTATCCCCGAGCAGTTGAACTTTGATCACACGCTGAATGCCGATGCAGGCCGCAATCCCGCGATCGCCGCCGCGCTTGCACAGCGCCCGTTTTCCGCGAAAGAGGCGCGCGTGGCGCACACCAGTTGCCGCCTGACACCCACATCGGACGGAATGCAGATCGAGGCCCGCGTCACCATGCCCTCGGCCGGAGGACGTGAGATCGCCGTGATCGAACCCGGCAACCCGATGCTATGGGCCTCGCCCCCGGAAACGGAACGCCAGGGTGACACGCTGGTTGCCACGTCCGAGGTGCTCAGCGAGTCCGGCGGTCCCTTTGCGCTGGACCGGTCCGAGATTCGGATTACCGTTTTGGGCGCAAGCCACGCGGTTGATATTCAGGGGTGCAGCGCAGGCTGACAGGCATGACGCAAGCTCCTAAAATCGGCGCATTGGCCGTCGTCATCCATAACGAACAGGTTCTCTTGGTCCAGCGCAGCAAACAGCCCGATGCTGGACTTTGGGGTTTTCCCGGCGGCCATGTGGAATGGGGCGAAACTGTTTTGCAGGCCGCGCAACGGGAATTGCGCGAAGAAACCTCGGTCATTGCCGAGCCTTTGCGATATCTGGACAATCTGGACCTTCTTCGCCGGGACGCGCAGGGCGCGGTGCTGTCGCATTACCTGCTGGTTGGCGTCGCCTGCGCATACCGATCTGGAACCCCTATGGCCGCAGATGACGCGCTGGATGCGCGCTGGTTTCCTTTGGACCAAATCCGGCGCGGCGATCTGGCCATGAGCGACCGGGTGTCTGATTTGCTGGAAACCGCGCTAAACCGCGTTTAGGTCGGTCGACCTTTCAGACGCACATAGAGCAGGCTGGACAATGTGACGGAAAGCAGAAGGATCAGCATCGCCCCGGCAAAGAAAGCGCCAAGCCCCATCTGCAATACGGCGAGCCCATCCTCACCGGCATAAAGTCCCGACAGCGGTCCAAACGGTGCGCCCGTCGCGGCAGGCAGAACCATTGTCACACCGAGCCACAGCAACATGAACAGCCCCGTCACGGTCAGCGCACCGCGCACGACACGATCCGGCGCGCGTAGTCCCCGGCGCATGGCGGTCATCGGGCGGGACAGATCATTCAGAATGGCCAGCAGCGCAGGCACCAGCAGCAGAACCAGCAACATGCCAAAGGCCAACCCGTAGACCAGAGTAATGACCGTCGGCTTGAGGAATTGCGCCTGTTGCGACCCTTCATACAAAAGCGGCGTAAGCCCCAGAACGGTGGTCAACGTCGTCAGCATCACCGGCCGCAAACGGTCTGCCGTTCCTTCAATGATCGAAGGCACAAGCCCACGTTCTTGCCGATAGGCGTCAATGGTCGTCACCAGAACAATCGAGTCGTTGATGATGATCCCTGTCATTCCCAACAACCCCACTACGGTGAACATGCTCAGCGGCACGTCCCAGACATAGTGCCCCCAGATCGTTCCGACCAAGCCAAACGGTATGATCGCCATAACGACCAAAGGCCGTGTCCAGCTGGCGAAGACCCAAGCCAAAACCAGGTAAATCCCGGTCAGGCACAGGATCAGGCCGGTCCGCGCCTCGGACAGGAATTCATCCTCCTGTTCGCTCAGGCCTGCCATCGTCCATTCGATCTGACGTTCCGAGGCGATGCCGGGCAGAATTTCTTCCTGCATCGCGCGGGCGATTTCTGCGGCTTGGGCAGGGTCATCCTCGGAAATATCACCATAGACCGAAACCACCCGCAGGCCGTTCTCGCGCCGCACCGTCGAGAACCCGGATTTCCGTTGAACAGACACGATATCGGCCAAGGGGACATAAACGCCGTCCGGGGTGCGCATCAGCGTTCGTTCAAGGAAATCGGCGGTCAGTTCCCCCTCGGGAAGTTCCACGCGAATTTCGGCGCTTCGGGGGCCGTCGGGGAAGGTCGCGGCCTCAATCCCGTTCAACCGGTCACGCAGAACCCGTCCCAGCGTTTCGATCCGGAAACCCAGCGCCTGCCCCTGCGCCGTGAGGTCCAGAATGAACTCTTCCTTGTCATAGGCCAGATTATCCTCAAGGGCCGAAACTTCGGGGTATTTCGAAAGTTCGGACTGAAGATCCTCGGACGCGGATTTGAGCGTATTTACGTCCGCGCCATAAAGCTGAACGTCAATTGCATCGCCGCCGGGACCGGACCGCCAACCCCGGAAGCTGAGGATTTCCACCTTGGGATGGCGCGGAACAAAGTCCTGTAGTTCGCCCACAAATTCAAAGCTGGAATAGGGGCGCAGATCGGCGTCGATCAATTCTATGGAAATCCCGCCCAACAGGTCCGAGTCCTTGCCATCCGCCGCCGACAACCCGCGCCCTGCCGTGCCGCCCACTTCGCCCAGCACATATTCGATGGGGTTGCGTCCGTGGCGTTCTTCGTAAATTTCGCCCAGTTCCTCGGCTGCGCGCTGGATCTGCTGCATCATGGCCAGCGTATCTGCGCGGGTCGCGCCCTCGACCATAATGAAATTGCCGGTGATCGAGCCGCGCTCGGGCGCGTTGAAGAACCGCCAGTTCACATCGCCGCGAATAAAAAGCGCGATCTGGCTAGCCAGAAATACGATCATGACCGCAACGACGACATACCGCGCCCAGATTGCCCAGGCGATCAAGGGTCGGAACAAAGTGTCCCGAACCCAGCGGAACCCACGATTGACCACCCGGTTGGGCAAATCATACCAATGCTCTTTGGCCGAATGCGCGATTGCATGGGCCATGTGATTGGGCAGGATCAGAAAACACTCGATCAGCGAGGCGATCAGAACAGCAATGACAGTAAAGGGGATGTCGCGGATCAATTCTCCGAACCGCCCGCCTATGGCAGTCAGCCCGAAAAAGGCGATCACCGTCGTCAGGGTTGCGGCAAAGACCGGCATTGCCATACGCCGCGCTGCGCGCTCGGCCGCGATCATCGGGGCCTCGCCCAGCCTTCGCGCCCGGAAATCCGCGTGTTCACCAACAACGATCGCATCGTCGACAACGATGCCCAGCGTAATGATCAGCCCGAACAACGAGACCATGTTGATCGAAAGCCCGCCGATATACATGAAGGCGATGGCCGCTGACATGGCCACCGGAATACCCGCCGCGACCCAAAAGGCGATGCGCGCGTTCAGAAACAGGAACAGCAGGCAGACGACCAGCCCCAGCCCGACAAGCCCGTTGTCGATCAGAATATCCAGACGGTTGGTAATCGCCTGCGCCCGTGTGCGGATCAACTCAACCGTCACGCCTTCGGGCAGGCTGGCCTGCATCTCGGCGACCACATCTTCGACGGTATGCTGAATCTCAATGGCATCCCCGAGGTTCGAGCGGTCGACCCGCACAGACATGGCCGGGTTTTCGCCCACGTAATAGCTTCGGTTCCGGTTGACGCCCTCCACCCGGATCAGGGCGACATCGCCAATCAGAAGTTTTGAGCCGTCCTCGAAATTGCGCAGCGGAATGCCTTCGATTTCCTCAGGTGTCCGCTTTTCGGTGCCGGTTCGAATACGCGCATTGGCCCCACTCACGTCGCCTGCTGGATTGGCCGTGACTTCGGCGGCGATGGCCGAGGCGATTTCGGACAGGGTAATATCATTAGCAATAAGCTGCGCGGTTGGAACTTCGACCACGATGCGAGGCGCTGCAAGGCCACGGATCGTCGTCCTTGTCACACCCACTGCGAACAGGCGGTTGATCAATTCGTCCGTGAATTTCGCCAGATTGTCAGGCGCGACCGGACCTGTGACCACCACGTCGGTGACACGGTCCCGCCACGCGCCGCGGCGTATGGTCGGCTCATCCGCATCTTCCGGCAGGTTGGTCACGCCGTCGACGGCAGTCCTGACATCCTCGACCGCGCGAGACATGTCCCAGTTGGGCTCGAACTCCATCCGGATATTGGCGCGCCCCTCGCGCGAGGTGGTTTCGGTGCTGGCCACCCCCTCGACCGCCAACAGCGCAGGTTCGAGAAGTTGAACGATGCCATTATCCACGTCTTCGGGACCGGCACCGTCCCACGCGACGTTCACATCGACGCGCTCAAGGATGACATCGGGAAAAAACTGCGCGCGCATGTTCGGGATGGCCGCTGCGCCCAGAACAAGCATGACAAGCAACAAAAGATTGGCGACCGTCCTGTGCCGGGTAAAGTAGCTGAGAACGCCGCCTGCCGCACCGGGGATGTCGCGCATCATCGGGCCTTACCCCCCTGCCCGGTTTTCCAGACGCCGCACAAGCGACGCTGGCACTTTCGCCTCACGCAACTGTCCCAGAACGCGGTCTTTCACCGCATCCGGCATTTTTTTGCTGGCCTCGACCTGCGCCATGAACCGTGTACGTTGCTCTTCGGTCAGTTCGACCATGTCGGCCAACGCGCCCGCATTGGCCTCAACCCGCAGGGGACGCACCCGGACACCCGCCCCCAGCAGAGGCGTTCTGCCGACCACTACCTCGCGGCCTTCCAGCCCCTCACCGCGTAGCAGGACTTCATCTCCCTGACGGCGAATAAGCTGCACAGGCAGCGCCTCAAGCCGATCCCCATCGCCCAGAACCAAAACCGTGCCGACCGCATCCAGAACGGACGAGGGCAGGCGCACGACGTTGTCCAACGGTTGTTCCTCGACAGTCACCGTCACGAAATCTCCGGGCTTGAATCCGGATGCATCGTCCAGACGGGCATAGATCAATCGTCCGGTCTGCCCTTCACCCGCCGAACCGCTGTCGCGGCTGATGCGCCCTTGCGCCATCAGGTCGGTGCCCGTCACCTCAAGCGATACAGTAACCGGCGCGTTGATCAATGCGCCCTGCGCATCCAGCAGACGCACATATTGCGCAGTCGAGACGCGGAACGCGACCTCCAGCGCATTCGGGTCGACCAGTTCGGCCAGCTTTTCATTGGCGGACACCAAGCGGCCTTCAACCAGCGTCACATCCGTCAGCGTACCGCCAAACCGCGCCTTTACTGTCATGTCATCCAGATCGCGCTCGGCGGCCTCCAGCGCGATACGCGCACGCGCCAGCAGGGTGGTCGCCTGATCCACGCGCGATTCCGCCTGCGCCAGTGCAATCCGCCGCGCCAGAACCGACTGCTGGGCAGAGGCCTCGGCCAGTTCAGCCTCTTCCACGGCGGCCGGGGTTCCGACGCCCCGGCTTTGCAGGTCTTTCTGGCGCTGCAAGGCACGACCGCGCAGACCGGCCTGCGCTTCGGCCGAATTCAATTCATCCTGCGCCAGCAGCAAAGACCGTTCGGCATCACGCTCCTCGAACTGGGCATCCAGAAGATCGGATTTGGCACGATCCAGTGCAGATTGCGCATCGGCGGGGTCAAGTTCGACCAACACTTCGCCTTGAGTCACCACGCCGCCATCCTCGAAATCTTCGGACAGGGACATCACCCGCCCCCCCAAGGCGGCGCGAAGTTCCAGCCGTCTGCGACTTTGCACTTCGCCGAAGGCTTCCAGGTAAGGGGTGACGGTCGTAAGCTCGGCAGGCTGGACGGACACGGCAAACACACGTTCGCGCGCCTGCGGAGCTTCATCGTCGCGCGTCAGCACATCCTGAACAGCGCCCGAGATCATTTGAACAGCCAAAAACAGCAGGGCCAGCGTCAGAAACGCCAGAAAAACACCGACAAGGCTCTGCCGTAGAAATCGCATTCACTTTAACCCCGGTTGCATCAGGCTGCCATGTGCAAAAGGTAGCTGGGCTGTCGAAATTGCCAAGCTACAAAGCACGTTAAACGCTTAAACGTGTGAACAGTTTACTTCCGTCGCAGATGTTCGTCCAATCTGGGCATTATTTCCACGAAATTGCAGGGCCGGTGCCGGTAATCGAACTGTTTTTCCAAAATCCCATCCCACGCATCCTTGCACGCGCCGGGGCTGCCGGGCAGCGCAAACAGATAGGTTCCTCCGGCTACGCCACCCGTTGCGCGGGACTGCACCGCTGAAGTGCCGATTTTCTCCATCGACACAATGGTGAAAACGGTACCAAACGCGTCGATCTCTTTTTCATAGACGTCGCGATGCGCCTCGACCGTTACATCGCGCCCGGTCAGCCCGGTGCCGCCGGTCGAAATCACGACGTCGATTTCCGGGTCCGCGATCCAACTCTGTAATTGCGCAGTAATCTCGGCACGCTCATCCCGGATGATCTTGCGATCCGCGACTGTATGGCCAGCCCGTTCGATTCTGTCGACAAGCGTCTGGCCCGAGCGATCTTCCTCCAGCGCGCGCGTATCCGATACGGTCAAAACGGCGATCCGAACGGGGATGAAATCCAAGGTTTCGTCAATGCGCGACATTCAGCGTCAGGCCCTTTCCATGATGGCTAGTCGAATGGCAAGGGCCGTGAAAATACCGCCCGTCACCCATCCCATGATACGAGAGGCGCGCGGGTTCGAGATCAGCACCCGCCCCGCGCCGCCCGCAAAAATTCCAACCATCCCGTTCACCACGAAACCGCCCAACGCGATGATCACGCCCAAGATCAGGAATTGCGGCAGGATCGGCCCGATGGCCGGGTTCACGAATTGCGGGATAAAGGCCAGCACGAACAGAATGACCTTGGGATTGGTCAGGTTCACGACCAGCCCGTCCCGAAACGCGTATCGCGTTGGTTTGGCGGGCTTGTCGTCTGAGACTGCGCCGTAACGGATCGCTCCCCAGGCCAGATACATCAGATAAGCGACGCCCATCCAGCGGATCACATCGAACAGCCACGGCAGGGTGGATACGGCGGCACCCAAGCCGAGCCCAGCCAGCAACACGTGCACCATCAGCCCCGCAGACACCCCGGCACTGGCGATCAGGGCAGGTTTCGCACCTGACCGCAGCCCCTGCCCGAAACAGAACATCATGTCGGCCCCCGGCGTAAAGTTCAGCGCCATAGCCGCCGGAATGAACGCCAGCAACGTCACCGTTTCGATCATGTGGTCACCTCAAACCAGTTCACTTTGGGGCCGAGATTGGCGATCTGCGTGCGCCCGATGGTGCCGCGATAGCCCCAACTGTCATGGATATGACCATGCAGCGAGTAGTGCGGCTGCAAGCGTTCTATCGCATCGCGCACGGCCACGGACCCCACCGCATCACCCATTGACGTCGTATCGCCATACCCTTTGGGCGGGGAATGCGTGATCAGGATATCAGCGGCATCGCAACGTTCCAGCAATTCGGCGGCTTCTGATTCCGAAAGGTCACAGGACCACTCTCCAAACGGCGTGACGGGAACACCGTATCCAAGGCCGAATAGACGGAGGCCATCCACAGTCATCCCCGAGCCGTGCAGAATGTGGACACCCTCGGGCGCGGCATCCGTCAACTCTCCGGCGCTTTCCGCGTTTCCGGGGGTCAGGACAAGGGGGGCGGATATTTCCGATAGCATCGCCATCGCCTCATCCAGACCCTGTCGCATGTTGCAATAATCTCCGGCACCGATCACCAGATCAGCCTCGGCGCTGGCGGCGGCAATCTCGGCCGCGCGGTTGCGCGCCATATGCAGGTCCGAAAACGCAAGAATTCGCATCACGTGCCCTCCAGCCAGGCTTTCAGCTCCAGCAAGTCCGCCCAGGCTTGCCGTTTCAACTGCGGCTGACGCAGCAGGTAGGCCGGGTGGAACATCGGAAGCACCGGCAGGTCAAACCCCTGATCCCACTTGCCGCGCAGCCGGGTGACCCCGCGTTTACCCAGCACCGCCTGACAACTGATATTGCCCATGACCACCAGAACGTCCGGCTTGGCGAGCGCCACGTGGCGTTCCAGAAACGGCTGCATCATACCGATTTCCTGAGGGTTCGGGTCGCGGTTCTGGGGCGGGCGCCAAGGCAGAACATTGGTGATATAGACGTTTTCCGAACGATCCAGATCAATCGTGGCCAGCATCCGGTCCAGCAACTGGCCCGCTCGACCCACGAAGGGCTTGCCCTCGCGGTCTTCTTCGCGGCCCGGCGCTTCTCCGACGATCATCACCCGTGCACCCTGTGTGCCATCGGCAAAGACCAGTTGGCGCGCCCCGCGTTTCAGATCACAATGCTCGAACGCCTCCATCGTGCTGCGCAACTGATCCAACGACCATGCGCCGGCGGCAGCGGCCTTGGCAACAGCAACCGGGTCCACCTGTTTCGGTTTCTCTGGCGCGGCTTGGGCCGGTTTGGGCTTTTTGGCCTTGGGCGCAGTGTCCGGCAACACATAGCGATCCATCGGAGCATCCCCGATCGCTTCTGTTGCGCCCAACTCGACCTGCCATTCCAGCAAAGCCCGCGCCGTGTGATAGTCCAAAGCCGATTCCATACCCCTCAATCTAACCACCTTTTGACCGAGGGAAAGCGAATAGCACTTGATCGGATGGCCTGTCCCGCCCAGCATTGCTGCATTCATG
Organism: Ruegeria sp. CJ2; assembly: GCF_056536745.1. Classification (NCBI taxonomy): domain Bacteria; kingdom Pseudomonadati; phylum Pseudomonadota; class Alphaproteobacteria; order Rhodobacterales; family Roseobacteraceae; genus Ruegeria; species Ruegeria sp. CJ2. The sequence goes on from NZ_JBQFQF010000007.1 coordinate 142,731, forward strand.
TTGGTCCTATTACGATTCCTTGCCATTGCACTGTTGCTGATCCCCCTCGGCGACCCCGGTTTCGCGCAGCTTCAAAACCGGGGCGGTCTGTACGACAGGAACACCTTTCCTAACCGGGGCGGCATCTATGAGCGGAACAATCAATGCCCCGGCGGTCAGTTCAAATGCGGTGCGCGCTGCTGTTCCGGCGGGCAAAGATGCAGTTTCGACGGCCACTGCATTCCTCTGGGCGGCACCTATTGCGGCGGTGGTCGTACATGCGGCCCGTTCGAGCGCTGCGTTGCAGGCGGCAGATGCGCACCACGAGGGGTAAACAAATGCCGGTCGCGCCTTGATTGTCCGGGTGGCAGCTTTTGCAATGCCCGAGGTGAGTGCGAGCGGACCACACCCGACATTCAGCCCCTGCCCTCGCTAAAATGCGATGATGGGCGCACCTGCGATTCAGGGTCGGCCTGTCTGCCGGGTGGGGGATGTTCGCGCCCCGGCTGGTTTTTCTGCGAAAAAACCGGGTCGCAGTGCCGTCCCGGGTTCAAGTGTTCCAGAAATCAGGGCTGTGTCCCGGTCAAGGCCGTGGACTGTGGCTATGGCAAATGGTGCAAACCCGGTGAACAGTGCCTGCCCGACGGCGGGTGCGAGAAACTGCCCGAAGGGTCCGATCCTTAGGTTGCCTTGCCTCGCACAGCTACTTATAAGCGGCTCGATTGTCAGACAGGAGCCCGCCCATGCGTTTCGCCCATCGTCACCTTCTTGGCATCGAGCATCTGTCGCAATCCGATATTACCGCCATTCTTGATCTGGCCGAAAAATACGTCGATCTGAATCGCCAGTCGGCCAAGCGCTCGGATGTGCTGTCGGGGCTGACACAGATCAACATGTTCTTTGAAAACTCGACCCGCACGCAAGCCAGCTTTGAAATCGCGGGCAAGCGGCTGGGTGCGGATGTAATGAACATGGCGATGCAGGCCAGTTCGATCAAAAAGGGTGAGACGCTGATCGACACGGCGATGACGCTGAACGCGATGCACCCCGATCTGCTGGTGGTGCGGCACCCACATTCCGGCGCGGTCGATCTGCTGGCGCAGAAGGTCAATTGCGCCGTGCTGAACGCGGGCGACGGGCGGCATGAACACCCCACGCAGGCTTTGCTGGACGCGCTGACCATCCGCCGCGCCAAGGGCCGTCTGCACCGGCTGAACATTGCAATCTGCGGGGACGTGGCGCATTCGCGCGTGGCCCGGTCGAACCTGATCCTGCTGGGCAAGATGGAAAACCGCATCCGGCTCATCGGCCCACCGACCCTGGTGCCCGGTCAATTCGCTGACTTCGGGGCTGAAATCTACGACGACATGAACGAGGGCCTGAAAGACGTCGACGTCGTCATGATGCTGCGCCTTCAGAAAGAGCGGATGGATGGCGGCTTCATCCCCTCGGAACGCGAATACTATCACCGCTATGGGCTGGATGCCGCGAAACTGGCGCAGGCCAAGCCGGACGCCATCGTCATGCACCCCGGCCCGATGAATCGCGGCGTGGAAATCGACGGCACGCTGGCCGATGACATCAACCGCTCGGTCATTCAGGAACAGGTCGAGATGGGCGTCGCCGTCCGCATGGCCGCGATGGAGCTGCTGGCCCGCAACCAGCGCGAGGCCGCATGAACGATCTGACCGTTGCCCCCCACGAACACGGCGTGATCCGCCTGTTCACGCTGGACATGCGCCCCGAAGAGGCGAAGTTTCTGCGTGAGCCCGGCGCGGCCGATCAGGTTCTGGGGGTGAAAGGGCTGGACCCCGAACAGATCGACATTTTCCCGGTCGCCGACCTCGAAGACCTCGGGCTTTATGGCTATCTCAACGAGGGGTGCGGGGTATCGGAAGATCAGTTGAACCGCACGGCTCTTGAGGCGGTTGAGGGCTGGGTCATGGCCGTTCGCAGCGCAACGTTCGGTGGAAACGCCGCTGAACTGCAACCCGACCCAAGGCTGCACCTCATCGGGCTGTTCACGGAAGAAACAACAAATTGGACCGGCGGTGCCCTTGCATCCGAAAGCGCCAAGCCGTTTTCGGCCCCGCAGACAACTGCGGCTGACGACACGCCGCGCCGTGTCGGGTCTGCTGTCCTGGCGCTTGTGATCCTGTTTTTGATCGGGGGTGCTCTTTGGCTGATCCTGTGACCTTCACCGCCGACAAAAGCGCCTATATCCGCACCAACACATGGCTGGCCGCCTGTGCCATGGCGGGTGCAATGGTCGTGCTCTGGCTGGTCGGAAATCCTTACATCTGGACCGGAGCGCCCGCGGGCCTTGCCGCGGTTGGTGTCCGCGCATGGTATCTGGCCTCGGAAGAACTGACCAACACGTGGCAGATGTCCGAGACCGCCCTGACAGGTCCCGGCCCACGCAACGTACCGCTAAACCAGATCGAGGCGGTCAATATCATGGGCAGCTTCGTTCAAATCGTCACCAAGGGCGGCGACAAGCACCTGATCAAGTATCAGGCCAACCCCGCCGCCACCAAAGCCGCAATCGAAAGGGCTATCAGATGACGGCTGTGGATGACGATTGGTGGCGTGAGAAAGTACCAGAGACAGAAAAGATCCTGTGGCACGGGCAACCTTACCAGGGGTACTTTCCGCCCCGGTACGGATGGATCTACAAAGCAGCCATTGTTCTGTTCGTCTCCGTTTGGGCTGGAAGCCCATGGATCATCGACACCGCTGAGGATTTTTGGAAACTCCTGATCGCTACGTTAACTTGTCCTTTTGCCGTCTACGCGGATCGCTTTGTTCGAGCAAATCGCGTTTATGTTGTAACGTCTCAAAATGCTTGGCAGTCAAACCGGCATAACAAGTCAAAAAAACTGAAAGTCGACCGGTTTCAGGACTTTTATGCCAGCCAACAGGCAGTGTCATTCGCTCGACACCCCTTTTTCTCATTTGACCACCTGCCCGACCCGGACGCCGCCATGGCAGCCCTGACCAAAGCCCGAGAGGCCCATACATGACCGACCAGATTTTCACCAACGCCCGCCTGATCGACCCCGAGGCCGGGACGGACTTGCTGGGCTGGCTGCACGTTACCGATGGCCGGATTGCCGCGCGTGGTGAAGGCGAGGCCCCATCCACCGACGCGCAGGTGATCGACTGCGGCGGGCATTGTCTGGCCCCCGGTATCGTCGATATCGGCGTCAAGGTGTGCGAGCCGGGCGAGCGGCACAAGGAAAGCTATAAATCCGCAGGTCTGGCCGCCGCTGCGGGGGGCGTGACCACCATCGTCACCCGGCCCGACACTCTGCCTGCCGTAGATACACCCGAAACGCTGGAATTCGCCACGCGCCGCGCACAGGCGGATGCTCCGGTCAACGTCCTGCCGATGGCGGCCCTGACCAAAGGGCGCGAAGGGCGCGAGATGACCGAGATCGGCTTTCTGCAAGACGCAGGTGCTGTCGCCTTTACCGATTGCGACCATGTGATCGCCAATACCAAAGTGTTTTCGCGCGCGCTGACCTATGCGAAATCCTGCGGCGCGCTGGTGATTGCGCATCCACAGGAACCGGGCCTCAGCGCCGGGGCTGCCGTCACCAGCGGCAAGTTCGCCGCCCTGCGCGGCTTGCCCGCCGTTTCCCCCATGGCCGAGCGGATGGGGCTGGACCGCGACATCGCCCTGCTTGAGATGACAGGGGCCGCCTATCACGCCGACCAGATCACCACCGCCCGCGCGCTGCCCGCGTTGGAACGCGCCAAGCGGAACGGGTTGGATATCACCGCCGGCACCTCGATCCACCACCTGACGCTGAATGAACTGGACGTGGCCGACTATCGCACCTTCTTCAAGGTCAAGCCGCCGCTGCGGTCCGAGGATGATCGGCAATCCGTAATCGAAGCGGTGCGAACCGGGCTGATCGACACGATCAGTTCGATGCACACCCCGCAGGACGAGGAAAGCAAACGCCTGCCGTTTGAAGAGGCGGCATCCGGCGCAGTGGCGCTGGAGACCCTGCTGCCTGCCGCGCTGCGCCTGTATCACGCCGAACAACTGGACCTGCCGACCCTGTTCCGGGCCATGTCCCTGAATCCGGCGAAACGGCTGGGGCTGGACTCCGGTCGTTTGACCGAGGGCGCACCTGCCGATCTGGTGCTGTTCGACCCGGATGTGCCCTTTGTGCTGGACCGGTTCAGCCTGCGATCAAAGTCACAGAACACACCGTTTGACGGCCAGCGGATGCAGGGTAAGGTCACCGCAACCTATGTCGCAGGACAAGAAGTATACCGGAGACCCTGATGCCCCCATTTGACAGTTCGATGACCCAATTGCTGCTGTGGGCCGTGCTTGGGTACCTGATGGGGTCTATCCCGTTCGGGATGATCATCGCCAAGGTCATGGGCCTGGGCAACCTGCGCAACATCGGGTCCGGCAATATTGGCGCGACCAACGTGCTGCGCACCGGGAACAAACGCGCCGCTGCACTAACGCTGATCTTCGACGCAGCCAAAGGTGCGGTCGCCGTCCTGCTGGCCCGTAGTCTGGCCGGAGAAGACGCAGCCCAGGTCGCAGCGCTGGCCGCCTTTCTGGGTCACTGCTTCCCGATCTGGCTGGGGTTCAAGGGCGGCAAGGGTGTCGCCACCTTTCTTGGGATTTGGCTGGCCCTCGACTGGCGCGTTGGCGTGGCGTGCTGCCTGACATGGTTGGTTGCAGCCGCGATCTGGCGGATCTCGTCGCTGGGCGCGCTTGCAGCGGCAGCGCTGTCGACCATTTGGGTCATGATCCTGACGGACACCACGACATTCGTGCTCGGCGCGATCCTGACTTTGCTGGTTTACTGGCGGCACAGCGCAAATGTGGCGCGCATTCGCGCCGGAACTGAACCCAAAATCGGGCAGTCTTGACCGCCCCGGACGCGTTTCTATCCGCATTTTTCGACATTCCCATCGGAACGTCGACCGGATGGTACAACGGTCGCCGCTATATTACCTGCCGCACAGAATTGGCGGGGGGCAAATCCCAAAAGCTGGTTGCGCAGGAATTAGGCGGCCAAGATTACATCAGCCTGAACCTTTACCTGACGTCTAACAGCGGAGCAGTGCTGCACCCGTGTGAAATGCCCGTGCAAAAAGTGGTCGATTTCGTGACCGCCTTTGAACCGGAACCTGCGCAAATTTGAACAGCTCATCTTCATCCAAGCACAATCACAATTGATTGTTTTGAACGTGATGCACCGGCTGCCCACTTCGGGGTCGTGACGGCCAATTCCCGACCGCACGGAACAAAATCTCAAGGGTTGCCCAGGCACAATTGCGGTGCCGTCCGGTGGCTCGTTCACGAAAGGTGAAAACAATGAACAAGATCAAATCCCTCATCGGCGGCGTAGCGCTGTCCGTCGCAGTCGCAAGCACAGCTCTGGCCGCTGGTGTTGAACTGAACGCAAGCTCGACCGGCCTGGCACTGCAGGGTTACGACCCGGTTGCCTACTTCACTGTTGGCGAAGCCACCAAGGGTGACTACCGCATCACCACGCTGCACAACGATGCGCTGTACCGCTTCGCATCGGAAGAAAACAAAGTTGCCTTTGAAGAAAACCCCGAAGCGTACCTGCCCGCATATGGCGGCTACTGCGCCTTCGGCACCGCAATGGGCTTCAAGTTTGACGGTGACCCGAACTACTGGAAAATCGTTGACAACAAACTGTACCTGAACCTGTCGGCTGACATTCAGGAACGCTGGGAAGGCGACATCCCGGGCTTTAACGAGCGCGCAGACGCCAACTGGAAAGACATCGCAAGCAAGACTCCGGCCGAGCTGCAAGCGCAGTAAGCCGATCCTTGTGGAAATAAGACCGGCGGCAGAAATGCCGCCGGTTTTCTTTTTGACTGCGGTTGCCGCCTACAATTCCAGCACCGTGCTGCCAGTGGTCTGGCGCGCTTCAAGCGCACGATGGGCATCCGCCACCTGCTCTAGCGGGAAACGCTGATCTATATGTATCTTGACCTCATTGCCCGCGACCTTGCCGAACAAGCGCCGGGCCATAGCCTGACAAGCGGCATGATCGGCAATATGGGTGAACAAGGTCGGCCGGGTGATTTGAAGCGACCCTTTCTTGCCAAGGATTCCGATATCCATCAGCGGCACCGGACCTGACGCATTTCCAAACGAAATCATCATCCCCAGCGGCCTGAGGCAATCCAGCGACCCGTTGAACGTATCGGCCCCAATCGAGTCCATCACCACATCCACGCCTTTGCCGCCGGTAATCTCGGCCACGCGGTTCGCGAAGTTTTCCGTCCGGTAATTGATGCAATGGGTGGCACCGTTGAACTGCGCCAGGCTGCATTTCTCATCCGTCCCTGCGGTCCCGATCAGCTTGATGCCCTCGGACTTGGCCCATTGGCAGGCGATCAGGCCCACTCCCCCGGCTGCCGCGTGAAACAGAACGGTGTCACCACGTTTCAGCGGCGTTGTTCGGTGGAACAGATACTCAACCGTCATACCCTTGAGCATCATTGCCGCCGCCGCATCGAACGAGATTTCATCAGGCAGCGGACAGACCTGAGCCGCAGGCATCACGCGCGCTTCGCAATAGGCCCCTGCTGGCGCCGCGGCATAGGCAGCACGTTGGCCGGGTTCCAGATGGGTCACACCGTCGCCAACCGCGTCGATCACCCCCGCGGCCTCCATGCCCAGAGCGTGCGGCAGCTCCATCTGATACAGCCCTGTGCGCTGGTAGACGTCGATGAAATTCAATCCGCAGGCCTGATGGCGAATACGTACTTCTCCGGGTCCCGGTTCACCAAGGGGGCGGTCTTCGATCTTTAGAACCTCAGGGCCGCCGTGTTCGTGAATAACGACGGTTCGTGCCGTTTGATGCATGCTGAACCTCCTGTTGTCTGCCGCCAAGCTAACACGCCTGCGACACATAACAATCGGCACAATACCGCGAGGAACCGCCAAAACGGAAAAAATTGTGTTATACTGGTGCCTAAGCGTTGCCGGCTGGTCCGGCCAAAGGCAACTTTCGCCGGATCATCTCTGCTGCGTTCACATGCAAACCTGAGGGGATGACGATGGCCAAGACTATTGGAAATCCGATCAGCTGGGCAGCCCGCAACATTGGTGCAACCGGTGATCATATCGCAGAAAGCGTGACCCGTATCGGCAGTTCGGACACGCGACAATTACCACAGGTTCAAACCCTCGCCCTAAGCGATCTTTGGGCATGCCTGCGCGCAGGTTCGGAAGATTTCATGGAAACCCGGGCAGACGCGATTTTCGTCGTACTGATCTACCCGATCGCGGGGCTTTTGATGTTCGGCTTCGGACTGAACAGGAACATGGTCCCGTTGCTGGCCCCGCTGATCGCAGGGTTCGCCCTTGTCGGACCAGTGGCTGCCGTGGGCCTTTATGAAATCAGCCGCAAACGCGAACAGGGGGCCGAAGCCCATTGGCTGGATGCGTTCGGCGTTTTCCGCTCGCCTTCATTCGGGGCGATTTTGGCTCTGGGTTTCTACCTGGTCATGCTGCTGCTGATCTGGCTGATGGTCGCACAAAGCATTTATGTCCAAACCCTGGGACCCGACTTGCCAACATCCCTGGGAGCGTTCCTGACCGAGGTCTTCACGACCCGCGCAGGCTGGACGATGATCCTGTTTGGCAATGCAATCGGGTTCCTGTTTGCCCTGATCGCATTGGCCATCAGCGTGGTCAGCTTTCCATTGCTCTTGGACCGCAAGGTCGGTGTGCCGGTGGCTGTGGTGACATCGGTGCGGGTGCTGCGACACAATCCCGGAGTCATTCTGACGTGGGGACTGATCGTCGCCACCTCTTTGATTCTGGGCGCAATTCCGATGTTGCTTGGGCTGATCGTGGTCATTCCGGTTCTGGGCCACGCCACATGGCATCTGTATCGCCGTGCCGTGGCCTGAACCTGTTGGTTGGCGCTTAGCCGACTTTCAGAACGATCTTACCGATATGGCCTGAGCTTTCCATTCGGGCGTGGGCTGCCGCTGCATCGGCCAGTTCGAATTCGCTGTCCATCACAGGTGCCACTTTGCCGGCTTCAAGCAGAGGCCAGACAGCCTCGCGCAGGTCCTGCGCGATCTTCGCCTTGGCCAGATCGGATTGCGGCCGCAAGGTGCTGCCGGTCAGGGTCAGGCGTTTCACCATCATCATGGCAAAGTTCAATTCGACCACCGGCCCCTGCAAAAAGGCGATCTGAACCAGCCGCCCGTCCTCGGCCAGCGCTTTGACGTTTCGCGGAATGTAGTCGCCCCCGACCATGTCGAGGATCAAGTTTGCTCCGCCTTCGGCCCGCATCGCCGCCACGAAATCTTCATCGCGGTAATTGATCGCTTTTTCCGCGCCCAGTTTCTCGCAGGCTGCGCATTTCTCGGGCGATCCTGCGGTTGCAAAAACCCGCGCGCCAAAAGCATGTGCCAACTGGATCGCCGTTGTCCCGATACCGCTGGAGCCGCCATGGACCAGAAACCGCTCACCCGCTTTCAGGCCGCCGCGGGTAAAGACGTTTGACCAGACCGTAAAAAAGGTTTCGGGCAGGCAGGCGGCCTCTTTCAAACCCATGCCTGCGGGAACCGGCAAGCAATGCGCGGCAGGTGTAGCGACGTATTCGGCATAGCCACCCCCCGGCAAGAGCGCGCAGACATTGTCGCCCACCGACACCCCTTCGACACCGGCTCCGACGGCTACGACTTCGCCGGATGCCTCAAGCCCGGGCAGATCGCTGGCGCCCGGGGGCGGATCATAAGCCCCCGCCCGTTGCAGCGCGTCGGGGCGATTCACACCCGCATAAGCCACTTTCAGGACAACCTGACCGGCCTGTGCCTCGGGCACTGGACGTTCGGTCAACTGCAGAACATCCGGGCCGCCGGGCTTGGTGATTTCAACGGCGCGCATCATTTGGGTCATGGGCAAATCTCCTTTGCCCAATGCCTAGCAGCCAAATAACGAAAGGCCCAGACGCTTACTTGCGCGGGTTCAGCATTCCCGGCAGATCGGCGTTCACTTTCATCGGAGCCTTCACCTGACCCGCCAGCCAGTTTGGAACCGCCAGAAACGGCCTGAACAAAGGGTTCCCGTTCACCTGCGCCTTGATCTTTTCGAATTGCATGACGTTGTCGATGCGGCGGTCCAGAAATTCCCACGTTTTCTGATGGTCCGGCGAATCATCGCCCAGCCAGAACAACACGGTCGAGGAATAGACCCCCGACAGGGTTGCGCGCTTGGTGTACCAATTCACGTCATCGGATGTATCGCCCAGCGTGTCCCAGATCAGATCGCAGGTCTGCCACAGCGCTTTCGCCCCATCCGCCGCGTGCATCGGCAGCGAAAACAGCGTCATCCCGCGACGCACCAGCTCCTTGTCATCAACCGCCTGAAGACGGAACCGAACAGCGGTGGCAATACGGTCCCGAAACTTCAGATCGTTCAAATCCTCGGTTTTCAGGCGCTCCACCATCGTCGCGTCCCCCCGCGCGTGAAACGCCAGCGCCAGATCGACCGCACCGCGCGGACAGATGGCGCGCGCCAGTGCGTCGTCCATATCGCAATCGGCTATGGCCATGCGGAAGCTGGTTTCAGACCAGCCGTCAAAGGGCACATGGCCCAACATCGCATCCAAAAGCTGGGTTTTGGCGTCTTCATAAGTGGTGGTCATGGCGGTTCTCCGGGTTCTTGCACCAGTACTAGACAAGTTAGAGGCGCTTTGCTATACGGCCACTTCCTGCAATTTCCTTGCAACTCTATCTAGAAAGGTGGTGACAACCACATGCAGGTTAGTGTTCGCGACAATAACGTCGATCAGGCGCTTCGTGCCCTGAAGAAAAAGCTGCAGCGCGAAGGCGTGTTCCGTGAAATGAAGCTGAAGCAACATTTCGAGAAACCGTCCGAGAAAAAAGCGCGCGAGAAAGCTGAAGCGATCCGCCGTGCCCGTAAACTGGCACGCAAGAAAGCCCAGCGCGAAGGTTTGCTCTAAGCGCAGCCCGAAAAGTGGGAACCGGTTTTCGGGCCAAGCTGCGCGAAATGAGGAACCCCGCTCGTCCAGCTTTGGATGACACTATTTGACGACCCCCGAGGCCCCGCCCGGGGGTTTGTCGTTTCAGGGCCAAAGAAAAACGCCCCCGAACATCAGGGGCGTCGTCATCAATAAATCTTGGGAACGTGCAACTCATCCGGCAGGATGCGACGTTCATATTCCGGGTTGTACTTGCGATCCGGCAGATTGACCTTTTCCTGCGGTACGTCCGTATATGGGATCTTGGTCAGCAGATGTTCGATACAGTTCAGGCGCTCGCGCTTTTTGTCGTTGCCTTCGACGATATACCACGGCGCTTCGGGAATATTGGTGCGGAACAACATATCCTCTTTGGCCTTGGTGTAGGCTTCCCACCGGATACGGGATTCCAGATCCATCGGAGACAGCTTCCACTGCTTCATCGGATCGTGGATACGCATGAGGAATCGCAACTGCTGTTCCTCGTCGGTGATCGAGAACCAGTATTTCAGCAGGATAATCCCCGAGCGGACCAACATCCGTTCAAACTCGGGAACGTCCTGAAAGAACTGCCCAACCTGATCCTCGCTGGCAAAGCCCATGACCCGCTCGACGCCCGCGCGGTTATACCATGACCGGTCGAACAGAACGATCTCACCCGCCGCAGGCAGGTGCGGAACATAGCGTTGGAAATACCATTGGCTTTGCTCGCGGCGGCTGGGCGCGGGCAAAGCCACAACCCGCGCGACCCGAGGGTTCAGACGTTGGGTGATCCGCTTGATCACCCCCCCTTTACCGGCGCTGTCGCGGCCTTCGAACAGAATGCAGACCTTGGCCCCGGTGTGCTGCACCCAATCCTGAACCTTGATCAACTCGGCCTGTAGACGCAACAGGTTGCGGAAATAGACCTTGCGGTCCAGCATCTCGGGGTGCTGATCCTTATAGATCTTGCGGATTTCCATCGACAGCATGGGCTCGCTGAATTCGATTTCGAAATCTTCGTCCAGCGTGTCTTCCAACTCGGCTTCCAGCCAGTCTTTGGGGGCATCGTTGTTTTCGTAAACCAAGGCCTGTTCCTTATCTCATATCGGGCTCGGACCGTACCGGGCGAGTGTAAACGCCTGATGTCATCAGAAAAATTGATGAAGGCCCTTTACCTAAGCTTAACCGTCCTGAGCGGCAAGGTCACTGCGACACGAGAAAACACCCAATTCATAGCTTTTTGCAGTGGCCGCACCGGGTGGATACGCGCGGCAGAAATACCGCATTGCCAAAAGGTTGGCACTGATGCCTTGCATTGGACAGCGACCTGAACGCATCTATACCTGCATCCATTCAGTGAAAGTGCCGTGACACATTTTGCATCTCTTCTACCGGCAATTTGGCCCTGGCTGATACTCGCGACGGCGCAGGTTGTCGCGGTCGCCGGCAAGAGGATGCTCGGTCTTGCTCTGCTCACCCTGTTTGGCGCGGCGTCTCTGTCGATCGGGTTGGTCACCCCTGTCGCAGTTAGCATAGCCCTTGCGGGCCTTGGCTGCGCGGCGGTCTTACCTCGGTTAACCGGGTATTCTGAAATTATCGGGCATATCGCCTTGATCTTGTGGGCCATCGCCTTGGGCGCGCATCTGGTGCCGGGTTTCCACAACCTGCTTGTTCTGGATCAGGTCCAATCGGGACCGGACAGTACAGCGTTCAGTATGTACCTGAACCTGGACAAGCCCCTTGTTCTGTTCGCGGTTCTTCTGGCCTGGCCCAGCATGAACACGCCCCTCGCCCGGTTGCGTCGTCTGCCCTTAGTCGTCGGCCTATTACTTTTGCCCCTTCTGTTCGCACTTGGCCTTGCGACAGGCGCAGTTCGGCCCGAGATCGGCCTGCCCGAATGGTGGCTCGTATTTGCGATCTCAAACCTGCTGCTCACCTGCCTGACGGAAGAGGCCTTCTTTCGCGGCTATCTGCAATCCATGATTTCATCAAAACTCGGGGCGGCCTTGGGAATCGCCGCCGCAAGCGTTCTGTTTGGTCTGGTGCACTTGCCGGGCGGCGTGGCTTTGGTCACGTTTGCCTCTATCCTCGGGGTGGCGTGCGGGCTTGGCTATTATGCAACCGGCCGGCTTTGGGTTCCCACGCTGATGCACTTTGCGTTCAATGCAGCGCATCTGGCCTTTTTCACCTATCCCGGCCCGGCCTAACTTACACGGGCAAAGCAGTGGTCTTGAACACCGTCCGCAGCGCAAAAGAGCTTTGCATCTGCGCCACCCCCGGCAGCCGCGACAGGTATTGGCGGTGAATGCGCGCAAAATCTTCGGTGTTTTCCGCCACAACCTTCAGAATATAGTCCGCTGTTCCCGCCATAAGATGACACTCAAGAACATCCGGAATCCGTGCAACGGCCTTTTCGAATGCATCCAGAACCTCTTCGGCCTGACCCTGCAACGTGATCTCGACAAAGACGGTCGTCGGCACCTTCATCTTGCGCGCATCCAGCAAGGCGACATAGTCCCTGATATACCCCTCAGACTCGAGCCGCTGCACGCGACGATGACAGGCCGAGGGCGACAGATTGGCCTGTTCGGACAGCTCGGCGTTGGACATCCTGCCGTTCCTTTGCAACGCGGCGAGAATCTTTCGATCTGTCGTATCAAGGCTCATAGGCGCAATCCTTTTGCAGATTGTGGCCATGTTATCGAAGAATCTTCGGAAGAAAAGCGCCGAGACAGGCAGAGTTTCACAGAAATTGCGTTTGGATCTGCCTATATTTTAGGCAGTTTATAAACGGAGAGGCCAAATGAAAATCGGTTGCCCCAAGGAAATTAAGCCGCAGGAGTTCCGCGTCGGCATGACACCCAACGCCGCGCAAGAAGCCGTTGCCAGAGGCCACGAGGTGCTCATCGAAACCGGAGCGGGGCACGGTTCGGGGTTTGAAAACGCAGACTATATCGCGGCCGGAGCAACGATCGTCGAAACAGCAGCCGAGGTTTTTGCCACGGCGGACATGATTGTCAAAGTGAAGGAACCGCAGGCCGTCGAGCGCAAGATGCTGCGCGAAGGTCAGTTGCTGTTTACCTACCTGCACCTTGCCCCCGATCCGGATCAGACGCATGACCTGCTTGCTTCGGGATGTACGGCCATTGCTTACGAAACTGTGACCGATGCCAACGGCGGCCTGCCTTTACTGGCACCGATGTCCGAGGTCGCAGGTCGCCTTGCGCCGCAAGTCGGTTCGTGGACCCTCCAGAAGGCCAATGGCGGGCGCGGTGTGCTGATGGGCGGCGTTCCCGGTGTTGGGCCAGCGAAAGTTGTGGTCATCGGTGGCGGCGTCGTGGGGACTCACGCCGCTCAGATCGCTGCGGGCATGGGCGCGGATGTCACCGTGCTGGACCGCTCTCTGCCGCGCTTGCGCTACCTCGACGATGTGTTCGGGAACAGGTTCAAGAACCAGTACTCGACGGCTGGTGCCACAGCTGAACTGATTCAGACCGCAGACATGGTTATCGGTGCTGTTCTGATCCCCGGGGCCGCTGCGCCTAAACTGGTAACGCGCGCGCAGCTCTCCACGATGAAACCCGGCGCGGTCCTGGTGGACGTCGCCATTGACCAGGGCGGATGTTTCGAGACCTCAAAAGCCACAACCCATGCCGACCCGATCTATGAGGTCGATGGCATCATGCACTACTGCGTGGCCAATATGCCCGGCGCGGTTGCACGGACTTCGACGATTGCTTTGGGGAACGCGACGATGCCCTTCCTGTTGGCGCTGGCCGACAAGGGCTGGAAACAGGCCTGTCAGGATGACCCGCACCTGCTGGCCGGGCTGAATGTGCACGCTGGTCAATTGACCTACTACGCGGTCGGCAAGGCGCTGGGAATCGACGTCGTCTCACCAAATGTGGTGATCAAGTCCTGAACCCTCCCGCCCCTGAAAGCGCCCTCTGCCGAGGGCGTTTACAGCGTTGGGCCAAGCGCTGCGCCCATGGCGCAGCGCGGTCGGGATTGTCGGACCGGCCTTTCAAAAAAGAGCAGCGCCGCGCCAAAGGCGCGGCGCCCGGCCCAACCGGAGGAGGGCATTTCAATGCCCGACCGACGGGCGGGAGCATTTACGCCTGTTTGTGAATCTCCACCGAATGCGGATATGGAATCGACACGCCCTTGGCGTCGAAGGCTTCCTTGATCGCCTTGGTCAACTCGAACTTTACGTCCCAGTAATCGGCGTTTGCGCACCACAACCGTGCGGTCAGATCAACCGAGCTGTCGCCCAGATTGGTCACGCGCACCCAAGGCTCGGGATCGCTCAGAATGCGGCTATCCGCCTGCGCGACACTCAGGATGATCTTCATCGCCTCATCCGCGCTATCGCCATAGTCGATCCCAAACACCAAATCGACACGCCGCGTATCATGCGCCGAATAGTTCGAGATGATCGACCCCCAGGACTGACCATTGGGGACAATGATCTGCACGTTGTCAGGCGTCACAAGCTCGGTCGTGAACAGGTTCAGGTCCTTCACGGTCCCGGACGTCCCGCCAATGTCGACATACTGACCCAGCTTGTAGGGGCGGAACACCACCAGCATCACCCCGGCGGCAAGATCGCTCAGCGTTCCCTGAAGCGCCAAACCGATGGCGAGCGACGCGGCACCCAGAATGGCGACGACACTTGTCGCCTCGATCCCGAAAATGCCCAGAACGGCGACCAGAACCATGGCCAGTATCGCCCATTTCACAAGGCTGGCGACAAAATTCCCAAGCGTCTGATCTATGTTCGGCGTTGCATTGATCCGGCGGCGAACCACGCCGCTGATCGCTCCGGCCACGATCCACCCAAGGATCAGAACAATCAGTGCTTTCACAGCGTTCACGATTAGGGGGGCAAACGCACCCACCTGAGTCACGACCTCATCCACGCGCTTCTCCTTTCCGATTTACTCCCGACCCGCAACCGCTGCGCGGGATTGCGGAAGTTTGAGCGATAACGGGGCTTTGGTCTAGGTGTGAGATCCAGACCTTTTCCCCGTTGTTCCAGAATACACAGCCGCTGACCGGACATGCACACCCTCACCACTGGAAGGATCGCCCAACCGTGCTTACCTGTTCCAGACCGTCTGAAAGGAACCAACCATGCTGGATACCACTTCGCACCCGATTACAGCCCGCTGGCCTGCCAGCAGCCCCGAAAAGATCCAACTCTATTCCTATCCTACGCCCAACGGTGTCAAAGCCTCGATCATGCTGGAAGAGACAGGCCTGCCCTATGAGCCGCATCTGGTCACGCTGGCCGACAAGGATGTCAAAAGCCCCGAGTTCCTTTCGCTGAACCCCAACAACAAGATCCCCGCCATCATCGACCCAAATGGCCCGGATGGGGAACCGCTGGCGCTTTTTGAAAGCGGTGCGATCCTGCTGTATCTGGCCGAAAAAAGCGGCAAGCTGCTGGGATCAACGCCTGCCGACAAACATCGTGTCACCCAGTGGCTGATGTTTCAGATGGGCGGTCTGGGACCGATGTTCGGACAGTTGGGCTATTTCCACAAATTCGCCGGGAAAGAGATCGAAGACCCGCGCCCCCGCGAACGGTACATCGCCGAAGCGAAGCGGTTGCTGAATGTCCTGAACACTCAGCTCAACGGTCAGGACTGGATCGCCGGAGAGTACTCGATCGCCGATATTGCCATCGTTCCATGGCTGCGCGGTCTGGACTATTACGGCGTCAAGGAAATCGTGGGGTGGGACGATTTCGCGAACCTTCAACCCTATGTCGACCGGTTCCTTGCACGACCCGCCGTACAGCGCGGCCTGCGTATTCCGGCGACAGAGTAAACCGGGTGGGGTGAGGCCCCGCCTCACCCCGCACCCTTAGCCGGGAAGTTTACCCGTCAAAACGTAACGCAGCACGTCGACGACTTGTGCGGGTTGCTCGGCAACGGCCAGCGCTGCGGCGTCCACCTCTTTCAGGGCGTGCTGGTGATCGGGTCCGTGCAATACGATCAGGGACTTGCCCAGAGCCGCCGCATAGCCTGCGTCGAATGCCGCGTTCCACTGCTTGTACTTCTCGCCAAACCGCACGACGACAACGTCAGCATCGGCGATCCCTTTGCGGGTGCGAATGGCGTTAACCATCGCGCCCTTATGGTCGTGCCAGTATTTGTTCGGCTCGGCGCCCAGAATGGCCACTCCGCAATCGTCGCTGGCGTCGTGATCTGTCACGGGGCTGTTGAACGTAATATTCAACCCTTGTGCGCCTTCGATGATCTGTTCACGCCAGTCAGTGTGAATCTCTCCGGACAGGTAAACGCTCAGGCTCATGGAACTCTCCTTGCTGGTTGGCGCGCCCAAAGGCGCGCCTCGAAACTCGATTGCAGACAGGCTTAACCGCGCAGCGTCCCGCCGGTCGCCTTGGTGACCTTGGCGATAATCTTCTGGGCAGCCGCCTCGATATCTTCTTCCTTGAGCGTCTTATCCGTCGGCTGAAGGCGAACAGTGATGGCGAGGGATTTCTTGCCCTCACCGACGCTGCCGCCGATGAATTCGTCAAAGACGCGGACATCTTCAATCAACGCCTTATCCGCACCTGCCGCTGCATTGACCAAGGTCAGCGCCTCGACACTTTCGTCCACGACAAAGGCAAAATCCCGCTCGACCGCTTGCAGGTCACGCAGTTCCAATGCGGCTCGGGTCGCGCCGGATTTGCGGGGCAGAGGCACCTCGTCCGGCCAGATGGTAAAGGCCATCGCCGGGCCCTTGATGTCCATCGACTGCAGGATGCGCGGGTGCAGTTCACCAAATACGCCCAGCACCTTCTTCGGACCCAGGCAGATTTTACCGTGACGCCCCGGATGCCACCACGCATCACCGTCGCGCAGAACCTGAACTTTGGCGGGGGCACCAATGGCTGCGAGCACAGCCTCGACATCTGCTTTGACGTCGAACAGGTCGACGGGGCGCGACGCACCGTGCACATCCTTGGGACCATCACGACCGACCAGCAGGCCGGAAATCTGCGTTTTCTGATCGCCCGGCTCGCCATCATGGAAGACAGGGCCGACCTCAAACAGGGCCACATCTGCATATCCGCGCGCCTGATTGCGCGCCGCAGCCTGCAACAGACCGGGCAGAAGGTCGGGGCGCATATGGCTCATTTCCGAGGAGATCGGGTTTTCCAACTGCGTCGCCTCATCACCGCCACCAAACAGCGCAGCCGACGCCTGATCAATGAACGTGTAGGACACGCACTCATTATACCCCAAGGCCGCGCAGGTACGGCGCGCCATGGATTGACGGCGCTGCGTTGGCGTCATCACCGGTTTCGGGATACCGTCCGTGATACGCGGCAGCGGCTTGCCTTTCAGCTTGGTCAGGGACGCGATCCGCGCGACCTCTTCCACCAGATCGGCCTCACCCATGATATCCGGGCGCCAACTGGGGACATGGGCCATCTCGCCTTCCAGACGGAATCCCAGACGGGTCAGGGTCTGGCGCTGTTCGCTTTCGGGAATATCCATCCCGACCAGCGACTGCACACGCGCCGCATCCAGCTTGTAAGCTCGGGCGTGGTTCGGTGCTTTGCCCGCTTCGACAACGGACGAGACCTCACCCCCGCAGATATCCAGAATCATCTGCGTTGCCTGCTCCAACCCTTCGCGGGTGTAGTCCGGGTCAACGCCACGCTCGAACCGATACCGCGCGTCGGAATTGATCTTGAGCGCACGACCGGTCAGTGCGATCTGCACATGATCCCAGAACGCACTTTCGAGGAAGACATTCACCGTCTCCCCGGTGCAACCGGTCTCCTCGCCACCCATGATACCGGCGATGGATTCGGGGCCGTTGTCGTCCGAAATCACCATCATGCCGGGTTGCAGGGCGTATTCCTTTTCGTCCAGCGCCACCAGCGTTTCACCACCTTTGGCACGATGAACATGCAGGTTGCCTTGCACCTTATCGGCGTCAAACACATGCAGTGGGCGGTTCTGGTCAAAGGTCATATAGTTGGTGATATCCACCAGAGCCGAAATGGGCCGCAGTCCAATCGCCTTCAACTGATCCTGCAACCACTGCGGGCTTGGGCCGTTCTTGACCCCGCGGATCACCCGCCCGGTGAAGTGCGGCGCGCCGTCCAGCGTGTCTTCGTCAATCGTCACCTTGATCGGGCTTTCAAAGTCGCCGGGAACAGGCGCGTAGTCACGCCGCTTCAGCGTCCCCACACCCCGCGCGGCCAGATCGCGCGCAATCCCCGCCACGCCCAGCGCATCGGGGCGGTTCGGCGTGATCGCGATCTCGATCATCGGATCGACCTTCGAAGGCTCATTCTCGGCCAGCCAGTCCACGAAACGGTCGCCAACCTCGCCCGAGGGCAGCTCGATAATGCCGTCATGCTCGTCCGACAGCTCCAGCTCGCGCTCGGATGCCATCATGCCATAGCTTTCGACGCCGCGGATCTTGCCGACGCTGATGGTGATATCCAGACCGGGGATATACATGCCCGGCTTGCAGACCACGACCGTGATCCCTTCGCGCGCGTTGGGGGCACCGCAGATGATCTGCAAATCACCCTCATCCGTCTCAACCGTGCAAACACGCAGCTTGTCGGCGTCGGGGTGTTTCTCGGCATGCTTCACATGGCCCAGCGTAAAGCCCGCCAGCCGGTCCGCCGGGTTCACGATCTCTTCGACCTCTAGCCCGAGGTCAGTCAGCGCCTCAGCGATCTCATCCACCGACGCATCGGTATCGAGGTGGTCTTTCAGCCAGGAAAGAGTGAATTTCATCGGTCGTCATCCGCCAGTCATCTTGGGTCAGACCGCATGTAGCGGATATTGCACACAGGGGAAAGAGGCCGTTCGCCTAGTCGTCGGCAACCGTGTTCGAAACACTGTCCGACCCGGCAAACACCGCCAGAATACGCGCAATACCGTCGCCCGTGTTCACCCCTGAATGGGTCGAGCGGAAGGCTTCGACAAAGGCATCCCCGGTTTTGTAGACCCGCGTGCCCGCTGCGCCGTAATCCACGGTAATCTCGCCCTCAAGCACATAGGCCGCCAGCGGTGCGTCATGGCGGTGCGCGCCCGTATCCTGACCCGGTTGCATGGTCACGATGGCCATAGTGATCTCGGCCTGTCCTGCCGGGTATTCCAGCGCCTCACCGATGACAGATGTGTCGGTCTGCAACAACAGCTCGACCGGCGGATAGGTGTCCTTGGCAAAGGCAGGGGTGGCAGCAAGCAGCGCGGCCAGCAGCAGGGGTTTCACAGATAGCCTCCTGTAATGGTGAGCGGCGTCAGAGGAACGCGCGCCGCCAGTGATGTCAACGGTCAGGGATAGGCGGGGGTTTTGCCCATCAACTCGTCCAGCTGCCAGCCAATCCAGCCATGCGGGATGAAGTGACCGCCGGGATGGGTGTCCAGCACCACCTGCCCTTGCGCGCAATCGGTCCATTCCGTGCGGCTGAGCGTCAGGAACGGCTTCACGCTCCAATCCCCGCGCGGGATCGCGCCGTTGCAATTGTATTTCTCGCGCCACAGCGCCACCGGATAGGTCGTGTCCCCATCGGGGCCAAGCGGGAAATCCATGACCGTATCATCCAAGCCATGCACGTGCCGCACCTCACGCGGGGCTTCGGGGCAGGTTTCCGTCTGACGGATCGAGCCGGCAACAGCCAGCAGCGCCGCCATGTCATTGCCCGACTGACACACAAAGCGCCACGCCATCGCGCCGCCATAGGAATAGCCCGAGACATAGATGCGGTCCGAGTCGACCGGATAGCGATTGGCAACATCCTCTAGCACCCGATCGGCAAAGGGCACATCCCCGGTATCCGCCGACCAGAAATTCCAGCTTTTGCCCAACCCGTTCGGGGCCACCAGCAACACGCCACGCAGTTTCGTGGCCCCTGCGATCCGTTCATGGTTCACCACCACAGTGCCCTGCCGCGACCATCCGTGAAAATGCAGCAGCACCGGCAAAGGGCTTTCCCCGTCCCACCCATCCGGTTCCAACACATGATACGAGCGGTCCCCGACCTCACAGGCCGTATCGCCGTGGCAATCGGATTTCCACGGCCCCATGGCGAGTGCCGGGGTTGCGGTCATCAAGAGGAAAAGCAGTCGATAGATCATAGGCCAGAGCCTAATCACCTGACGCAGCGTGTCACATAAAATATTGGTGTAGGCCGGGCTTCAGCCCGGCACCCGACGCATGGCGGGCTCAAGCCCGCCCTACGACTAACGGAACGCCAAGCCGCGCTATCGCCAGACCGCGGGGTGGCGATCCAAGGGAGGTGTTGGGCACTTTATGCCAGCCAAATCCGAATATCGTTCGAGCGTTGCACTGGCGGAAACAAATCGCCAGCCCGTGCGAGCGGTCTGGCGATAGCGCGGCGGCCTATCGGTCTTGATTTCGCGCTTTTTGTCTCACTCATTCGTATCGCGCAAAACTTGATACCTAATTTGCTAGACCAAAAAACTGCATAACAATAACGGTCAGAACTGCTGCTACTATAGGGAAAACCACCGAAGTTATGGCCTTGTCCGTCCATCTACACAAGACTCTACGCGCCCTAAAGTACCAAGTGTTTTTTCTATGAAACTCAAGCTGCTCGTGACCGAGTGGCAGCAATTCTAAGCTCATGGCAGTTTCGCCAATCGGCGATACTTTGATAAATCCACGGCGCTCGATCTGCTGAATATGGTAGCAGAAACTCTCCCACATTGCCGCAACTTCTTCTTTGTCGCGGCTTTCAAATCCAAATTGCGTTAGAAACTCAGGGAAGTCTGTACCAAAACCTTCACCGTCATCGTCTCTTTCGATCACCTCAAGAATCAATTTCTCTTGGGAAATCTGATATTTCACCGAGACAAACCACCATGCAGGTTCGGCATATCCAGCGCGGCGAACCCGTAGTGCCGCAGCCACCGCAGGTCGCTGTCAAAGAACGCCCGCAAATCCGGGATACCGTATTTCAGCATCGCCAAACGGTCGATGCCGATCCCGAACGCGAAGCCCTGATAGACTTCGGGGTCGATGCCACCGGCGGCGATCACCTTGGGGTGGACCATGCCGGAACCCAGAATCTCCATCCAGTCGTCGCCCTCGCCGATCTTTAGCTGGCCATTGTCCCAGGAACAGCGGATATCGACCTCGGCCGACGGCTCGGTGAAAGGGAAGTGTGAGGCGCGGAAGCGCAGTTCGACATCGTCGACCTCGAAGAACGCCTTCACGAACTCTTCCAGAACCCATTTCAGGTTCGCCATCGAAATATCCTTGTCGATGGCCAGACCTTCGACCTGATGGAACATCGGCGTGTGGGTCTGATCATAATCGGCGCGATACACGCCACCCGGACAGATCACGCGGATCGGCGCGCCTTGCAGTTCCATCGAGCGGATCTGCACCGGAGACGTATGCGTCCGCAGCACATGCGGCGGGCGATTGTCACCCTCGGCGCGGTGCATATAGAACGTATCCATCTCGGCCCGTGCAGGGTGGTGGCCGGGGATGTTCAGAGCGTCGAAATTGTACCAGTCGTCTTCAATGCGCGGCCCTTCAGCCACCGAAAAGCCCAACTCGGCAAAGATCGCGGTCAGTTCCTCGGTCGCCTGACTGACCGGGTGGATCGACCCCTGACGGCGCGCGCGGGTCGGCAGGGTGACGTCCAGCCACTCGGTCCGCAGACGCTCATCCAGCGCGGCATCAGCCAAAGCCGCCTTTTTCGCGGACAGGGCCGAGTTGATCTCATCTTTAAGAGCGTTCAGCGCGGGGCCTGCGACCTGGCGTTCCTCGGGCGTCATTTTGCCCAGCTCGCGCATCTTCAGCGCGACCTCGCCTTTTTTGCCCACGGCCGCGACGCGGATCGCCTCAAGCGCGTTCTCGTCGCCTGCCTCGGCGATCTGTCCCAGATATTTTGCCTTAAGATCGTCCATGACGCTTCCTGAACCTGGCCCCTGACTGATGTTCAGGACCTGCTATCACAGCGGCGCGCGAAAGCAAGAGGGGGCCGTTGCGCTTTCAAATTGACCGAAGCGCGATTGCCTCGGCCTTGCGCTTTACCGGGCGCGAGGTCGGACCATAGCTGTCAGGACGGTCGCGCAATTCGGGAAACAGGGCGAACAACTCCTCCGCCGTGTCAGCGCCAAGCCCTTTCAGCCCCTCACCCCCCGGAAAAAAACTCTCGGAGATCAGGCCAGAGGTTGTGACAAGCTGATGGCGATCAAACATAACATGCACATAGCGCACGATATCGCAGGGCGCGGATACGATCATCGTGCCATTGGTCAGCGCATCGGCGGCGATCAGAACGTCGTCTTCGCCAAACAGCAATTGCGCCTGCCAGCCAGAGATCAGCAACCGATGTTGCGGCGATACAAGGATGTCGCGCTGCGCCCCCAGGGTACCGGCCCGAATTCGAACGGGGGCAAACCGCCCGACGCCCCGGACCGTGCGCCCTCCGACCCACCGCACCGGGCATGCGCCGTCATCCATCGTCAAAACCAAATCCCCCGGCCGCAGCGTTTCAACCCGCCGTGGGCCATCAGGCGTATCCATCAGCGTTCCCGCCGCGAAACAGGCCGCACCGCTGTCGCCCGGCGAAAGCGGCGCATTGACCTGCGTATCAGGGTCAGGCTGATTAAACTGTATAGAGGTCGTCGTCTGGCCCGGGTTTGTCAAAACCGGCAGGTTTTCCGAGGTCGCCCCGGCAGCGGCCCCGTCCAAAGCCAGAATATTCTGCGTCCCGCCGCCGATATCATAGAAGTCGATCACTTCGTTCGTTGCGGTGTTGGTGAGCGCGTAAGCCTCAAAATTGTTTGGGCCACCACCGTTGGGATCGGTCAGCAGGATCGGGAAATCGTCCGCCGAGATCACAAAGACCTGCTCGCCATTGTCGGGATCGGTAAAGACCTGAACTGACGGGTCATCGAGCGGAATTTCTATGCCGACCGTGCCGTTGGCCTGATAGAAGGATACCGTGAAATCCGACGGATCTTCGGACGGGCTGAGCGAGACTTCCAGAAACTCGGACACGCCTGTTTGCGCGGCATACGCGTTTGAATAGTGCAGTTCACTGATACGAGCCATAGGTCCACCGACACCCAAAAGTTTGTCGGGACTATATCCGCAAAACCGAAAACCGAACCTTAAGACGCATGAAATTGCGGCAAGGGATCACCCATTTGCAACAATCCAGCCGTCGGTGCGCCAGAAATCAATAGCTATATTCGGGATAAATCCGGGTCAGATCGCCGTTCCAATCGCCGTTATAGTGATCGAGCAACTCATCGGCGGGAACCTTGCCCGTTTCGATGCTGTCCTTCAGAGCGTTCAGGAAATGCGTCTCATCGGGGACCAGCCCGCCAGCGCCGGGCATGGCGCGGGATTTCAGGCCAGCTTCGGCAATCGAAACAACTTCGCGCGCAAGGTCGTGCATGTTGATATTGCCAACCTGTGCCTGCAATCCGTCTTTGGCTGCTTCAACACGCAGCGCCTCGCGGGTGTCGGCATCCCAGCCTTTGACCAGATCCCACGCCGCATCCAGCGCGCCCTGATCATAGGTCAGACCCACCCAGAAGGCAGGCAATGCGCATAGCCGACGCCACGGGCCTCCGTCCGCGCCGCGCATCTCCATGTATTTCTTGATGCGGGCTTCGGGGAAGGCGGTGGTCAGGTGGTCGGCCCAATCGCTGAGCGTCGGCGTTTCACCGGGCAGCGCAGGCAGTTTGCCTTGCAGGAAGTCGCGGAAGGACATGCCCAAAGCGTTGATATATTGACCGTCGCGATAGACGAAATACATCGGCACATCAAGCGCATATTGCACATAGCGTTCAAATCCAAAGCCCTCTTCGAACACGAAAGGCAGCATTCCTGTGCGCGCATCGTCCAGATGCCGCCAGATATGGCTGCGCCAGCTTTTCTGGCCGTTGGGCTTGCCCTCGAAGAACGGCGAATTGGCAAACAGCGCCGTGGCGACGGGCTGCAAAGCCAGCGCCACGCGCAGTTTCTGCACCATATCGGCCTCGGACCCAAAGTCGATATTGACCTGAACCGTGCAAGTGCGCCGCATCATGGCGCGGCCCATGGTGCCAACCTCTTCCATATAGTCGTTCATCAGCCGGTATCGGCCCTTGGGCATCAGCGGCATTTCGTCATGGGTCCAGATCGGAGCCGCCCCTAGACCGATGAAGCCCACACCGATCTCATCGGCGATGTCCTTCACCTCGCGCAGGTGAGTGTTCACCTCATCACAGGTTTCGTGGATCGTCTCAAGCGGGGCCCCTGACAATTCCAGCGCACCGCCAGGTTCAAGGCTGACATTCGCGCCGTCTTTTTCCAAACCGATCAGGTTGCCACTTTCGCGCACCTCGCCCCAGCCGTGGCGATCGCGCAGACCTTCCAACACAGCCACGATCGAGCGTTTGCCCTCGAACGGCAACGGCTTCAGCGTGTCCTTGCAATAGCCGAACTTCTCATGCTCGGTCCCGATGCGCCAATCGGCTTTGGGCTTGCAGCCCGATTCCAGATATTCGGCAAGTTGCTCGTGGCGTTCGATCGGCCCGCCGCCGGACTGGGGGATGGACATGAACCGCTCTCCGATCCTGATGTGTCTGTCTTTGGGTCAGTCGTGGGGGGAAATGCCGCCAGTGTCAATGCAGCCGCAGATGTGGCGGGCGCGTCGGGTTCCGCTCCCATATGACCACAGGATGCACGCCGCGGCCGTTCAGTTCCGCCAGCATTGCTTCGGTTTTGAGCCCCGGCAAGGCCGAGAAAACGTCGAACAACGCCTCAGCCCCTTCCGCATTCACAGGAATGTGAAGCGTTGGCTGGCCCGGCTGGTCCAGAACCCAATGCGCGGGGTTCGAGGTTGGATCCAACGCCAGCCGTTCGATCTCACGTGCCGCAACGATGCCCCCATCCAACGGGCCGAAATAGGTAATCTGGCCTTCGTCGATTGTGACAACACCCGGTCCGCCCGCCCCGGTTCTGAACCGGGCCCGCTGAATTCCGATCACCGTCAACGCCGCGGCAGCGATCACCAACACCCATCCCAGCCAGCCCAGCAGACCTCCGGGGCCACTGATCCAACTGAGGCCAACCAACAGCACCACACCGGCTGCCAGTACCTCGCGCCAGCGCCACAGGGTCAGTTTGGCTTCGGGTCGGATGAAACTCATGCCGGGTCCTTTGGGTTCTTGAACAGGATCAGGGAATACTGACCTGCGGGTTTAAATCCGATTGCGATATAAGCACGCGCAGCGGAATCGGAAGCCGCAAACAGAACCGCGCGGGATGCGCCCGCCGCCCGAGCCTCAAGCAAGTGCAGCGCGACAGCCAGTTTCGCATAGCTGCGTCCACGCAAGGCAGGCGGGGTGTACACACCGCCAATTTGCACCACTTCGGGCAGTCGTGCGTTGAACCCTGTCATCCCCACAGGCTGACCAGAAACCAGCAAAGCCCGGTGAGAATCGCGTTCAACATAGGTGGCTATATCTTTCTTTGACTGGCTTCGCGCGCGGTCGGCGTCGAAATCCATCGCTTCGGTCAGGTAGCTCTGGCGCCAGCCCTCGGCAATCTCACGGTCCACATCATCCAGCGGCACCAGCGTGGCATCGGATGTATCAGGCACGACAATCTGGTTCAGATCCAGCGTGAAGCCCGGCTCGTCACTGTTCAGGGTCGCAGGCCGATCATCCCACCCCGCCAGATGCATGAACCGGCGAGCCTGCGACGCCTCGGCCGCCAGACCGAACAACGCGCGGCCCCGGATCAACTGGATCGCTTCCGTAAGCTCGGCATCGCTGCAATCAGGGCATTGCGGCAGCACCATACCCTCGTTTGTGATGGCAAGAATGGCGCGCGGACCATCGCCCAATGTCCAGACATTCACCGCGCGCGGATCACGCCCCCGCAAACCGAAGTCACGCAAATTGGCCAGAGGAAACATCGACGTCTGAATGTGTTCGGACAGAAACCGGTCGATCTTTGGCAGGTCCCCTTCCCGCGCTTGCTGCCACGTCACGTCCAATCCCCCAACGCCTGCTGCCATATGGTCAGCGCCGCAACCGCTGCGGTATCCGCCCGCAGGATGCGCGGACCCAGACTGACCACATGCGCAAATGGCAACCCGGACAGGCGCGCGCGTTCCCGATCCGAAAACCCGCCTTCGGGCCCGATGAGGATGGCCCAGGGCTGATCCTTTTCGTGTGCAGCCAAACGCAGGGCCGACCCCACCTCGGCCTCATCACAGAACATCAACTGGCGACCGTCAGGCCATGTATCCAGCACCCGGTCCAGCCGTTGCAGATCGGCGACTTCGGGCACGTAGGTCCCACCGCACTGTTCCGCCGCCTCGATCGCATGGGCCTGCAGGCGGTCCTGTCGGATGCGTTCGGAATTGGTGAATTCGGTCTGGACGGGCAGGATACGCGCCGCTCCCATCTCGGCCGCTTTTTCAACGATGAAATCTGTGCGCGCCTTTTTAATCGGAGCGAATAGCAGCCACAGATCGGGCGGCAACTGCAGGGGCTTGGTCTGCTCAAGACAGCTCAGCACCCCGCCGCGTTTTCCGGCTTGCGCGACCTCGGCCAGCCACTCTCCATCGCGGCCATTGAACAGGGCCACGTGGCCGCCCACGGCCAGACGCATGACGCCAAACAGGTAATGCGCCTGCTCGCGCGTCAAATCAACGGATTGCCCCGGACCCAAAGGGTGCTCTACATACAGTCTGATCTTTGCACTCATGAGACGTTACATATGCAAGGCAACGCCCCAACACCAGACGGTCAGGTCGCCGATGCGGTATCCGGCAACTGGGTCGATACACACGCGCCCGCTTTCACTCGGCCATACCTGCGCCTGAGCCGAGCAGACCGGCCCATCGGCACTTGGCTTTTGCTGATTCCCTGCTGGTGGGGTCTGGCGCTGGCGATCCTGAGCGACGGCAATCCGCGCTGGGAGGACCTGTGGATCGCTGTCGGCTGTGCCATAGGCGCGTTCCTGATGCGCGGCGCGGGCTGCACATGGAACGACATTACCGACCGAGAATTCGATGCTCAGGTCGAACGCACCCGGTCCCGGCCGATCCCGTCGGGTCAGGTCAGCGTGCGGCAGGCAACGCTCTGGATGGTGCTGCAATGCCTTCTGGCGTTGGTGATTCTGCTGACCTTCAACCGGGCCGCCATTGCAATGGGCGTGCTCTCTCTGCTGCCTGTAACGATCTACCCTTTCGCAAAACGCTTCACATGGTGGCCACAGGTGTTTCTGGGCCTGGCGTTCAACTGGGGCATCCTTCTGACATGGGCCGCGCATACTGGAACGGTCAGCATCCCCGCAATCATCCTGTATCTGGCGGGTATCGCGTGGACCTTGTTCTATGACACGATCTATGCCCATCAGGACGCCGAAGATGACGAGCTGATCGGTATCAAATCCACCGCCCGATTGTTCGGGGAAGATACGGCAAAATGGCTGAAATACTTCCTTGTGGCGACCGTTGGGTTGATGGGCCTTGCGATCATCGACGCGGCAACGGCACAGGCGTCAACGCTGGCCCTGTTCGTGGCTCTTGCAGGCCCCTGGGCGATGGGCTGGCACATGGCATGGCAGTTGCGCGGGTTGGACACGGATGACAACGCCAAACTGCTTCAACTGTTCCGGGCCAATCGGGACACCGGCCTTATTCCGCTGATCTTCCTTGGCGTCGCGCTGCTGGTCTGATTGCACCTCGGCGCGGGCCTCTGTAAGAGTTCTGCTCAATCACCCGAGGAGTCGATTATCCGCACATGCGCCTGCCCTATTTCATCGCCGTTGCCCTGATTTTCCTCGTGTCAGCCGGAATATCCCTGCTGGCGGCCAGTTACGCGGTGACAAAGGTCGAAGAGGCCTCTGAGTTCGCAGTACGGCGTGCGCTGGACCTAAAGGGCCATGACTGGGCCGAGGTTGAATCCGATGGTCTGCGGGTCATCCTGACCGGAACCGCACAGGATGAGGCCACTCGGTTCAACGCACTGACGGCGGCTGGAACCGAAGTTGATACATCCCGCGTCATTGACGAGATGCAGGTTGAAGCGACACGTCAACTGGCGCCACCGCGCTTTTCGGCAGAAATCTTGCGCAACGACAGCGGCATTTCGGTTATTGGCCTCATTCCGGCCAGCCAGGACCGGGGCGCGCTGGTTGATCGGCTGCGCGATCTGGACGGCAGCAAAGTTTCGGACCTGATGGAAACGGCAGATTATCCAAAGCCGAAAGGCTGGGAAGACGCGTTAAACTATGCGGTTGAGGCGCTGGCCCGATTGCCGCGCGCCAAAATCTCGGCCAGCCCCGGCCTGGTTAAAATAACGGCCATCGCAGACAGCCAGCAGGAAAAAGAGCAACTGGAACAGGATCTGACCCGGGCAGCGCCGCCCAGCTTGCGCATCGGGCTGTCGATTTCGGCCCCAAGGCCGGTGATTACGCCCTTCACCCTGCGCTACTTGATTGACGAAACCGGCGGGGCCTTTGATGCGTGTTCGGCGCAGGACGAAGAGGCGCGCGACACCATAATCGAAGCGGCG
This sequence comes from Ruegeria sp. CJ2, assembly GCF_056536745.1. NCBI lineage: Bacteria > Pseudomonadati > Pseudomonadota > Alphaproteobacteria > Rhodobacterales > Roseobacteraceae > Ruegeria > Ruegeria sp. CJ2. Next base: position 171,262 of record NZ_JBQFQF010000007.1, read on the forward strand.
CAAGGCGCAGGTCTGACAGGCCCCTATTCCTGCACGATCGGATTGGGTGTGCCGTCTCCGCGCTGGCCCGAGGCTGCCTCCCTGGGCATTCGCGCACTGGCGGAAATTGGACACGGGTCAATCACCATTTCGGATGCCGATGTGACATTGGTGGCCGCAGAAGGCACCAATGCCGCGCTTTTCGACCGGGTCGTGGGAGAGCTTGAGACCGCTCTGCCCGGCGTTTTCGCGTTGCATGCTGTCTTGCCGGAACCAACAGAGGACGCACCCGCAGGACCGACAGAGTTTTCCGCAACACGCAGCCCCGAGGGTCTGGTCCAGATACGCGGCCGTTTGGGGGATGAAGCGGTGCGCGATATGGTCGACAGCTTTGCTCGGGCGGCTTTTGGGTCCGAGCAGGTGTATACCGCCACCCGAATTGCCCCCGATCTACCGTCAGATTGGCCCGTGCGCGTTCTGGCCGGGCTCGAGGCCCTGTCCCACCTTCACAACGGCGCGCTGACAGTGACGCCGGATGATGTCGTCCTAAGCGGCATCAGCCACGATCCCGAGTCCAAGGCCCGCATCGCCGGTCTGTTGTCTGAAAAACTGGGGGACGCGCAGGATTATACCCTGTCCATCACCTATCAAGCCCCTCCCGAGCCTGAAGACACGCTGCCAGACCCCGAAATGTGTGAAGAGCGGATCGCTGAAATTCAGGCCACGACCAAAATTGCATTCGAGCCGGGCTCGGCCACGGTTGCTTCGGATTCGCGCGATACGGTGAACCAAATTGCGGATATTTTGCGAGAGTGCGGCCCGATCCGGATGGAGATTCAGGGCCACACCGACAGTCAGGGCCGTGAAGAGATGAACCAGCAACTCAGCCAGGCGCGGGCGCAGTCCATCCTGAACGAATTGCGCGGCCGCCGGATTCCAACCGGTAGCTACTCAGCCGTCGGCTATGGTGAAACCCAGCCCATCGCAGATAACGGCACCGAAGAAGGCCGTGAGGAAAACCGCCGGATCGAATTCCGACTGATCCGGCCCGAACCTGTCGCCAATTCCGAAACCGGGCTTGAGGCGATGGAAGCCACGACTGGCAACTCGGAAGACGCCCAGCCAGAGGCCGAAGATACCGGCGCAGAGGAACAGTAAGTTGAACAGAATCGAATTCATCATCGCCACCGCCGTCATCCTGTTCGCGGCTTTCTGCATGGGCTGGTTCGCCAACTGGCTTGCCCACCGCCTGTCCCGCGTGCGCCAAAGCGATGTGGCCGATCTGGACCGCATGAGCCAGGAATTGCACGAAGCCGAAGAAACCCGCGATCAGGCGATCACCTACCTGCAGCAGCGTGAGGCGGAACTGACCAACCAACTGACACAGGCCGAGGCGGAACTGTCCGCAGCCATGGATGGCCTGCGCGCAGCACGTCAGGAGGCCGAGGAATTGCGGGGCCGCATCAACAACGCGGACTGAGCTACCACCGGGTCAGCGCGTCTTCGTCTTCGTCCTTGGCGGACACCCAATCGGCCCCGTCCGAAGTGATTTCTTTTTTCCAGAACGGCGCGCGGGATTTGAGATAGTCCATCAGGAACTCCGCCGCCTCGAACGCATCCTTGCGGTGCGGCGCGGCCGTCGCCACCATCATGATCCGGTCGCCCGGCGCCAGCCGCCCGTGGCGGTGGATCACCAGGACATCCCCCAGGGACCAGCGGTTTTGCGCCTCTTCCGCGATCTTGGTCAGGGCCCGTTCCGTCATGCCGGGATAGTGTTCGATCTCCATGACATCCAGATCGCCCGAGGCCAGATCACGCACAACGCCGGTAAAGGTCACGATCGCCCCGTTTGCAGCATCACTGGCGGCAAAGGCATTGGCTACGGCCCCCAGATCAAACGCCTCTTCCTGAACCACGATACGCATGGGTCAGCCGCCGGTCATGGGCGGAAAGAACGCCACTTCACGAACCCCGGCAAGCGGCGCGTCAAAATCCGAAAGCTCCTGATCAAGCGCCACGCGCAGGGCTGACAGATCGGCAAAAGCAGCGGCATAGCGGTCTTCGCGCGCGGTCAGCTCCGCGACCAGTTCCGACACGGTTGCAGCCTGCGTTTCGACCTTTTCCTTCGGCAGGCCGATACGTTCGCGCACCCAGGCGAAATACAACACGTCCATCGCTTAGCTCTCCTTCAGATGGGGCATGGCTTTACGTAGGTAGTCATAGCCTGTGATCAATGTCAGGGTCGCTGCGATCCACAGCAGCCACAATCCGATCCGGCCCGACCAGAACATCCCTTCGAGGTGCCAGCGGATATTGTTTATATCGTCAACCTGCCCCGTCAGAACCTGATCAATGGTCGTCGGATCCATTCCGAACGTGGACATCACAAAGTTGTGCTCGAAAATGCCCTGCGAAAACAGGACGGCGATCGCAACCATCTGCGCGGTGGTCTTCCACTTGGCCAGCTTGGTCACTTTCAGCGTCCCGGCCACGTCGCCCAGATATTCGCGCAGGCCCGAGACAAAAACTTCGCGGAACAGTATCACCGTTGCAGGCAACACCAACCACGGTGTCCAGTGCTCGGTCGAGTATCCAACAAGGATCATCAGCGCGATTACCACCATTGCCTTGTCAGCAATCGGGTCCAGCATCGCGCCCATCTTGGTTTCCTGTTTCCACGCCCGCGCCAGATAGCCGTCGAACCAATCAGTGATCGCGGCAGACAGGAACAGGATCAGGGCGAACCAATCCGCATAAGGTCGGGTGAAATACAGAAACATTACGGCCAGACCGGGGGCCGCAAGCAGGCGAAGAACGGTCAGAATATTGGGCAGGTTCCACTTCATGACCCGACCCTACATCGCCGGTTCGGGACATAAAAGGCAGGCCGTTAAAAAACTCACCCAGCACAGTCAGTTGCGCCACTGGTGGTCAAAGGGTCGCAAGCCCCAGATCCCAGCAAGATACCACTTGGCGCGCAAGGTCTTTGCGGTCAGATTGGCGGACGGTTCCGACTGGGTGATTTTGCAAGACATGACGATTCAAATTCAAACCGACCCGCGGTCAAACCTGATTGGCAGTGCGTGGATGATTGCGGCCATGGGCCTTTTCGCGCTGGAGGATGCGCTGCTCAAAGGGGCGTCTGCCACGATTCCGATCTGGCAGGTGCTGGTTCTGTTCGGCACAGGCGGGACGCTTGTTTTTGCTCTTGTGGCGGGTCTTCGGGGTGAACGGTTGTTTCACCCCGATGTGCTGTCGCGCCCGATGAAAGTGCGGGTCTTCTTTGAAATCTTCGGACGGCTGTTCTATGTGCTGGCAATCACTCTGACGCCTTTGTCGGCGGCCACCGTGATACTGCAGGCCACACCGCTTGTCGTGGTTGCAGGCGCCGCCTTGTTTTTTGGCGAAACTGTCGGCTGGCGCCGTTGGAGCGCCATCTTGATCGGTCTGATCGGCGTGATGGTCATTCTTCAACCGACCGGAGACAGCTTCTCGGCCCTGTCCATCCTCGCCGTGCTGGGCATGCTGGGATTTGCCGGGCGCGATCTGGCCAGCCGCGCGGCCCCGGCCACGCTTGGGACCGCCGTTTTGGGCTTTTACGGCTTCCTTTGCATCATCGTAGCCGGAATTGCCTATCGGTTCTGGGAGGTCGCACCGGCGGAACCCCTGTCGGCAAACACAGCTATGCTTATGGCAGGCGCCGTCTTGATGGGCACAGCCGCCTACGCGTCTTTGATGAAAGCGATGCGCACGGGCGAAGTCTCATCCGTCACGCCGTTCAGGTATTCCCGTTTGCTGTTCGGGATCGGTCTGGGCGTGCTGGTCTTCAATGAGCGTCTGGACCAGACCATGTGGATCGGCAGCGCGCTTATCGTGGCCTCGGGGTTGTATATCCTTTGGCGCGGGCGACAAACCTAACCCTTGTCGTGAAAGAAGTCGTAAACCTTCTGCGCCAGCCCTGCCGAGATCCCCTCAACTGCTTTCAGATCCGCCAGATTAGCCCGGCTGACGGCCTTGGCACTGCCAAAATGGGCCAGTAGCGCACGTTTGCGGGCCGCCCCCACGCCGGGAATTTCATCCAGCGGTGTTGCCCCCACAGCCTTGGCCCGTTTCGCGCGATGGGTGCCGATGGCGAACCTGTGCGCCTCATCCCGCAGGCGCTGGATGAAATACAGCACCGGATCATTGCGTTTCAGCGCAAAGGCACGCTGGCCGATGCGGTGAAATTCCTCTTTCCCGTGGTCGCGGTCGACACCTTTGGCGACGCCGACCATCGGGATATCTTCGACGCCATGCTGGGCCATGATCTCATGCACCGCACTCACCTGCCCTGCGCCACCGTCGATCAGCAGCAGGTCGGGCCACATGCCCTTGTCGCGATCCGGGTCTTCTTTCAGCAGGCGGGTAAAGCGGCGGGTCAGGACCTCTTTCATCATGCCAAAGTCGTCCCCGGGGGTCAGATCCTCGCCCCGGATGTTGAACTTGCGATAGGCGTTTTTCATGAACCCCTCGGGGCCTGCCACGATCATGCCACCCACCGCGTTGGTGCCCTGAATATGCGAGTTATCGTAAACCTCGATCCGCTCGGGCGGGGTGTCCAGATCGAACGCCTCAGCCACGCCACGCAACAGCTTGGCCTGTGTTGCGCTTTCCGACATGCGCCGCGCCAGCGACTCGCGGGCGTTTCGCAGGGCCCCGGCGACCAGTTCCTGTTTCTCACCGCGTTGGGGCACAAGGATTTCAACCTTGCGCCCGGCTTTTTCCGACAGCGCGTCCTGCATCAGATCGGCATTCTCGATCCCATCGGACAGGATCAACTGACGGGGCGGTTCCTTGTTGTCGTAGAACTGACCAAGGAAAGCCTCCATCACCTCGGCCGCTGACACATCCGCCCCGACCCGAGGGTAGAAATCCTTGTTTCCCCAGTTCTGGTTAGCGCGGATAAAGAACACCTGCACACAGGCTTGCCCACTATCCATATAAAGGCCGATCACATCCGCTTCGGTTACGCCGCGTGGATTGATGCCTTGGGACGTCTGCACCTGCGTCAGCGCCCGGATGCGGTCGCGCAAGCTGGCGGCGCGTTCGAACTCCATCGTCTCGGACGCGGCCATCATCTGTTGAGCCAGCTCTTCCTGCACCTTGGTCGAGCGGCCCGACAGGAACCGTTCCGCATCCTTGACGCTTTCGCCGTAATCGCTTTCCGAGATCAGCCCGACGCACGGCCCAGAACAGCGTTTGATCTGATAGAGCAGGCAAGGCCGCGTCCGACTGTCGAACATGGAATCCGAGCAGTTGCGCAGCAGGAACGCCTTTTGCAACTGGTTCAGCGTCCGGTTCACCGCGCCCGCGCTGGCGAAAGGCCCGAAATAGGCACCCTTTTCCTTCTTGGCCCCGCGATGTTTCTTGATCTGCGGAAACCCGTGGTCCTTGGCGACCAGAATATTCGGAAAGCTCTTATCGTCGCGCAGCAGCACGTTGTACTTGGGCTTGAGCTGCTTGATCAGGTTCTGCTCCAGCAGCAGCGCCTCGGTCTCGGTCCGGGTGGTCAGAAACATCATCGAGGCGGTCGCGGCGATCATCTTCTCGATCCGCCCGGAATGACCGGGCCGCGTATAATTCGACACCCGCGCCTTGAGGTTCCGCGCCTTGCCCACGTACAGAACCCGGCTGTCCGCATCCAACATCCTGTAAACGCCCGGAGAACTGTCCAGCGTTTTCACATAGCGCTGTATACATTTGTATCCGGTGACTTGGCCGTCGGGGTTCGATTCGTTCTGGGTGGTCATGAGTCCGAAATATGATTCCCTGACCATGGCTGCAATCTTAAGCCCCTCAATTCAAGAGAAAACAAATCCACGGTTTCTGTGGATAACTATGCAGATAAGTTTCTGAGGATCTCGATTTTCCCTTGATTCATTAAGGATTCCTTGATTTGCACAAAAAATAGGCGATATATTAACCTGTTGTTTTTAAATGTTATTTTTTCATGCACATGACAAGTGTATGAAAAAAAAGACAATTTTGTAACGCGCTGGTAACGGAAATGAGAGCGGTGCAAAACTTGAGGCAAAGATGCCTATTCAACCCCCAAAACGTCCGGAGTCTGCCACCCAAGATGCTGCCCGCCATCGACGCATAATAGCTGACCGGTCACGGCATGTGCGTCCAGAAAATACCCAAGTGCCGCAGTGATATCTGACGGGTTTGCACCGCGTTCAAGCACGGTATTAGCGCGTTGCGCCTTGAAGTGATCTTTGCTTTGCCTGTGGCCCTGCATCGTCGGGCCGGGGCCGATGGCATTGACGCGGATTGCAGGGGTCAGCGCCTGCGCCGCCGTGCGGGTCAGCGCCCAAAGACCCATCTTGGCAATGGTGTAGGACATGAACTCGGGCGTCAGTTTGCGCACGCGCATATCGACCATGTTGACGATCAGCCCGACCGCAACGGGTTCGCCTGCGTCGTCAGTATCCGGTTCCAAATCCTGCTCTGCCATCGCCTGTGTCAGAACGAAAGGCGCGCGCAGATTGCTGTCCAGGTGCCGGTCCCAGCTTTCGCGGGTCGCCGTTTGGATGTTGTCATATTCGAAGATCGAGGCGTTATTGACCAAACAGGTAATGGGCCCGCCCAAAGCCTCGGCCGCGCGCGGCAGAAGGGTCTGAACCTGCGCCTCGTCCAGCAGGTCGGCCTGCAACGCGACCGCCTTGCGGCCCATGGCCTGAACCTCGGACACGACCTCGGTGGCAGGTCCTGCGGACGTCGCGTAATGCACGGCGACATCATACCCGCGTTGGGCCAGATACAGGGCCATTGCTCGGCCAAGACGAATTCCGGCACCGGTTACCAACGCTCGGGTCATAAGTGTTCCCTCTTGTTCAGGTCACGCCAACAGTGAGATGACGTAAACCGCATAGAGCAGAGTCAACAACAGGCCCCACCCTCGCGTGATGTCTTTTTTGAAGAACACAAACGGGATCAGCAACAGCGACGCGCCCAGCATGACCCACAGATCGAACTGCAGGAATTCCGGATCAACCGGAATAGGCCCGACCAGTGTGGCGATACCCACGATGGCCAACAGGTTGAACATGTTCGAACCGATCACGTTGCCCAACGCAACGTCCGCCTGACGGCGCAAGGCCGCCATGACGGTCGTTGCCAATTCCGGCAGCGAGGTCCCGACCGCCACCAGTGTCAGGCCGATCACGGTTTCGCTGACGCCATAGGTGCGTGCAATGACGGTCGCATTATCCACCAGCAGATGCGCGCCCATCGGCAACCCGATCAGACCCAGAACCAGATAGATCGAGATCTTCCAGTACGGCATATCCGGGTCGGCTTCTTCCAGCCCGTCAAGTTCCTCATCGTCGGCGCAGGCTTCGCCACAGGCCTTGCGATGCGCATGGGCTTCGCGGAACGCGTTCCACAGAACAAGACCCAGCGCGGCCAGCAGGATCGCCCCGCTGTACAGGTTGAATATACCGCAGAAGGCCAGCCCGATAAAAAGAACTGAGGCCAGCAACATGAAGACATAGTTCTTGCGGCTGTCGCACTCGCTTGTGTGCAGCGTCGCCAAGAGCGCCGGCAGGCCCAACACCAAAAGGATGTTGGCGGTGTTCGACCCCACCACATTCCCCAGCGCGATCCCCGGCGCATTTTCTTTGATGGCGCTGATCGCGATCAGAAGCTCGGGGGCCGAGGTGCCAAAGGCCACGATTGTCAGACTGACGATCAGCGCAGGCACACCCAGACGCAGGCTCAGGTTCACCGCGCCGCGCACCAGCGCATCACCCGCCAATAGCAGGATCAGCAGCCCGAGGCCGGAAAGCAGCCATGCCGTCATGTACGGCCTCCTTTTTCGCAGGCGCAGGGGCCTTTGCCGATCCTGAACCGCCCGCAGCGCGGACATCTGGAAGATTGCAACCTCTGCTGCCCCGGAAAGCGCAGCTTTCCGAACATTGCCAGGACACCCATAGCAATCAGAAAGAGGGTTACGATCTTGATAATCACGTTACAAACCGAAACGCGCGTAGGCCGCACGCTCCTCAAGTCCGGCAATCGCATCCTGCGCCAGTGACGCCCCGAACCGGGACCAGAAAGGCTTGCGGAGCCCGTAGCGGCGGAACTTTACCTTGTCGCCAAACCGCTCCTGCATCTTTGGCTTGAGGTGGGCGATACCGTCGATCAGCCCCAGATCCTGCGCGCGCTTGGCCAACCAGACCTCACCAGTGAACAGGTCCTCGTTTTCATCCAGCTTTGTGCCACGACGTGTTTTCACATGAGCGATGAAATTGTCGTGAATATCGGCCAGCAACCTTTCGAGCCGCGCAACATCCTCTTTCTTTTCCGGAGAGAACGGGTCCAGCATGGACTTAGATTGCCCGGCCGTATGGACACGACGTTCAATTCCCTGACGTTTCAGCAACACATGCGCCCCGAACCCAGACGAGATCACCCCGATCGAGCCAAGAACCGAGCTGTCGTCTGCGTAAATCTCATCTGCGGCCGCCGCCAGCCAATACCCACCCGAGGCCGCCACATCCTCGACAAACGCGATGACCGGCACATTCAGTTCGTCAGACAGCCGCCGTATGCGGGCGCCAATCAACGAGCTTTGAACCGGTGATCCTCCGGGCGAGTTGATCTCAAGCGCCACCGCAGAGGGCTTTCCTTTGCGAAAGGCTTTCTCAAGCACCGGGGCAAGCGAGGTATCAGACATCGACGCACGCCCGGCCATTCCGATGGCACCGGACAATCGCACAACGGCGACGCTGGGGTGTTTTTTGAGAAACGGCAGGCTGAGTTTCATGGATGCCGATGTAGAGTGCAGCCAACCGGTAAACAAGGGACCGCTGGGGCCTAATACGCGACGTGAACCAAATTCACACACATGACGGGCAAAAATGCAACGCCGCGGATCACCTAGCTGCGGATGCGCCAGCCTGTTTTGAAAATCCACCCGATGATGCCCAGACAGATGCCGGTGAAGACCAATATGGCCAAAAGGCTGAAGCCAATGGGAACATCAGCAAGCCCATAGAACGACCAGCGGAACCCGGAAATCAGATAGACCACCGGATTGAACAGGGTGATCGTCTGCCACACCGGGGGCAGCATCGAAATCGAATAGAACGTACCACCCAGAAAGATCAGCGGCGTCACCACCAATTGCGGGACCAGTGACATCTGTTCAAAATTGCTTGCCCAGATGCCGATAATGAACCCCAGCAACGAAAAGCTGAGGCAGGTCAGCACCAGAAACGATACCATCGCGAAAGGGTGCTCGATCCTTAGATCCACAAAGAACGTGGCAGTGATCAGGATCACCACCCCCACGAACAACGCCTTGGTCGCCGCCGCCCCGACATAGCCGATCACGATCTCGATAAAATTCACGGGGGCCGACAGCAATTCGTAAATCGTGCCCAGGAATTTGGGGAAATAAATGCCAAACGACGCGTTCGAGATCGACAGCATCACCACCGACAGCATGATCAGCCCCGGCACGATAAACGCACCATAGGACACGCCCTCGACCTCTTGGATGCGGCTGCCGATGGCGGTGCCGAACACCACGAAATACAGCGACGTGGACAGAACCGGAGACAGAAAGCTCTGCGCCAGTGTGCGGAAGAACCGGGCCATTTCAAACCGGTAAATGGCGGCGACGGCGGACCAGTTCATGCGGGGGCTCCGGACACTAGGTTGACAAAAATTTCCTCAAGGCTCGACTGCCGCGTCTGTACGTCGCGCAAAACCAATCCCGCCTGCGCCACGTCGTTCAGCAGCGTGGTAATGCCTGTCCGGTCGGCGTGGATATCATAGGTGTAGACCAGCGCGTCGCCGTTCCCGTTCAGGGTCAGATTATGCGCGGCCAGACTTTCGGGGATGGCTTGGATGGGTTCCGTCAGCATGACCTCGATCTGCTTTTTGCCCATCTGCGCCATCAGCGTGTCTTTGTCCTGCACCAGCAGCAACTCACCCTTGTCGATGACACCCACCCGGTCGGCGATAGCCTCGGCCTCTTCGATGTAATGCGTGGTCAGGATGATGGTGACGCCCGCCTGTTTCAGCTCGGCCACGATCTCCCACATGTCTTTGCGCAGCTCGACATCAACTCCGGCGGTTGGTTCGTCCAGAAACAGCACGCGCGGCTCATGGGCCAGCGCCTTGGCAATCAGCACCCGCCGCTTCATGCCGCCCGACAATTCCTTGATCGCGTTCTTGCGCTTGTCCCACAAAGATAGCTTGCGAAGGATCTCTTCGATCCGAGCACTATCAGCGCCATACCCGAACAACCCGCGCGAAAACCGCACCGTGTTCCAGACTTTCTCGAACGGCTCCAACGCGATCTCTTGCGGAACCAGCCCGATCATACGACGAGCGGCCCGAAACTCGGTCTGGATATCATGTCCGCCTACCGTCACTGACCCAGAGGTCGGGGTCGTGATCCCGCACACTGTGGAAATCAGAGTTGTCTTGCCCGCACCGTTTGGCCCCAGCAGCGCAAGGATTTCTCCTTCTTCAATATCCAAAGAGACGCCCTTCAGCGCCTCGAAACCATCGGCATAGGATTTGCGCAAGTCCCTGATGGACAGAATTGGTGCCATTCACTTTCCCCGTTCTGGCGGGGACATTACCCCGGCGCATCGGCACAGAACAGGCCCATTCCGCACAGGACCCTGCGCATTTTTGTAGGCGTCCAAGCGCTCAGGCAGGCCCGGCACTGCGCAATTCGGCTATTCGCTTCTGGATCAGCTCAACATGCAATCGGGCGTCGTATTGCCCTTGCCGATACGCAGCCGGCAACCGCAACGCAGCCAAACGCTCGTCCAGTTCACTCAAGTGCGTTTGCATCGCATCCAACTCGGAGTCGCTTGGGTCGTTGGCCAATTCCAACTCGATCTCGCGGATTTCGGGGTAGTGCTGCCAAACGCGCCAGCGCATCGCATAAGCATAGGCGAAGGGCAGCAGCCGCATCAACGGAACCACGATGAAGAAGAACGGCAGCAACAACAGCAATACCCGGTTGATCTGTGCGGCAATCCAATAAGGCAGCCAGTTATGCCAGGTGGACGGGCCATCAAGGATCAATTGTCGCGCGGTATTGCTGACATTCAGGCCAGTACCGTCAATGTTCGGGAAAACACCCGGGTCCGAGATGATGCCCCTTGCCTGATGCAACTCGATCGCTGCCATTGTCAGACGGTTGACCAAAGCCGGATGCAGATCGGGTCGCACAACCAACCGTGCCTCAATCGCTACCAACTCAACCGGGCGCGGCGGCAGCACGGGATCCAGAGACATCCCACCGGCTGGCACCGATACGACCGTCGCATAGGTCAGGCGTCTGGAAATTGCCTGTACATGGGCCAGATCCAACACGCGCAGCCCCGGCGATTCATAGGCCGCCTTTAGATAGGGCGCTTCTATCGGGGCCACATAGACCGCGATATCCAGATCACCCGCAAGCAGGGCAGCCGCAGCTGCGGCATAAGGGATTGAGAAATGTTCGTTTGCGTCCTCAGCCAGACCCACAGCGCGTTCAAGATCACGAAAAGCCGCCGCCGTTCCTGATCCCGGTGCGCCACTGTTAATCCGCAACCCGGACCATAGGGCCGGATTGCGCGGGATGGCTGCGTCTTTGTTCACCAGAAAAACAACAGGTTCAAAAAATACGGCACCGACAGCTTCGGCCCTGTTGGGGTCGACCTTGATTCCACCCTGCAGAAAAGCCGCGTCCACATCGCCATTGTTCAACAGATCGGCATTCTCAACCGAACCGGCCGTTTCAAGAATTTCAAGCCGGATGCCATCCCGCGCCAATATGCCCGCATAATCCTGCGCAACGGTTTCATAGGCTCCACCCGCCGGACCAGCGGCCAATACGATGGTTCCAGGGGGGTGCAGGCGCGACAGAACACCCGCCAGAACTGCCAGCGCAACCACGCTGCCGAATAGGATCCACAACCGCATCCGAGCCTCACTCCACTCCCCGCTGGAAACGCTAGTGGTCACGTAAGCATCTTGCAAGCCGCCAGAATCTGGCCTTGCAATTCCCGCAAAGCCTCGAAACCCTGCTCGAAAAGGAGGGGCGCAATGTTAAATGGAATCCGGATCATTGAAGTCGAGGGCTTGGGGCCCGGCCCGTTCGCGGCCATGTTGCTGGCCGACCTTGGCGCAGACGTCGTCACCATCCATCGCAAGGGCCAGCCCTTGACCCCCGGGATGCCCGAGACATCCGTGCTGGATCGCGGCAAACGGTCCATAGACCTGAACCTCAAGGACGACGCCGATCTTGAGATCGCCAGACGCCTGACCTCATCCGCCGACGCACTGATCGAAGGCTTCCGCCCCGGTGTGATGGAAAAGCTCGGCCTCGGACCCGAAACCTGCCACTCCCTCAACCCCAAATTGGTCTATGGCCGCATGACGGGCTGGGGACAGGACAGCCCCCTTTCAGACAGGGCAGGCCACGACCTGAACTATATCGCGATGTCCGGCGCGCTCTGGTACGCCTCGGCAGCAGGGCAGCCACCACAGACACCGGCAACATTGGTGGGTGATATTGGGGGCGGCGCGATGTACCTTGTCGCAGGCATATTGGCCGGCCTGATCAACGCGCAGCGCACCGGTCGGGGCACCGTCGTCGATGCCGCCATCTATGACGGCTCGGCGCATATGATGAACCTGCTCATGAGCATGCGTCAAACCGGCAACCTGTCGGAAACGCGGGGCCAAAGCCTGCTGGACGGCCCCCATTGGAGCCGCACCTATAGCTGCGCCGATGGCGGGTTCATCACCGTGCAATGCCTCGAGCCAAAATTCTACGCTGAGTTTCTCAAAACGCTGGGCCTGTCTCAGGATCCTGACTTCACTAAACAATACGACCCAAAACTGTGGCCGCTGCTCACAGCACGCCTAACCGAAATCTTCGTCCAACACCCCCGCGATCATTGGACGACACTTTTCCACGACACCGACGCCTGCGTCGCCCCTGTACTCAGTCCCGAACAGGCACAATCCCATCCCATGAACGATGCGCGCCAGACATGGCAGAACATAGACGGAACCCTCCAAGCCGCCCCCGCGCCGCGCTTTTCCAACCACGCATGGCGACCAAAACCCAGCCCATCGCGCGGCGAACACCGCTCAGAAATTCTGGACGAGCTCAACCCAAAGCGCTGATCCGCCCCTTCATCTGGCTAAAAATATCCCGGGGGATGAATTGGCCACAGGCCAAGAAGGGGGCTGGCCCCCTTCCATCAGCTTACCGCGACCGAACCGTGTCGATCATCAACTGCACGTTCTCAGGATCGGCATCCGGCGTAATCCCATGCCCAAGGTTGAAAATATGCGGCCCCTTGGAAAACGCCTCAACGATCTGCCGCGTCTCATCCACCAAAGCCTGCCCGCCCGTCACCATGTGGGACGAGGCCAGATTGCCCTGCACACAGCCATCCACTTGCACATTGGCCGCCGCCCAATCCGGCGCGACTGAGTTGTCCAGCGCCACGCAATCCACACCCGTGGCCTTGGCAAAGCCAACATAGCCGTCGCCAGCCTCACGCGGGAAGCCGATCACCGGAATACCCGGATGGCGCGCCTTGATTGCCTGAGTGATCACCCGGCAAGGCTCAACCGCATATTTCTGAAACGCCACACCCTTCAAAGATCCGGCCCAACTGTCAAAGATCTTGACCACCTCGGCCCCCGCCTCAATCTGGGCCGAGAGGTATTCGATCGTCGCCAGAGTGATCCGCTCCAACAGCGCCTCAAACAGCGCCACATTCCCCTCGCGCAGCGCATGGGCCGGGCCCTGATCCGGCGTACCGCGCCCGGCGATCATATAGGTGGCCACCGTCCACGGCGCGCCCGCGAAACCGATCAGCGTGGTCTCGGACGGCAATTCCCGTGACAGGATACGCACGGTTTCATAGACCGGCGACAAGGTCTCATGAATCGCATCCACGGGTTTCAGCGCATCAAACTCGGCCTGTTGGGTAATGGTCGACAGGCGCGGTCCCTCGCCGGTCACGAACCACAAATCCGCGCCCAGCGCCTGCGGCACCAGAAGAATGTCAGCAAACAGAATCGCCGCGTCGAACCCATAGCGGCGGATTGGCTGCAAGGTGACTTCGGCCGCCAATTCGGGGTTGTAACACAGCGACAGGAAATCCCCGGCCTGCGCCCGCGTCGCGCGATATTCGGGCAGATACCGCCCGGCCTGACGCATCATCCAGATCGGCGGCACATCCTGCACCTCACCCGCCAGCGCCCGCAGCAGTTTCTTTGTCTCGGCCATGTCCGCCCCCAATCATCAGGTTTGCGCCACGGGTCGGCCCTCAGTGGCAATTTGTCAAGCTCTGCCCCCATTGTCAGGGCAATGTGACGCGACTAAAGCTGTGCGCATGACACTGACCCTGCCCTCCCCCGACTCACCGCTCAAGATCGGCACCCGAGGATCGCCTCTGGCGCTGGCACAAGCCTATGAGACACGACAGCGACTGGGCGCGGCGTTTGACCTGCCGGAAGACGCATTCGAGATCGTGGTTATCAAGACCACCGGTGACAACCGGGCCATGATCGACGCGGACCGCCCGCTGAAAGAGATCGGCAACAAGGGCCTGTTCACCAAAGAAATCGAAGAGGCGATGCTACGCGGCGATATCGACATCGCGGTGCATTCCACCAAGGACATGCCGGTGGAACAGCCCACAGGTCTGGTGCTGGACACCTTCCTGCCGCGCGAGGATGTGCGGGACGCGTTCATCTCGCCCAGCCTCAGTTCAATTCACGACCTGCCTCAGGGCGCGACCGTCGGCACCTCGTCCCTGCGCCGCCGGGCGCAGTTGCTGAACCGCCGCCCCGACCTGAACGTGGTCGAGTTTCGCGGCAATGTGCAGACGCGACTGAAAAAACTGGCCGATGGCGTGGCTGATTGCACCTTTCTGGCCATGGCCGGTATCCGCCGCCTGAATATGGACGACGTCCCCGCCACCGCCATCGCGCCCGAGGACATGCTGCCCGCCATTGCGCAGGGCACCATCGGTATCGAACGCCGCAGCGACGATTCCCGCGCAGCTTGTATGCTCGAGGCGATCCACCACGCCGAAACCGGCCAGCGCCTGGCCTCGGAACGCGCACTGCTGGCTGCGCTGGACGGCTCGTGCGAGACGCCGATCGCTGGCCTCGCCGAAATACAGGACGGCCACCTGCGCCTGCGCGGTGAGGTTCTGCGCCCGGACGGGTCCGAGGCCATCTCGGAAGACATAACCGGCGCGGTTGCCGATGGGCCCGAGATGGGCCACGCCATGGCGGAAACGCTGCTGCAGAAGGCGGGTTCAGGCTTCTTTGACTGGAGAAGTTGAGAAAAAGTTGCGCAATGTGAACTACTTCACTGCTCGCATTTCGAAACGCTGCCAAGATAAAGATACACCGATTGAGACGCCGGGCTGCTCTCGAAAAAGTCGAAAGTTTGCAAGTCTGTCCGTATTTTTAAGTGGTATTCGAGGGGGCGAGGTGCAGCCCCGGGCATCCAATCAGTCAGGGCCGCTGTCATGAACTGGCAGCGGCCCGTTTCTTTGCCCAAACTGAATCCGTTCAGGCATTGGCAATCATCTGGACCGCTTTTTCAACCGCGTGCTTGGTCTGTTGCAGGTCCGCTTCCGTCACGGCCAAGGAAGGATAGAGCTTGCCCGGCGACTTGAAGATCCCGCTCGCCCTTAAGCTGTTGTTGTAAATCACGTTACGATGGGTATCGTCATGCTTGGCGCTGCGGTAATCGCGGCAATCGGCATCTGTGAAATAGATATCGAACAGGGTTTCATCACCGCAAATGCGATGCGGAATCCCGGCTTGGTTCAAAGCATCCACCTGCATCTGCTGAAGTGCTGCACCCGTTGCGCTCAATTGATCATAGACCCCGTCGCGCCGCAGAACCTCCATCGTCTTGAGGCCTGCAACCGAAGCCACCGGGTTTCCCGACAAGGTGCCAAGCTGCATCAGCCACCCGTCCTCGCCTACCTGATCTTTATCGAAATGCTTCATGATCTCGGCGCTTGCGCCCAAAGCGGCCAGAGGGAACCCT
This sequence comes from Ruegeria sp. CJ2, assembly GCF_056536745.1. Classification (NCBI taxonomy): domain Bacteria; kingdom Pseudomonadati; phylum Pseudomonadota; class Alphaproteobacteria; order Rhodobacterales; family Roseobacteraceae; genus Ruegeria; species Ruegeria sp. CJ2. The sequence goes on from NZ_JBQFQF010000007.1 coordinate 187,331, forward strand.
CCGCCGATGATCTTGCCCAGGGTGCAGATATCGGGTGTCACGCCGTATTTCTCTTGCGCACCGCCATAGGCCAAGCGGAACCCGGTAACGATCTCGTCAAAGATCAGCAGGACATTGTGCTTGTCACACAGGTCGCGCAGCCCTTGCAGGTAACCGGGCAAGGGCGGGATGATCCGCTGCAAGGGTTCAACCATGATCGCGGCAATATCGTCATGTTCGTTTAGCAGGGCTGCCACGGCCTCCAGATCGTTGAACGGTGCGATCAGCATCTGTTCGGCCACCCCCGCAGGTATCCCGGCGCTGTCGGGCACCGCTTGTGGAAAGTTCACCCTACGGCTGGGGGCGAGGCTCATTTGCGCCTCGGCGCTCATGCCGTGATAGCCGCCCTCGAATTTCAGGATCTTGTCGCGCCCGGTATGCGCACGGGCCAAACGGATGGCGTACATATCCGCCTCACCGCCCGAGGCGACAAACCGCACCTGTTCGCAACACGGCACGGCGTCGATGATCGCCTCGGCCAGTTCGATGCCTTTGGCGTTGTTGGCAAAGAAGGTCATGCCCTTGGGCAGTTGTTCCAGCACCGCCTCCATCACCTCGGGGTGGCCATGGCCCAGCAGCATGGGGCCGGATCCGATCAGATAGTCGACATATTCATTGCCGTCTTCATCCCAGACGCGGCTGCCTTCGCCACGGGCGATGATGATGCCGGGGTCGAAATTGCCAAATCCCCCGGCGGGCAGGACCTCATTCGCACGGGCTATCCATTCGGATTGGGTGTTGATCTTGAGCATCTCAGGCGATCTCCAATATTGGGGAACCAAGGATTTCCGGGTCAGGCGTCACGCCCAATCCGAGGCCTTCGGGCGGGCCGATGCGACCGTCTTTGCGGCTGGGCGCATCAGGGCAGAGGCGCGGGGCCACGTAAGAGGACAGGTCACAGGTGTTCATCAGGGATCCCTGCGGGGTCGAGGCGGCAAAATGCAACGACGCGGCGGTGACGATATCGGAGCCCCAAGTGCATTCGGCGCAAATCTCTGCCCCCAAATGCACAGTCAGATCGCGCGCGCGGCGCATGGCCGACAGTCCGCCGAATTTGGACAGTTTCAGCGCCACGGCGTCCATGCAGCCCAATTCATGCGCGCGCAGCAGCGAGGCCAGATCATGGGCGTTTTCGTCGATCTTCATCGGAAGGCCTGTGGCTTGCCGGACGGCAGCGCAATCCTCCAGCGTCTTGCAGGGCTGTTCCAACATCACATCCAGGTGCGCCACGGCGCGGCCCGTGCGGGTGGCTTGCAGGCGGGATGCGCCGCAGTTCCAGTCTCCGTAGACCAGCGGACCCGGCCCCACGACCTCGCGCACTTTGATCAGGCGTTCGGCATCGGCCTGCCAGTCAGCTTCGACGCCCAGCTTGACCTGAAACTGGCGGATACCGGTCTGATAGGCGGTTTGCGCGATGCGAGCCATCTCATCAGGGTCGATGCAGGTGATTGAATGATAGAGCGGCATGTCCTTGCGCGTGCGCCCGCCCAGCAATGCATAGACCGGCTGGCCCGTGGCCTGACCGAACAGATCCCAAAGCGCCAGATCAACGGCGGATTTGGCGTAGCGGTGGCCCTGTAGATAGCTGTCGAGCTTGCGCATGGGCGCATCGGCACCAAAAGGCGACACCCCGAGGATTTCCGGGGCCATTTCGGTGATCGCGGCCGGGACGCCATCGGCATAAGCGGGCAGGTAATGGGGAATCGGACAGACCTCGCCCCACCCTCTGAGCCCGGTATTCGTCTCAAGGCACAGGACATGGGTTTTGACCGTGGCGCAGGTTTTGCCCTCGGCCATGTGATAGGTTTCGTGGCTGGTGAGGTCGACGGACCAGAGGGTGATGGCGGTGATCTTCATTCCGGCCGTCCTTTGGGTGATGATGTGGTGCCGTTAGAGGGGCCAGCCCCTCTCTTGGCCTGCGGCCAATTCACGCCCCGGGATATTTTTAGCCAGATGAAGGGGCGGATCATCGCGGGGCCTCGTAGGTTGCGATTGGGGGGCCGAGCGCGTCTTCGTCGGGGTGGACGCCGAGGCCCGGAGTTTCGGGCAGGTGCAAGTGGCCGTTTGTGTTGCGGGGGCCGCGACCACTGGCAATGTCGACGGTGATCATGTCCTGACAGGCCCAGACTGCGTGGCAGTTTTCATCGGGGATCGTGGCGGCCAGATGCAGGGCCTCGGTATCGGCCAGAACGGAGCCCCCGGTTGCCATGACGAACATATCGATTCCATGGGCCAGCGCGATATCTCGCATCCGGGCCGCTTTGGTCAGGCCCCCGACGCGGTTGAGCTTGATGCCAAAGACCTCTGCCAAACCATCGCGGGCGATGCGGGTGGCGTCTTGCAGGGTGACGAGACTTTCGTCCACCGACACCGGAGAGGCGTGGCGGCCTGCGATGGCGGCGATGTCGTCGAGGGATTCGCAGGGTTGCTCGAACATGACCTGCAAAGGCTCGCAGGCTTTCATGACTCGCAGCGCCTGTTGCCGGGTCCAACCGCGATTTACGTCATAGAGGACAATTTCACCTGGGCGGCGAATGCTCTCTACATCTCGGACACGGGCAATGTCCCGTTCGACGTCTCCGCCGATTTTGACCGAGTGGGCGATGTAGCCGCGGCTGCGGTAACGGTCCATTACCTCGCGGGTTTCTTCGACCGTCTTGGCACCAACAGATGAGGCGATTGGGCGCGGTGTGCGCGAGCCGCCGCCCATCAGGTCAGCGATGGGCAGGCCCGCCGCCTGCCCTGCGATATCCCAGCAGGCCATGTCGATCGGGCTTTTGGCATAGAGGTGGCCTGGCAAAGCGGTGTCCATGGCGCGTTCGACCTCCAGCACGCGGCGCGGGTCGAGGCCCAGAATGAACGGGGCCATGGTTTCGATCCCGGCGCGGATACCCGGGCCGTGGGCGGGCACGTAGGTGTGGCCCCAGGGGGTGCCCTCACCCCACCCGATGAGGCCTGTATCGGTCTCGAGTTTCACAAGCGTCGCGTCCAGTGTTTCGAATTTTAGACGCCCGCCCGACAACCAATAGGGATGCTCGAGCGGTAGGTCGATCTGGTAGACCGTGATGGTTTTGATTTTCATGCGGCGTCCATCCGTGGCAATGCGTCCAACCCTTCGCCGCGCCACAGCACATAGGTCAAGATCGGGCTGTTGGTGGTTGTCATGGCGTGGCTTTGCCAACTGGCGTGCAGGCGGGTTTGGTTTGGGGTCAGGTCGGCCTCATTGTCCGGGACATGGAACCGTGCGCGACCTGCCGCGATCAGGTACAGTTCTTCGGCCCGATGGCTGTGCCAATCATAGGTCAACCCCTCGCCCCAAAAGGCCACATAGCCGCGCAGCTTCGTCGAATGGAAATGGCCCGTGGGACCAAACAGCTCGTAGTATCCATAGCGATTTAGGAAATCGGCGCCGACCTCGTCTTGGGTATAGGTCTGTTTCCAATCGGCCAGATGCACGGTTGCACGGATCGCTTCAGTCAGGGCTTGGGTCGGCCCCGCATCGGGCTGGATCGCCTGCACCAGGGGAACCGCCGGGATCGCGTTTGGCGGCAAATCAGTCGCACGCAGGTCGTCCGGCCAATCTCCGAACGCGGCCAAGTCAGGATGCGTTTGGTGCAACTCTTGGGCGGCTTTGAGGACATCCTCCAACGTCATGGGATCACCACTATGTTTCCGGTGTGTTGCTTGGCGATAAAGGCCGCTTGTGCCTCGCGCAGCTCCTCCAGCGGATAGGTCGCAGCAAGGGCCGGTTTGATCTGACCTGCCTCGATATATTTCACGAGGTTCAGCATCACCTGCGGGTCGATGACGGTCGAGCCGGTGAAAGTCAGGTCGCGCAGATAGAAGGTGCGCAGGTCGAACTCGACCATCGGCCCTGCGATGGCACCGGAACAGGTATACCGCCCGCCCCGTTCAAGGACGTCGATCAGGGTCGGCCAATAAGGGCCGCCGACCACATCTGCGACCACAGTGATTTTTTCACCCCCCAGTGCTGCGCGCAGGTTATCGGGCGCGCGCGGCAGGATCATGTCCGGGCCAAGTTGCGCAACATCGGCGTGTTTCGCCTCGGACGCCAGCGCAATCACCCGCGCGCCGCGCCGTTTGGCCAGTTGCACCAAGGCGCCGCCGACCCCGCCCGAGGCTCCGGGCACCAGAACCGTGTCTTTCTCGGTGACATTGGCGCGGGTCAGCATCCCTTCGGCGGTTGAGTAGGAGCAAGAAAACGTCGCCAGTTCCGCATCCGACAAATCAGAGGTAATCGGCACTGCATTCACGGCCAGAGTGGTGGCATATTCGGCAAACCCTCCGTCCCGTTCCGAGCCGTAGTAGCCGGTTTTGTCCTTGTTTCCGGGGTCATCCGGATCGCGTAGCCAGCCGTCCGTGATGACGCGCTGACCGATACGGGCGGGGTCGACGCCTGCACCCACGGCGACGATATAGCCACAGATATCAGCCCCCTGGATGCGCGGGAAAGTGATCGGGTTGCCGCCCCAGGTGGGGTCTTCCTCACCCACCTCGTCAAACGCGCCTCCGGTGGTCGCGTCGGTGACTGTCTTGGAATACCAGCCCGACCGCGTATTGACGTCCGTGTTGTTCAGGCCGCAAGCGGCGACCTTGATCAGCACTTCATTGGCCGCGGGTTCGGGGCGGGGCCAGTCTTTGTGCAGAACCATTTGCTCCAGACCTCCGTGGCCCATCGTAACCATGGCTTTCATTGTATCGGGCAGGGTCATTGCGCGGCCTCCAGTACAGCGTCAGTGCGTGGCAGCAGGCTTTGTGGATCGTAAGCCGGTTCGCCCAACACGCGGGCCGCGCGGGGTTGACCGTGGATCACGACCTGCAATGCGGTGCCGGGCGTGGCGGCCTCGGGCTTGATATAGGCACAGGCGAGGATCTTGCCGACCGTGTGCCCAAAGGCCACCGATGCGGTCGAGCCGACGACGCGGCCATCCAGCATGACCGCCTCACCGCCGTGGCCGTCGATCTCACCATCCGGTTCGATTTCCAGATAGGCGCAAATCCACGGAAGGTCGGTGTTCAGGGTCTTGTCCTTGCCCAGATAGTCCTTGTCGGTGCGGGCAAAGCGCAGCACGTCCGCCTCGACCAGTGTCACTTCATTGGTCAGTTCACCCGCACCTTTAAAGCCTTTCTCCATCCGCATCACGTTCATGGCAAAGCTGCCATAGTCGGCGATGCCATGCGGTTCTCCGGCGGCCCAAAGCGCCGAGTAAACGTCCAAACAGGCTGCGTTTCGCATGTGCAACTCCCAGCCCAGTTCCCCGGCATAAGACATGCGGAACGCCCAGACCTTGTGACCCGCGATGTCGATTTCCTGCGCCGAGAGCCAGCGGAACCCGGCATTGGTCAGATCGGCATCGGTGCATCGCGCCAGCACGTCCCGCGACCGGGGGCCGTTCAGGGACAAGGCCGACCAGTCCTCGGACAAAGCGGTGATCTGAACATCCTCATCCGCCCGCTGTTGCGTCAGGTGATCCAGCAGGCGTTGCTCGAAGAACGCCGCGCAGACCAGATAGAAGCGGTCTTCGGCCATGCGGACAATTGTTGTCTCCAACTCGATCCGACCACGGCGGTTCAGCATATGGGTCAGCGTGATTGAGCCGAGTTTTTGCGGCATCCGGTTGGCGGTCAGCCGGTCCAATAGGGCGTAGGCGTCCGGGCCGGAGACTTCGACCTTGGTAAACGCCGTCACATCCATAATGCCCACGCGTTCGCGCACTGCTTTGACCTCGGCGGCGACCATGTCGTCGGCAGGAGTGCGGCGGAAGGAATAGTGGTCGCGCTGTTCAACCCCATCGCGGGCGAACCAACGGGGGCGTTCGAACCCATAGACTTCCTCATGCACCGCGCCCTTGGATTTCAGCAACTCATACAGGGGCGATGGCTTGATCGGACGCCCTTCGAGACGGTTGAAATGCGGAAAGGGGATTTCGTGGCGCAGGCAGTAGTCTTCCTCGGCCTTTATCACCTGCCAGTCCTTGGTGGCATAGCTACCGAATCGGCGCGGATCGAATTCCCGCATCGAGATATCGGCCGCCCCATGCACCATCCAGCGCGCCAGTTCACGCGTCAGGCCCGGCCCCCAGCCGATCCCGATTTGCGTCCCGCAGCAGCACCAATAGTTCCGCACGCCCGGCGCAGGCCCAATCAAAGGGTTGCCGTCCGGCGGATGCGAAATTGCCCCATGCACGTCACGCTGAATGCCCAGTTCAGCAAAGATCGGCATCCGGTTCAGGCTTTCTTCCAGCCAAGGCATCACCCGGTCGTAGTCGGCATCGAACAGCCAATTTTCGTATTCCCACGGGCAATGATCATGCCAGACCGAGTTGGGGTTTTCCTTCTCGTAGATCCCGATCAGGCCACGGTTTTGCTCCATGCGGATATAGCCCGAAACCTTGCGGTCATCGCGGATCACCGGCAGTTCGGTGTCCAGGTTCTGAAACTCAGGCACCGGCTCGGTCACGAAGTAATGGTGCGTCATCGAGGTCATCGGCAGTTGCAGCCCCGACCATTCGCCCATCTGCCGCGCATAGGTGCCGCCCGCGTTCACCACATGCTCGCACGTGATGGTGCCCATTTCGGTCTCAACCACCCACGCGCCATTCTCGGCCTGCGTGATGTTGGTGGCGCGGCAGTTGCGGAAGATGCGCACACCTTTCTGGCGCGCACCTGCGGCCATCGCCATGGTCACGTTGGTCGGGTCCACATGGCCGTCGTCGGGTGTATGCAGCGCGCCCAACACGCCGTCGAGATTGTAGAACGGGTGCAGTTCGGCCACCTTCTCAGGGCCGACCAGTTCGATGTTGAAGCCCAGCGACCGACCCACCGAGAGGGTGTGGCGCAGCCAGTCCATCTCATCCTCGGTATAAGCCAGACGGAACGAGCCGCAGCCATGCCATGTCACCGACTGGCCGGTTTCCGCCTCCAGCGCGCCGGAATAGAGACCGATGTTGTAGTCCACGCATTTGCCCAACCCAAAGCTCGAGGTCGAATGCGTGATCTGCCCAGCTGCGTGCCACGTGCTGCCGCTGGTCAGTTCCGCCTTTTCTAGCAGGACGGTTTCATCGCCCCACCCTTCATGCGCCAGATGATAGGCCAGACCGACCCCCATGACGCCGCCTCCGACGATGACCACGCGGGCTTGGGTGGGCAATTTCTTCTCGGACATGACATTTCCTCTTCCCGAGTCGCTTTTCTGCTCGACAGGCTAATTCCACATTTGTACCATCGTCAATCATGAATGACACAAATGTATCATCAATCGTTCTCGACCGCCTGACCGAGGAATGGGAGGCCCTGACGCCCGAGGCCCAGAAAGCCGCGCGTTATGTGTTGGAAAACCCCACGGATGTTGGGGTTTCGACCGTGCGCGAGATCGCCGAGGCGGCAAAAGTAAAGCCCAACACTTTTGTCCGCATGGCGCGGCAAGTCGGCTTCGAAGGGTATGAGGATTTCCGAGCACCGTTCCGCGACGCGATTCGACAGGGCGGCGTGTCCTTCCCCGATCGCGCCCGCTGGCTACAGGATATCGGCAAGTCAGGCGAGTTGGGCGGGCTTTATGCCGATATGGTCGGGGCCGCGATCCGCAATATCGAAGAGACCTTTGCCGGGATCGACGCCGCCAGCCTGAAGGCGGCCGCCGAGGATATCTGGACCTGCCGCCAGATCTTCACGCTGGGCGTGGGCGTGAACAACGCGAACGCACGCAACTTTACCTATCTGGCGTCGACGGGGATGAAGCAGTTCCATGCCATCCCCCGCCCCGGCTCAACCCCGGTGGACGATCTGGCCTGGGCGGATGAGCAGGACGTGCTGATCGCCATCACCTGCCACCCTTACCGAACCGAGGTAATCGACGCGATCAAACTGGCTCGGCAACAGGGAATGACTGTCGTGGGGATCTCGGACAGCCCGGCCAGCCCGGTGATCCTGAACGCGCAGCACGGCTTTGTCGTGGCCGCCGATACACCGCAATTCTTCCCCTCCTCCGTCTCGACCATCGCTTTGCTGGAAACGCTGCTATCCTTCGTGGTGGCCGTCTCCAGCGATGAAATCGTTGAGCGGGTGGAGCGGTTTCACCAACGCAGACACCACCTTGGCCTCTACGCGGAGGAGCCTGAATGAACGCCCCCCTGACCCACTCACTGGACGCGCGATACTATACAGACCCCGCGATTTTCGCGCAGGAAATGCAGGGGCTTCTGGCCCGAACCTGGCAATTCGCAGGCCACGTGGCGCAGGTGCGCGAAGCAGGAGATTACTTTGCGTTCGAGATCGCGGGGCAAAACCTGTTCTGCATTCGGGGCCGCGACGGGGAAATCCGCACATTCTACAATGTGTGCCAACACCGCGCCCATGAGATGGTCAGCGGCGCGGGCAACACCCGCGTGGTCGTCTGCCCCTATCATTCCTGGACCTATGAACTGACAGGCCATTTGCGGGCCGGGCCGAATATCAAGTCGGTTCCCGGTTTCGACCGCAGCGCGATCTGCCTGACCTCGGTGCGAACCGAAGTGTTCAACGGCTTCATCTTCGTCAACCTCGACGATGACGCAGCGCCCATGGATGACTGGTATCCCGGCGTGCGCGCGGAAATCCGTGCCTTCGTCCCTCACATCGACGATCTGGAGCCGCTGGAATGGGTGGAAATCCAAGAAAACTGCAACTGGAAGGTCAGTATCGAGAATTACTCGGAATGCTATCACTGCCCGACCAACCACCCGACCTTTGCCGAGGGTGTCGTCAAGCCCGAGACCTATGACATTCAGCCCGACGCCAGTGGCGGCTATGTCCTGCGGCACACGACCGAGTGTCAGAGCCTCGACAAGATGACCTATCCCATCGACATGTCCGTACCGCACGCGGGCGATTATCAGTCGTGGTTCCTGTGGCCGATGTTCTCATTCCAATGCTATCCCGGCAACGTGCTGAACACCTATCACTGGCGTGCGCATGACGCCGATCACTGCACCGTCTGGCGCGGCTGGTACACCGAGGGCGGATCCGAAAGCGCGGTGATCCGGCAACTTGCCGTGCAAGACCGTGAAACCACCGTCGAAGAAGATATCCGTCTGGTCGAATCCGTCCATCGCGGCCTGAAATCCCGCGGCTATCGTCCCGGACCATTGGTCTTGGACCCCGGTTGTGGTGTGATGTCGGAACACTCGATCGCCCGGCTGCAGCAATGGATGCGCGAGGCGGTGGACTGACGTCCTGCGCAAGCGACCGAGACCCGAAAAGCAGAGGAAAACATGGCAGATATTTTCGACGAAGACCTGTTCCTGAAAGGGTTGGAACAACGCAAGAGCACTCTGGGCGCGGAATATGTCGAGAAGAATCTGGCCGCAGCCGATGACTTCACCCGCCCGTTTCAAGAGGCCATGACTGCATGGTGCTGGGGCTTTGGCTGGGGCGATGATGTGATCGACGCCAAAACTCGGTCGATGATGAACCTGTCGATGATCGGCGCATTGGGCAAAATGCATGAATGGGAAATTCACTGCAAAGGCGCGATCAACAATGGCGTAACCCCCGAAGAAATCCGTGCCATCATCCATGTGATCGGTATCTATTGCGGCGTTCCGCAGGCGTTGGAATGCTTCCGCGTCGCGCGCAAGGTTCTGGGATACACATGACCGACCTGACGCGCGGCAGGTCCGGCACAATTCACCGGGTCACGACGACCCCGTGCTTAAACTGCCGGTAATGCCAGCCTCGCAAAAACTTAGCAGGTTCTCGATCATGTCCTCTGCCTCGGGCCCACCGTCGGAACCGGACAGGGCTGATATACGCCAATCGGACGTACACAAGGCCAGCATCGCCGAGACCGCATAGACCAGCGACGCGGACACTCGGTTTGGGTCAGCGTTGGGGAACCGCGCACACAAGGCCTGAACCGCAAAGGATGCGGCTGGATCGAAATGCACCTTTGCCAGCGCCCGCCAGCGCGTATCCGCAGAAACCATCGCCACGATACGCGCATAAGCCAGCCATTGCGGATCACCGCCGAACGCGCGCGTGATCAGCGGCAGCATATAGGCCGCGACAAAATCCCTGACCTGCCAATCCTGACCCTCCAGCGCCTTGATCGCAGCAAGGCGTTCTTCGGACAGAACAGAGGCACGGCGCGCGACGATCCGTTCAAACAACTCGTCTTTCGGGCCGCCGTGAAAATTCACGTTCGCCTTCTGAACCTGCGCCCGTTCCGCGATGTCCCGAATCGATGCGCCCTCGAATCCCCGTTCGGAAAAAACCTGCTCGGCCGCGTCCAGGATTCGCTCTCGCGCAGCTACGGATCGCTGCGACGGCGCTCTTTTTCTTTCTTTTACAGCGTGTTGTGACATCTCAAAAATCAGTTTGCCTTATTTAGAACGATCGTTCAAGGTAAATGACGTCGCAGGAGGAGAGACGCATGGAGCAGGTGCAGTTTGGAGCGGGCCAACCGGTTAAGGTGAAGGCCCGCCCGGAAGATAGTTTTGCACTTATCGGGGCCGGGCCCATGGGTCTTGCGATGGCAAAAACGCTGATCGAGCAGGGCGTGCCGTTTCAAGGATTTGAACTGGCAGATGATGTGGGTGGTCTGTGGAACATTGATGCACCTCGGTCCACGATGTACGAGACCGCCCACCTCATTTCTTCGAAACGCATGACCGAATTCGCGGATTTCCCGATGCTTGAGGAAACGGCCGAATATCCGTCGCACCGCGAATTGAAGACCTATTTTCAGGACTTCGCCACCGCGTTCGATTTGTATCAACACTTCCATTTCGGGGCCGAGGTCCTAAGCACCACGCCGCCGGACAAAGGCGGGTGGGAGGTCCGCTGGCGCGACGCGTCCGGCGCCGAGCAGACTCAACAATTCGCGGGCGTTCTGATTGCGAACGGCACCTTGTCGGAACCCAACATGCCTGAGTTTGAAGGCACGTTTACCGGCGAGTTCATGCATGCGTCGCAGTACCGTTATCCAACGCAATTTGCGGGCAAAAGGGTTCTTGTCGTCGGTGCAGGAAACTCGGGCTGTGATATTGCCGTGGATGCGATCCACCATGGCGTATCCTGCGACATTTCCATGCGTCGCGGGTACTACTTCGTTCCAAAATACGTCTTCGGCAAACCCGCTGACACGATGGGCGGGAAAATTCGCCTTCCGATGTGGTTGAAACGCAAGGTGGATGGCGCAATTCTAAAGTGGTTTGTGGGGAACCCTCAGAAATACGGGTTTCCAAAACCGGATTACGAGCTGTACGAGTCCCACCCCGTCGTGAATTCGCTGATCCTGTTTCACGCGGGGCACGGCGACCTGACAGTCCGCCCTGACATTGCGAGATTTGATGGCAAAACCGTCCACTTCCGTGATGGCAGTTCGGCCGAGTACGACATGGTTCTGGCGGCGACCGGCTACAAGCTGCACTATCCGTTCATCGACAAGTCGCTTCTGAACTGGAAAGGGGATGCGCCGCATCTTTACCTGAACTGCATGCATCCTGAACGGGATGACGTGTTCGTGCTGGGCATGGTCGAAGCATCCGGGCTGGGCTGGCAGGGCCGACACGAGCAGGCCGAAATGATCGCCAGATATATCTCCGGTCTGCGATCTGGAAACACGGCAGCAAAGGCGATCCGCGCGACCAAGGCCGAAGGGTTCGAGCGGGCAACAGGCGGTATGAACTATATCGACCTGCCCCGCATGGCCTATTACGTCGACAAGGCAACCTATCGACGCGAGGTGACGGGCCAGATCGCAGCGCTCAGGGCGGCAGAAAAATGAACGGGATCGACCAAGTCACACTGAACTTTGATGCAGGCAACCTGAGGCTTTTGAACGCCATCCTTGCCGTTGTCATGTTTTCAATCGCGCTGGACCTTCGGCTTGATGACTTTCGGCGGGTGGCGCGGGGACCCAAACCCCTGATCGTCGGGCTGACTTCGCAGTTCATCATATTGCCAGCCCTGACCTTCCTGATGATCGTCGCGTTGAAGCCCATACCCTCGGTCGCGATGGGGCTTATTCTTGTTGCGGCCTGTCCCGGTGGGAACATCTCGAATTTCATGACCCATCGCGCAAAGGGAAATGTCGCGCTATCCGTGTCGATGACGGCTTTCGCAACCGTCGCAGCGATCATCATCACACCTGCAAACATCGCGTTTTGGGGCAACCTCTATGGTCCGACCCGGGAAATCCTGCAACGCACGGAAATTGACCCGGTCGCGGTGGCAACCACCGTGACGTTCATGCTGATCCTGCCGCTGATCCTGGGAATGCTGGTCAATGCACGCTTTACACGGTTCGCTGATCGCATTCGCCGCCCTATGCAGTGGCTGTCCATGGGCATCTTCGTTGCCTTCATCGTCGTGGCGCTTGCCGCGAACTGGGACAGCTTCCTTCAGTTTGCCGGGGCGATCGTTGGGCTGGTCATCCTTCACAATGCGCTGGCCTTTCTGGGCGGCTACTTCACCGCCACCGCAGCCGGCCTGTCCGAGCGCGATCGCCGTTCCGTTACAATCGAGACCGGAATTCAGAACTCGGGGCTGGGGCTGATCCTGATCTTCGCCTTCTTCGGCGGCTTGGGCGGTATGGCCGTCGCCGCGGCCCTGTGGGGGATCTGGCACGCGATATCGGGCATCGCCCTTGCCGCGTTTTTTGCCAGGCGAGAGATACCGCAATGAGCCGGATTCTGATCACAGGTGCTGCCGGAGCCATCGGAACGGCGTTGCTGCGCCGTCTTGGGTGCCATTCCGATATTGAGGTCATCGCGACTGATATTCGGGAACCGTTGGACCTGCCAGCAAACACGCGGTTTACGAAAATGGACGTGACGGGAAGCGATCCGCAAACCGTCATCCTTGAAGAACGTCCTGACACGATTGTTCACCTTGCGTCGATCGTGACACCCGGACCGGACTCGACCCGCGAGTTGGAATACAGGGTCGATGTCGAAGGCACGCGCAATGTGCTGGATGCAGCCATCGGCGCAGGCACCCGGCGGTTGGTGGTGACGTCGTCAGGGGCGGCTTATGGCTATCACCCGGACAACCCCATTCCACTGAAAGAAACCGATGCGATCCGTGGCAATCACGAGTTCGCCTATTCCTGGCACAAACGTCTGGTCGAAGAGATGCTGGCCGAAGCCAGAGACACCGCGCCAGATCTGGAACAAGTCGTCCTGCGCGTCGGCACGGTACTTGGTGCAAGCATCGAAAACCAAATCACCGCCCTGTTCCGCAAACCCCGGCTTTTGGGTCTGAAAGGGTCGGACAGCCCCTTTGTCTTTGTCTGGGACAAGGATTTGGCGGAAATCCTGCTGCGGGCGTCCACGGATGGGCCTGCAGGTATCTTCAACGTATCCGGCACCGGATCGCTGACCGTCACCCAGATCGCTGCAGCGATGGGAAAGTCGGTTCGATGGGTGCGGCCCGGATTGGTTAAAGCTGCCCTGACACTTGCGCGTCCTCTTGGTCTGTCGCGCTATGGTCCCGAGCAGGTGCGTTTTCTGCTGTACCGCCCTGTGCTGGATAATTCCGCGCTGAGGACAGGCTTCGGATATGAGCCCGAGCTTTCAAGTGCAGAAGCATTTCAACGCTGGTGGGAGGTCGCCCGATGACGCAAACCGCAGTGATCACCGGCGGCACGGGCGGATTGGGCAGAGCCCTGTCTGCGGCGTTGCGCGCGCAAGGGTGGCACACCGTGCTTATTGATCTACCGGGGCCCGAGTTGGACTCTTTTGCCCGTGTGGACGGCGTCACCACATTTGCCTGCGATCTGACCCAGCCGGACCAGATCAAGGAGACCTGCGCCCGGGTCATTAAATCCTGCACGTCGATTGATCTGGTGATTTACAACGCGGGCGTTTCGCAGATCTCTGCCTTCGCCGAATGCGACATGGCCTCGCACCGAAATCTGTTCGAGATCAATTACTTCGCAGCGGTCGACTGTGCCAAACAGTTTCTGCATCCCTTGCGGCATTCCAAGGGAACCCACCTGGCCATATCCTCGGTTGCCGGGTTTGCGCCGCTTTTTCACCGCACCGCCTATGCCGCCAGCAAACACGCGTTGGAAGGGTTCTTCAAATCGCTCAGCGCAGAAGAAATCCCGCATGGCGTAAATGTCAGCATCGCGGCACCCTCGTTTGTGGCCACCAACATCGGTCGGCCCGGTGCAACACAGGATGGGTTCGTCAGGCCCGGCTCAGCCTCGGACGGCGTTGACTATATGGAGCCCGAAGACGCGGCCCGTGTCATCCTGCGCGGCTATGCCCGAGGCAAGCGCTTTATCCCTGTCGGCCGCGTGGCGCGGCTGGCCAATATCGTGAACCGCCTTGCGCCGGGGATTTACTTTTCACAGATGTTGCGCACGATTGCCAAGGACCAACCGTCCTGATCCGACGCGCGTGGCTTCAGCTTTCGATTTTGCCGTCACCGGACATCAATATCGCGATGGATTTCGTGGCGGGGATGTTGGACATCACGATCATAATGCAAACTGTTATCGGGACGCTCATCAAGGCCCCGGCGACGCCCCAGATTGCCGTCCAGAACGTAAGCGCCAGAATAACCATGAAGGGCGACAAATTCAGGCTTCGCCCCAGAAGCATGGGTTCCAGAATATTTCCAACAGAAAACTGGACCGCGCCACACCCGCCCAACACGATCAAAAGCGGGATGACTTCTTCAAATTGAACCAGCGCCACCACTGTCGGCAGTGCCACGCCGATAATCGAGCCAACGGTTGGAATGAAGTTCAGTATGAAGGCGAGAACAGCCCATGTTTCCGCAAAATCCAACCCCACCAAAGCCATCACCAGATAACTTCCGAACCCTGTAAGCGCGCTGGCAAAGGTCTTGATGCCGACATATCGCTGAACGCTGGCGGATGTCCGATCCAGAATACGCCTTACTTTCTCGGCTGTTTCCTCATCTTTCACCGCCAGCTTGATCTTTGCACGCATCGGGGTGCGCTCGATCAGCATGAACGGGACATAGAGCAAAACCAGAAAGAACGCGCTGAGGAATGCACCGGCCGATCCGATCACTCCCTGCGCAAAACCCGACAGGTTGATTTGCTTCAACGCCTTGAGCGCGGCTGCATAGTTGTCTTGACCCACCAACGAAACCACGCGCGCCAGAATGCCGGTCAGTTTTTCTTCATAACGTGGGAAGGCTTGCGAGACTTCGCCTGCCTGACTGGACAAGATCGACAGCACAACGCCAACGCCCATTATCACCAGCGCAATGGCCGCCAGTTGCGCGATCCATTTGGGAATTGTTCTTCCCCAAAGCCTGACCCTGCCAATGTGGTCTGACGTGGCCGTCAGCAGAACGAACAATAGAACTGCAAAAGACAGCGGCACCAGAACCGAGGACGCAAGCACCAGCGACGCAATTAAGAAAAACAAAAGCGCGATCAGATGATACCAGAAAGCCAATCCCCGAAAGTAGGATGAGGTCTTGCCGGGTTGCTCGGTCTTATCCATACATGGGCTCCGTCCGCAGGCTGCCAGAACTTTATGACATTACGTTCGGATGTATTTGGCCTTTTCACGAGACATCTGACAAGTGCCCGGGCCACCGCACCTTTTTGCACATCAGCCTTTCACTGAGCAAAACTCGCGTTCAGTCGCCATGCGACGTCACCCTATCTTTGTAGCAGCGACCGAAAAGAAGGGGCGAAGGCGTGGGAACATGCGCTGTGTCAGGCGCATCAGGCGTTTTCCACGTATACCGCGATAGATGATTTCCTGTGTCTTCAGATCAAAATGTTCAAGAAATTCTGTGACATCGCGTGTCGTATATTCGCGAACATGTCCCATATGGCCCAATGTGCGCAGTTTGCTGAATTCCTCATAAGGATCGGGGCAGACAAACGCGCTTCGGTTCGACAGAACGAGATTTCGAATACCGGCAAGGCTCTGCAGGTTTGGGGTGGAAAGGAATAGTTGCCCGCCGGGTTTCAGCACGCGGGCCACTTCACTGATCGTGAAAATCGGATCAATACGCAGGTGTTCAAAAACCTCGTTGAAAATCACAACATCCGCGACGCCATCATCAAGCGGCACCGGGTCCCGCTCAATATTACACTTCAATATCTCAAGCGATCCGGTCGCTTCCGTGATCCGGTCGGGTTCAAGATCAAGACCAACAACCTTAAATCCCGCTGACTGCGCGGCGTGAGTCAACAGACAAGGTGCCGACCCGAATTCGACAACCATGGCACCCTCGGCCGCCCTTTCCCGAAGCATTCTCAGGTCGATCGCCAGCCTCTTTCTATGATTGCGGGTATATTGCGTGAACCAATCGCTGATCGCCTCTGACGGCCGCAATTTCTCATAGGCCGCATCTATCAGAGCAATATCTGCCTCGGTGAAATCTGGCTCAACTGATCGCTTCATGCGCCGAAAATCCTCCCGTTGGGCAATAGTCAGCTATCTCAGCTCGACCAGCCTGCGCCTCTCCTCAATTCCAGAAATCTGATATTCCAACAGGTGCATGGTGACCACCTGAATTACGACGCGCTTACCGAAATTTGACCGCCAGCTGCGCAGGATACACGTCGAAAACCCGCCAGAGCTTTGCATATGCGGCACCTGCACGGGCGGAAAAGGACGACAGCCCGGCTTACATTTGCTCTTCAAATTTTTAGATTTTTGCGCCGATTGGTGGCGGTGCTGTCAGACGAATTCGAACCAGTCTCAGTTGACTGCGTAAACCGGGATCCTATCTGGAACAAAGTTGACGCCACTCGGCGAGAGCGGCGGTGCGTGTCAACTTGAAGGTATCTCTGCTGGCGAGCGATCTTTCCTAATTGAAGTGGTTGTAGACGGAAGAATGAACGGCGGCGAATTTCTGCAGACTTCGCATACGCCGGAAACGTTGCATGGCGCGCTCGCGTCGTCGGAATGGGAGGTGTGAATTCTCGACGCGGTTGTTGAACCACCTGCCCGTCTTTTGTTTTTCGAGCGCGCCCATTTCTGTGAGCGCCGCCTTGTAGGAAGCGAAGCGATCTGTGACGATCTCTTCGGTGCAAACGGTCCGCTTCATCAATTTCTTGAGGAATTTCAGTGCTGCAGCCTTGTTTCGGCGTTTTGTGACAACGGCTTCCAGCACCTCACCTTCGTGATCAACGGCCCGCCAAAGATAATGCCGCTTGCCATTTACCTTTACGAAAACCTCGTCCACGTGCCACTTCCATTTAGAGAACGCGCGCAGTTGCTGGACTCGCTTCCGTCTGATCTCGGAGGCAAACATCGGGCCAAACCTGTTCCTCCAATATCGGACAGTTTCATGGCTCACGTCGATGCCACGCTCGTGCAGCAGGTCTTCGACTTTCCCAAGCGAGAGTTGAAACCGAATATACAGCATCACCGCAAGGCGGATGATCTCGGGACTGGTTTCAAAGTATTTGAAAGAGGCAGGTTTGGTCATGGACAAAAGCTACGCAACCGCCCTGCCCCGCTCAAGCAAAGTTTTTCTGACAAGACCCTACGACATCTCGTTTACGGCTATTTGCCGAGATCGCAGGATGAGTGTGTCCGATAAGTCTCTTGTTTGGCCATTCCAAAAGTTTGCGACACATCCAGTAGAAGTACACCGGGCAGCTCTACACTTACCGAACCATCAACCTGACTTAACCAACAATCCGGACACTGCATCAAACTCGAATGTGCTTCTGCGCTCATGCGGGTCGTACAGGTCAAAATCGGGCACAAGGTCACCGGTATCGCCATCCATCAAGAAACTTACATTCCCCAATTTTGCCTGCGTGACCATTGGCCCGCGAGACAGCGCGGGGGTCTGGTCGATCATACCTTTTGGCGCCCTGGAATTACCCTCGGCCGGTGTTGAGAATGGCAGGATCTGAGCGCTCATGATCTCGGTTTCTTCAGTGGCCGTTCGAACACCGGTAAACAGAACTTCTTCCATGACTTGGCTATCGCCATGTTCGTATCCCAGCAAATGACCGATTTCATGCACCATCGCCGAGAACAGATCCATCTCATCGTCGGTCAGGTCATCATCCGTGTCCGGTGTGGCATCGAAGAACCAGCCATGTCCGGCAGCATCCGCATCCACGGTGATAACGCCATCTGACGCCTGCGCAAGCGTCAGACCGTCAAGGTCTGCGACTACGACATCGACGGTTCGAAGCAATGCGGCAACCGATGGATCATAGGTCGACCACCAGTTCACAGCATCTTCAAAGGCCGCTTCTGCCTCGGACTGCGAAACTGTGTCACCGCCAGTTCCCATGGCAAACGCTGTCAGCGGCATTGCAACCGCACCAAAGTCGCCACTGACGTTCGGACTGGTCAGATCGTTGAACCCGCCTGCAGCGGCCGTAACGTTCACGTCACGCGGAGCGTTTCCTGTACCTGGCTGTGGATCGACCGGTGCACCGGTTTGATTGTTCCAATCCGCATCTTTCTGGGTCACCAAACCCAACTCGCCAAATGGCTCTCCATTGCGATTGCCGGTTCCCAATGTTTGGTCCGCACCGTCGGCTTCGGACAGGGCGTAAAGGAAGTCAGGCAGTTGCGGTGACAGCAAACGCGACACCGTCGGCTCGCCATACGCGCTGAACGGCAGGAAGTAGCTGTTGAATTCACCCGACCAGTCTATCAGACGGTCACCCCCGGTATTTCCGATCAGAATGTCCTGACCTGCACCCCCAAATGCGCGATCTTCATAGCCCGGGCTTGTATCAGTGGCCTGATTGTCCCCGTTCGTGCCCGAGGTCAGGTCATCATCCACATTCAACAAATCGCCGCCACGTCCACCATAAAGGTTATCGCGCCCAGTGCCGCCAACAAGCCAGTCATTGCCCAGATCGCCAAAGATGCGATCGTCACCGTCGGTATATACGGTTGCATCAACCAAAGAACGAGGGTCTTCCGGCCCTTCCAACGCGTTGTTGTTCAGGAAGAACTCGACATCTGCGCCGTCGACTTGCAACGTAATTTTGACCAGCGGGTTGTTTTCGTCAAACAACCAGAACTCTATGTCACCCGTGGCTTTGACGCCGTAGTCCAGAATATCCCCTGGCGCATACGGCCGCAGATATCCGGTGGCATAAACCGTCCCTGCTCTGTCAATGGCATAGCCAACGTCGATGGCTTCGGCACCCGATATGGCATCATCGCCTGCAGCCCCGTGCAGGAAATCATCGCCCAGACCACCGAATATGATGTCGTCAAAGCTGTCGTCGATAGTTGTCGGTTCGAACGGGGTGATGTTGACGCTTTTGTTCAACTCACCCGTGACGTTGATCACTGCATATTGGCCGTTCTGCCGGGTCGAGATCACTTCTTCACTGGTTGCCGAAATCCCGTACAGATCCTCGGCCGTTCCATTGCGCGAAGTGTAAATCCGACCGTCATCACCGATCACCCCGTCCACACCGGCACCACCGGATATCCAGTCATTGCCGGTGCCGCCTATCAGATCGTCATTCTGACGTTCCCCGAACAGGACATCGTTGCCCGACATGCCATAGGCTGTGTCATCTCCGTCTTCGCCGTGAATTTCGTCATTCCCGCCGATTGTACCGGATGCAGATGGATCACCTTCGGTATAGTCGAGGAATTCAACCGCGCGGGGCAGCAACCGAGTGGTCTCGCCATACGTATCATAGGCAAAGGTCAGATACTCTGCCGTAGCTGGCGCATTGGGACCATTTTCAGTTGTGTCTTCGACCAAGCGATAGATATTGCCGTTGTCGCCAACGATCACATCGCTGTCGCGGCCATGGATCTGAGCGTTTGACAGATCGTTCGTGCTGTCGCGATCAATCTGCGTTCCAGCGCCGCCAAAGATGAAATCATTGCCATCGGGGCGTTCCGCGGGATCGGTCAGACCATACAAATCCGATGACCCGCCGATGATGTCATCGCGGCCCAGATTGCCAAAGATCACATCCTCGCCTGCGTTCCCCTCGATGTAGTCATCGCCGTCGTTGGCTGCGTTCATGGCAGCGTTGACCTCGAAAGAGGTATCAATGTTCAGCAAACCGGTCGTCTCATCAACACCATCCAAAACGGATCCATCACGCTCTGCTCCAGCAGTGAAACCTGCGGCGATATCATCAAGATTGTCCGTTGGGATCAGCACGCTCATTTCATTGATCGCTGTGCCGTTGTTCACAGAAACGCCGCCAATACCGCCATCACCCTGAATCGTGTCATTTCCGAACTGGCCAAAAATAGTGTCGTCATCCGCGCCACCGGCGATGAAATCATCGCCATAAAGCGCCACGCTACCCATAGCCGATGCGGCAGCGTCAAGGATCAGGATCGTCTGTTCACTGATGCCGTCGGGATTGGACTGATACGTTGTTTCTACCAACACGCGGCCATCTTCGTCTCCGTCCTCACCGTAGATTTCGCCGGTGTTGGTCAATTCACGGAACCGGGGAGAAATCGCATCTGCCTTGCGGGTGATTTCAGCGTTGTCACCGGCAATCGCATCGGCGCCGCCGCCGCCATCAATCCGGTCCCCGCCGTCATGACCGCCGGCAACGTTATGCCCGCCGATCAGATCGTCATTGCCATAGCCGCCGTGAATAACGTCACCGCCCTGGCCACCCAGAATGATGTCGTCGCCATCACCCTCCCCGGGAAGCAAAACAAGACCATCATATGCCGGCGATCCGTCACCAAACAGGATATCGCCCGCTCCGGACATTTCCGTTGTAAAGATCGACGTAAACTCAAACGTCGGCGTTTTCGTATCAAGCGGCAGAGCATCGCCTGTGATGTAATTGTCTGGCGTCGCGTCCAGGCGACCAAAGTCACCAAAGATCAGATCATTTCCGGCCTCTCCGAATACCAGATCCATCTCAGCGCCGCCGATGGCGATATCGTTGCCGCCGCCCAGCAGAACGCTATCGCGACCGCCTTCTGCGTCATCGGTCGCATATATCGCCGTCCAACCGGTTGTTTCCCCGGTCAATACGCCATGATCGCCCAGAACGATGTCATTGCCTTCGGAGACATCGATCTCGTCCCCGGCATTGCCGCCCAAAACAATATCATCGTCGTTGCCGGTACGGATTCGATCAACGCCGCCAAGGGCGGGAACTGTTGTCAAAACGGCGATGACTTCGGCCGTGGTGTCAAGTCTGACAGTGCCTGCAAGCTGATCAATCTGACCCATATCGCCGAAAACAATGTTGGCACCTTCGCCGCCGTCGATTTCGTCATTGCCGGCTTCGTCCAGATTGACCACCGTGAGATCGCGCGCGTAGGTTGCAAAGTTGAACGCGTTGTCGCCGTAGATATGGTCTGCGCCATCTCCGGCGGTGATCGTGTCATTGCCGCGTCCGCCGGCGATGTGATCGCCAACCGAGCTGCCGGTCAGAATGTCGTCTCCGTCGCCGCCATCAATGGCGACCGTGAAAGTTGCGCCAGACGCGTCGATCGTGTCATTGCCGGGATTGACAAAGCCGATTGCGTCATCCGAAGGCACGCCGCGCGTCGCATCATAGCGTTCGGCGTCTTCTGATGTATCGCCAAAGATGACAACGCGTGCATCCGATCCATCCGTCGGGCTTGTGCCGTCCCGAACAGTGATGGTGTCGCCACCGCCTGCGCCATGGACGACGATCACGCCGCCATGATCGCCATCCGCCTGATGTCGGCCATCCACCAGGAACATGTCGTTGCCATCACCCAGCAGAACCTCGGCGATCTCAATATCACGGAAGCTGATCCCAATACGCATATCCAGACCCGTCAGCGAGGACCGTTCTTTTTCGATCTCGGGCGTCGTGTTGCTGAAAGTCAGGTTGCTGGATAGGACTGCATCAAGCCCTTTCAGATAACCCGTCTGATCTTCATCCGAACTGTCGTCATACAGGTTGATCGCATCAATGCTTTCAGTTTCATCGCTGCCGGTCGTCGAACTATCGGTATCGCCCGCGGGGATTCCACCCGCATCTTCATAGGGCAGTACCACTGCTTCGGTCAGCGAGAAATCCGAGCCGAATTCGACGCCGCCGATGATATCAATCTGCCCTTCGATTGCATTTGCAAGGTGCAGGTTTTGGCCGGCCGCCGTATCCGAGATTGTCCCATTCGCATCCAGGTTGCCGGACAGCTTGATCTCGACCCCTACATCCCAATTGTCGGCGGTAAAGACGATCGCCTTGACGGCAATCTGGTTTCCATCTGCGTCCGTCGTAAACTCGTCGACCAGCCGGTCATCTGTCAAATCAACGGTCGAAGCGGAAACGATGTCGACTTTTCCGCCCAGCAGCAGTTGCACCGAAACGGACTCTGTCGGAGCTTGCGTCAGTCGGATCGTATAGATGTCGTCGCGATCGGTCGCGGCGCTGTCGCCAATAATCAGGCGTGTGTCGCCATCGGTTTGTGAAACGAAAAGTCCCGCCTTGTCATCATCCTGTGCCAAGACGACCACTTCAGGCGTATCTGCACCGTTAAACAGTGTATCAGTGCTGACAATAGAATGCTGCACATAAATCCTGCGGTCATCTTCGACATCCGAATCCAGGGTCGCGCGTACAAAGACCGTCTTGTCCGTTTGCCAGTCGGTTTCATCGAAATCGACATTCAATGTCGTGTTCCACGTCGCCCCGTCCAGCGAGAACTCCAGATAGCCATCAAAGCCGGGCTCTTCAGCCACAACAACGGTCACGTCAGCGGTCGGCGCTTTGGTCAACCGAATTGTGTAGCTGTCATTAACTCCGTCCACGCCTTCCAGAACATGCGTCCCGCCGTCTGTTTCGACGATCTGCACGCCGCCGACATCGTCGTCCCTGACAAGAACCTCGATGCTGGAAATCGCCGCATCGTCGAATTTTGCGTCTGCGGATTGCGCATCATGCGCGATGAAGACCGAAGTCAAACCTTCCTGCACGATGTCGGACATAGCCCGTACTATGACGGATTTCGGTCCGGTTTCGCCTGCCGCGAATTCAAGAATCGAAGCCCGCGCCCAAGTACTTCCGCCATCCGTGCTGACTTCGATCGTCTGGGACCCCTCGTCTTCGACTTTCGTCCCAATAACATCGCTTGTTTCGGTGATATCGGTCAGTGTCCCGGACACGACTGTCAAGACGGTTCCTGACAGCGAAGCGATCTGATAATTTCCTGCATTCGTGCCCGAAACTACTTCAATAGTTTGACCAGCGGCAAAGCCCAAGGCAGCCCAGTCCGGGCCATCATTCGTGATGGTTCCCGCTGCGCTATCGAATGTCAAAAACAGGTCTTTGCCCTTGACTGTTGACGAGGCGAGGCTGGCGGAAATTGTGACATAGACGATTTCGCTGGATGCTGAGGTTAGCGAGATATCATAGCTGTCTATGCTAAGTGCATCGTCCTCAAATACGGATGTATCCGCGCCAGTTTTCGTCACTGTAATCGGGTTATCGACCGCATTTGCAACGGTCAGATCAATACCGACAGCCCCTGCATCCGAATATGCCATATCCGTGGTATTGAACCCGTGGTTCACCGAAGATCTGGCACCGTCAAGTTCCGAGGCCTGGATGGTTCCGGTAATATCTCCGGTCACGTTAAACGTATCTGATCCAAGCCCGCCAACGGCAATAGTCAGCACGTCCTTATTGGTACTTTGGATAAAGAACTTGTCATCGCCTTCAAGCCCGTCGACCTTGGCTACTTCTACGCCCGAGAATGTAACACTCAGACCTGCTCCAAAGATACCGTCGCGCGTGATCAGGAAGTTATCAGGCTGATTGGTGCCAACAACGATCACCTGATCAGTGCCATCGCCGCCCTCGATCGAAACCGGGGAATTGATGTTGTACTGGATAAAGTCTGACCCGACACCGCCGTCGATTTCGGTTATGTCAGTCCCCAGAACGAAGGCACGCACCACGAAATTGTCGTCACCGCCTTCGCCTTCAAGGCGAAGGTCCGCCTTGTTCGAGAAGACCGAGAAATCGTCATTACCTTCGCCACCGTAGATGACCATCGGCAGGGAAATGCCACGCGACAGGAAGCCGGAATCCAGCGGCTGAACTGCGATCGCGTCTTCGCCCACAAGGTTTCCATCAACATTCGGATCATGCCCGAAGACCTGACCGATCTGGAAAGCATCGGCCCCTAGACCGCCATCTATTGTAAACACGGCGCTCGTATCATCGACATAGAACGCATCATCGCCGTCAAAGGCGCGAACACGAACCCGTTCGTTCAAGTTGCCGTCATAGTCGATACGTTCATAGGTGCTGTTCAGGCCACTCATACCATCCTGCAGCAACGCCATGAAGTTTTCGCGGATCAAGAATATATCGGCGTTGTTGGTCAGCAAAACGTCCAGCTCGTCGACACCGGCGGTCAGATCGCCGGTATCTGCAATGGTCATCCGATAATCGGAGATACCAGTCAGGCTGATGTAATAATCATCCGAACCAGCACCACCATCCACGGTAATGTCACCGATGGCGATTTCCGTCGGCGTCGGCAAAAGCAACGCGCGGAACGTATCGTTTCCATCGCCCAACGACACATCAACCGATCCGTTGAGGTCAGCACCATCCAGTGTCACAAGATCATTTTGCGCACCTGTCGCCAGATTTATCATTGGCGCATCAAGCTCACCGTCAACGAACACGGTGTCGGTTCCAATGCCGCTGGTGATATCAAGCTCCGTCACAGCGCGCAGTTCGCCGTTTACCGTCAACTCGTCCGCACCAGACTGCAGGTCCAGATCGAATCGGCCAGTATCTGCATTAACCAGCCCACCAACCAAAACCCTGACTGTATCGTTTTGCGCGCCTGTATCGATCACCACATTGGCGCCCACCATGAGACCGGTGCTTTGCACGGCCAGCGTATCATCGCCGCCTTCGGTCTTCAGGATAAGATCGCCGCTCGCGTCAACGGTACCGCTGATCGTTACGGTATCTACACCAGACCCCGTATTGATGTCGATCTTGCCCCCAGTGGCTTGTACCAGCCCGGTCACTGTCAGCACATCTGCGCCACTGCCCAGCAACATGATCAGGTTACCATTGGTCGTCGTCAGCGAATTCCCCGCGACATCAACCGTATCGACGCCTGCCCCAGATGCGACAAGGACAGATTGCCCACTTGCGGTTCCATCAATATCCAAGAGGTTTGTGCCATTACCGAATTCAAAGTTCAGTGCCCCTGTCGCCGTAACCGACGCGTTGGCCTGAATGGTTGCCGTGTCGTCGCCGCTATCGCCAAGTCCGTCCATTGCGATCAGGGCGAGCCCTCCGGTCGCCGCCAGGCTACCGGAAACGATCAGATCGTCATTACCATCCTTCATCTGCACGACGGCTGAAACACCGTTTGCGGACCCGGCGATAGTCACATCATCTGCACCATCACCTGTATCGAATGTCAGAGCGGCACCTGTCGATTTCAGAATCCCGCCGAGGCTGACTGTGACAATATCATTGCCTTCTCCGGTGGACAGCATTACTGCACCACCGCCAGTGACACTTCCTGCTACGGTGACGGTATCCGCATCATCTCCGGTCAGGATCGAAACAGTACCATTAGCGCTGACGATACCGTTCAGTGACATAATTGTTCCCGCCCCATCGGGATCGGGCGTCCCAAAATCGCCGAACAACGAGATGTTGCCAGCCGATGACGTAATCGACGCGTTCGCACCCAAAGTCAGGTTATCGCCAGCCTGGATCGTTACGCCGGATGAACCCGACACCGTGTCAGAACCGGCCTGGACATAATCTTCGCCCGATGCGGAACTGTCGCGCACCTTCAATGCCAACACGCCAGCAGAGACGACCATCGCACCGGCATTCAGAGCCGCCGCAACTTCTTCGATGGTCGCGCCTGTGACCCCGTCCAAAGTGATCAATCCGCTGCTGGTGTAACTGGAATCGACCTCGACCCCGTTCGAAGCAACGCCAATGCTCCCGGATTTCGCCTCAAGGTCGATGGTGTTCGCTTCGATATCCACCACTGCATCATTGGCGTGGTCAAGAATGCTGCGTTCGGCCGTCAGCGTGACAACACCTTTGCGGGCTTCGATCTTGTTGATGACTATATCGCTGTTTGTGTCAATCGCCCGAAGCGTGACGTTGCCATCGCTGGACATCGCCGATGTGACATTCATATTCCCGTCGGTTTCATCCACCCAAACCGAATTTTTAGACGAAATGACAAGAGATGCGGAATCCACTTTCAGGGAATCCAAAGCCTCGCCCACAGCTCCGAGGTCCGAAATCAGCGTGACAATTCCGGGCGTATCTGAATAGATATCCAGCGACCCACCGGTCACGGAAATAATGTCCCCCGTCACCGAGCGCAGCGTTATATCTCCGTTCAGCGTACGGATCGTACCGATGCGGAAATCACCCGATGCCTCGTCAACGTCGATAAGACCTGTCACACGAATATCGACCCGACCGGTGTCGCTGCCGTCAATGTTCCCGGTCAGAGAAACATCGGTCATCACATTGCCAGCGCCCGATGTCGCCACCGAAACAGAGATATCACCCGCTGCCTTGATGCCGGTTACCGAAGTGTCGCCGGGTTTCCACGCAAGAATATCGGCGTCCGCATCGCTGGAACTAAAGGTGATCTGGCTGCGCTGAACCGTTGAGGAGGTATAGCTGTCACCAATCAACGTGTGTGCGGTGCCTTGGGCAAGGGTTTCGTCCAAGGCAATCGGTGTCGAACCGCCTTGTACAACAAGTTGGAACGTATCGTTTGTCACGTTGGCTACTTCGTAAGTCTGACCGGAGACCAGACCGCCAATATCGCCCGAAGGAGTCAGAGAGTGATCAGACGTAACCGCGACGATCGTATGAGAAGATCCATTTGCAACTGTGCCATCAAGGTCAATTGGATTGACGCCTGCTGGCGTTCCGTCGATATTGAACCCCGTGGCCGCGGCCCGAGATGCCGCAAGCTGAATCTGTGTATCCGAGATCACGATGACGTAATAGGTTACGGTACCGTCACTATTCAGTCCGCCGACATCCGTGCTGCCGCCGGTGCGGATGTATTGCACAGCCTGCCCGCTTGTGAACCCGTGCGCTGAGGCAAAAGTAATCATATCCGCAGGATCAGTCTGCGGCGCGGTCAGAGAATGATTTGTTCCCGTTGCGGCCATTTCGTCCAGATCAATCGCTTTGCCCTGATTGGCATCGGCCAGCGTTGCGGCCAGTTGAACAACGGTATTGCTGATCTCGATGACGTAATACGATGCACCGTCGACCAAACCGCCGATCGCGGTGTCCCCGCCGTGCGAGTAAATGACCACATCACCAGTGCTGAACCCGTGGGCACCTGAGGTCGTGATTGCATTGGGCGCGGTCGACGATACGATAGTCAAACTGTGGGAACCGCCCGCCATTCCTCCCTCGACGACAGCAGCCGAGCTTTCGTCTAGATCAATAGCGGTTCCATTGGTCGCGTCAGCATTTGACGTCGCCAATTTGATCGTGTCGCTGTCAACGAAAATTACATAATATGTCTGGCCCGAGACAAGACCGCCGACGCTTGTATTACCGCCGCCGCCGTTCGAATAAACAACGGCATCGCCCGTTGACAGGTTGTGAGCTGCGCCGAAGTCAATGCCGTCAGACACCACGCCCGCACCGACCGACCCGGTGAAGCTATGGCCAGAGCCGAACCCGATTTCCGGATCCAGCGCAATCGCTGTACCCGTCCCGGCATTCGTGGCATCGACCGCCAACTGGATTGTGTTGGCGTCTATGACAATCGCATAGTAGACACCGCCATCCATCAGGCTCGACGTTGTCGAGCCGACGGGCGCAAAGCCGTTTGCGTCATAGGTAATAGCCTCGGCATTTGCGAAATCATGGGCTTGAGCAAACCGAATGGTATCCTGCGAAGGTTTCTGGAGCATATGGTCCGTACCCGTCGCAACCGTTTCATTCAAATCAATCGCGGTGCCCGCAAGCGCATCGCCCCGGTTGGCGGCCAGTTTCAGCGTCGTATCCGACACGACAATCGCATAGTACCGAACCCCAGACGTCAGCCCGCCAATAGCAGTTGAGCCAGTGGAGTAAACAACAACATCACCGGTTTCATAACCATGGTTCGCGGTCAGCGTGATGATATCAGCCGCATCAACCGCATTTGCAGGATCGAAGGTGAATTCCGTTGTCGCGATTTCCACATCGATCCCGGGCGCGAAAACAGCCACCGCGGGCGATTCACCAATATTTGACTCCGGATTGAATTCCAAAACGGTCAAATCCGCTGAAACAGCTGTCGACGGATCGAACACGCTGCTGGGTGCAGCGGTTGTGATGGAACTGGGCGAGAACGTTTGCGCGGACTGCGCAGTATCAGCATCCAGCGTAATTTCCACACCCGAACCAGAAATGGCGTCGTCGTAGCTGACCGCCAATTTGATGGTGTTTGTTCCGGTTGAGATGACGAAATACGTTCCGCCATCGGTCAGTCCGCCAATCTCGGTACCCAGGTAAGCGTCCATGGAATTAGCGTCAGCCGAATAGATCACCGCCTGCCCTGTGGAAAGTCCATGGGCAACGCCAAAGTCGATTTCATCATTGGAAATTGTTAGACCCGGTTGGAAATTGATCGGGGTGCCGGCGCTGTAATTCGCCCGGTAAACCACCAGGTCGCCACTTTCGAACCCATGGTTTGTCGACGTGAAGGTATCGGTCGTCTGCGTGGTGGCATCAAAAGTGACCGTTGTGCCGCCGACCACGTCGATAACGCGCTGCGTGACACCAACCGACTGAATTGTCGAAGTTTGGCTAAGCGGTTGCAGGAAGGTCAGGTCCACGTCGCCCGAGGTGGATTCAACCTTTTCCATGTAAAGGGACAGATCGCGACTGTCGCGCTGAATGCCTGTGATCTCGACGTCAATGTCACCGGAGGCCACCGCCAGGAAAGTGGCATCCAACGGCGTCGCGCCGTCTGTGGCCTGAATCAACTCGACCCGGATGGCGCCAAAATCCACGGCGTTCTGACCATTTCCAACGGTTTTCGTCTCACCGATTTGCCCGTTGACCGCCAACAAGTTCAAACGACGTGTGTGCAATGTCGCATCATCGCCCGAAGTCATGAGGATGTCGCCATTTGCGGCGGTCACATTAGTCGTACCTCCGGGGTTTTCAACCGAGGCAGGCAACGGATCTAGAACAACGCCCCCAACGGTCTGTGTGACAATTGTATCCGCGCCTTTGAACAGGATGTCACCGGTTCCAGTCGCGGAAATATCAACGACGGAATCATCAAAATTCGTTTCGATCAGATACCCATCCGAGGCCGTCGCAAAAGTGGCCGACGTAAGCTGTGGAAAATCCGTCTGAATCGCCACGTCGATCGAAATATCGTTGACTGTTTGGTTCTTATTCCAAACAGAAATCCCTTGAATCACAAGATCGTAGTCACTCTCGTTGATGATCGTAACCGACTCGTAGGATTTCAGAAGGTTCACAATAACAGGCTCAGTACTTAGAATTTTGCTGGACCCACCGGTTGCGTTAAAGCGCAACGTACCCGTTGAAGTATTCCGAATGTCCGGGATAGTGACGGTTTCAGCAGCGTTATCAACACTGACGCCGGTTACATTTCCGGTCACAACGCCATTTTCATCAATGTGGATGAAAGGATTCAGTTCAGATCTGACATTGACGTCCGCGTTCCAGGTAATCGTGCTTTGTTTAACTTCGGAACCGCGGCGGAACGCATCGGAATCCGCCTGAATGACTTCTTCAACGAACTCGATGACGGGTTCGCAGACCTCATCCCCATCCGCCAAACCGAATGTGAAGATCTCGACCACCACTGAACAGGTCTCGCCGACGACCGTTGCGACCAGTTGGGTTACCGTTTCCGCATCTGTTTCCGCAACCCGGCTATAGTCGCCCGAGAACTGCTGGGTCTCGGCTACGACATCAATAAACCGCCCGGTTACAACCGCACCACTTTCGGCGGTAATGTTGGAATTGGCTCGGATGTCGGCCGTGGCATCGGATGTCAGGTTGCCTGAAGCACCCAAAATTGCTGTCAACGCATCCACATCCGTTTTCACGCCAAACTGTTTTGAGAACAAATCCACATTCTCTTCTGCATCAATCAGCGCATCAGCCCCGATGAAAACGAGTGTTTCGCTGCGAACGTCCCCGATGCTGTAGGCATCGACATTCCCACCGAGCGCAAAATCGACGTCGGAATCCGCCCGCGCCCGAATATCCAGACCATCATCCTTGGCATAGAATTCTACGTCCGTGGCGTAGACTTCCGAGTTGTCGTCGATACCAACCTTGTTCAACCCATCGGCCGCACCTGCCCCACCGGCATTGACCGTAGCGTTCCCTCGGATTGAGGTTACGGCACCTGCTGCGGTAATCTCCATTTCCGCATCAAGGTTCATTGCATTGTCAGTGAGCAGTTCGACCTTGGCAGTCCGCGCAGTATCTGAGCCGATCTGGTTATGTTTGCCGACAAATGCGAAAACGTCGTTTCTTGAAAGGGTGGTAGTCGCCGACCCAACCGAGGCCGCGCCCAATCCGTATGCTTCAGATTCTATGATCGCGTCCGCGTCGCTGTCGCTGTTGGCGCTGAAACGGAAAGTGCCTGAGATATTGAAGATTGATTTATCGGATGACGAGGCATCCTTGGTCGTCACTTCGGATTCATTGTCGATCAATGCGTTTGCAATCGGAATACCAACTCCTATAACGCCAGCAGCTAGATCATCGACCATTGCGTCCACGTTATTTCGTGTTTTTGTGGTCCCGGTCAGGGAAGCAGCCGTTATCACGACCCCTGCACCGATTGTGACTTTGGCATCTGTGATCTGCCGCGCATCGACCACCGTACCGGCACCGAAAGCAAGGGCCGCAGCAGATGATGACGTCGCTTCCGCGCTGACCTTATTGCTACTCTGAAGAGTGCCCGAGGCATTGTGGTTGGTGAAGGCTTCGAATTCGACGTCGTCCGCTACGATTTCGACATCGCTTTTCAGTTCAGTCGTGACGGTATTCGTCCAG
The DNA here is from genome assembly GCF_056536745.1 of Ruegeria sp. CJ2. Taxonomy (NCBI): domain Bacteria; kingdom Pseudomonadati; phylum Pseudomonadota; class Alphaproteobacteria; order Rhodobacterales; family Roseobacteraceae; genus Ruegeria; species Ruegeria sp. CJ2. Next base: position 218,358 of record NZ_JBQFQF010000007.1, read on the forward strand.
ATCGCAGTGGCATTGCTTGAAGAGATTGAGGCAAGACCCGAGACAGTTGTGCCCTGAAGGTCAGAAATCACATCTCCTGATGCGCGGGCACGCATCAGAACATCCCCACTTGCCGAGATATCTGTCCGGGCACCCAGCTCGGTTCTTACGGTCGATGTCGAGGTCGCAGTGGACGAATTCGCCGATACTGAGGCCGCAAGTGATGCGCCTATGACCGTGGCATCAGCGGTTACGCTGATTGTGCTGTCGGCGGTAATGTCCAGCGTACGAATTTTGTCGGCATCCGAACCCATCGTGACATCTGTGCCTGTAGAAGCGGTTGTTGAATGCGCGGCATTCGCTGTCGCAACCGAGATTCCCGCGCTGACCAAGCCAACTGACGCCTGCAACGTTTGGGCTGTGACACCAATATCGGCGTCGCTGTCGAGGATGACCCCACCTGCATCGACGATGTTGGTGTGGTTGCCAATATAGCTGGACTGGGCCGAATTACTGTCGACGAAGACCAACGCGCCACCGGCACCGACCAAGCCGGCCTGACCGGCAAAAGATGTGACTGTCGTGCGTTCGTAATAGTTGGCCCGTAACGTGATGTCGTCGCCAGACGACCCACCGGTTTCCAATCGCGCTCCGGATGCCGCGTTTGCACCGTCTTCCACATAGGCTTGCACATTGCTGGATACATTGACGACCGAAACGGACGCGCCAAAGCCCACAAGGCCAGCCGCCGCACCACCTGCCAGAACGTTTAGCTGAATATTTTCATCGGCTTCGACAACAATATCATTGCCAACATCAATATCCGCACCCGCGAGAATATAGGCAGACACACCTGGAGCAGATGTGGTGTCGCTAAATGAAATTGAAGGCGAAGAGCCCGAAAGCGCAGTCGAGGCTTTTCCCATCGCACCGGACATCAACGCGTCATTCTCGGGATCGGAATTGTCGCCAGACCCCGAACTGTTGTCGTCACCGTAATTCGAAAGGGTCGATGTCAGGTCGCTGGGAACCGCGTTGTCATTGGCTAGATCTTCCACGTCGTCCAGATCATCGCCGCTGACAACCGAGTCGTTATCTTCATTTGTTCGTCCGGTCACATCGCTTTCGCTGAAATCGCTGCCCACGGACCAAACCGAAACCGCGGCCGCGATCCCAGCAACCCCGACCGAAGCCGTCGCGGCGACGGACAGCAGGGTTTTTTCGGAATCGGCATCAATGACGACGCGGTCTTTGGCATTGACTTCACCGCCCACGAACGCGCTGACATCATTTCTAACAACGCCGATATCAACACCCGCACCGATTGAGCCACCAAGGCTGACAGACAGGCCTGCACCGATCGAGAAGAACTCGGACCGGTTCGTCGCACCCACAAAAACTTCCTGATTGGTGCTGGCGTTGGCTTGGTCGAGCGTGTTGATCTTGGTGTTGTTGGCAATACCCGCTGTCGTATCGCTGTCCACGATGATAACGGACACAGCCCCGGCCACGCCGACAAAGGAACCACCGGCCGCTGCAACGGCAAAACTGTCAATGATCTCGCTGCTATCAGCCGCAACGATAACACCCGTCAGGCTGGACGGTCTGCCGCTGTTCAGTGTATCCGGCAGATCCGCTCCGGTGTTACTTCCGGCCAGCGCATCAACCTCGGCATAGTCGCCGATATAGGCAACGGTATCTTTGGAAATCGTTGCCACTGTAAATCCGGCCCCAACACCGCCGCCGCCGATCCCGACGCCCAGTGCCCCGCCGATGTTGAGAATACTGGTGTCATCATCCGCGCTGACAATCACGTCATGCCCGGCCTTAATCGATGCACCGCTATTGTCGTTGTCGCCATCCTTGTCGATCCCGGTGTCGTTTCCTGCCGCATCCGGGGTATCGTCACGGACGTAGGCCTGCGTGGTTGACGTCAGATCGACATAAACACCTGCCAGCGCAACGCCGATACCGCCAGAGACGCCAACAGACGCCGCCGTGACCAAAATGTCCTGATCGCTTTCTGCAATCAGGCGCACGTCATGATCCGCATCGATATCTGTGTCGTCGCCAATAACGGCGCGTGTATCGAGCGACAGCACATTCACGGCCGCGCCGGCAGACACACCGCCCGCCAGCGAAACCGAAATCGGCGCCGCGATGAAAAACGCATGATAATCGTTCAACGCTGCGACATTCACGTTTCCAGACCCTGCGCCTCCTGACGCAGTTACGGTCGCGTTGTTGTCGATATAGGCGTGCGTGGCCACATCTCCGACAACCACAAGCGCCGCAACCTGCCCCGACACTGCGCCGCCACCGACGGCGACAATCAGGGCCTCAAACTCATCTGTATTGGTTGCCGTGACCGAGATCCCGTTTCGAGCTTCGTAATCGACATTCACGTTGCGATCTTTAAACAGCGATTCATTCGAGCTGTCTGCCGTGCCGTCGTCATTTTCGTCGCCCACGCTCAATCCCGAAGGAGGGGAAACTTCGTTTTCGTCGCTGGCGTCATCGTTCGAATAAGTGGCATCATCTAACCCAAGAGCGAATTGCCCGGTATCGCGCCCCGACGCTCCCCGAGCAATCACTGTTGCGTCGTCGCCGATATAGGCTTCTGTCAGCTTGTTGATGACGGAAACGCCTGCGGTTGCACCCACGGCTCCGCCAAGGCTTGCCGATACACCACCCACGAAGAAGTCCGCGTTAGTCGACTGATCCGCCGCCACAACAACGGTTCCTTCGGTAAAGATATCGGCATTTGCTCCGATAAATGCACGCGTGACAATCGGGTCGGTGCCGGATTCGCCAAACAGATAAACCCCGGCGGCACCGGCCAGACCAACCGTACCGCCCACCGCGACCGAGGCGGTCAGGGAAACGACATCTTCTTTGGAAACGGCCTGAACGGATATCAGGTCTCTTGCGTTTGCGTCGACCGAAGACAGTTCGGCTATGGTTGATTTATCAATAACGCCGACATCTGCGCCAGCGGTACCGCCGAACGTGCCGGAACCAGAAACACCACCGGCCGATCCGATGATTTCCGTCTGGTTATAGGCAAAAATGTTGATCCCCTGATCCACATTTGCGCCGCTATTGTTTTCATTGAGTTTGGTATTCGATGTAACGCGGGCCGCGACCGAGTCGTCAATTGTCGAAACCGTTGCTGAACCGGCGACTGCCGCAGAGCCACCGCCGGCGCCGCCGATGGCAATTGTTACCACGTCCAGTTCGGCCTCGGCTGTAACTGATATTCCGCGGAAAGTTGAATCTGTGAACCTTTGCCCGTCGCGCCCGACTTGAACAGTGTCAGCGCCAGAGTTACCCAGAGCGGTGACCTTGGCCGTGCCTTTGATTTCGGACCGAACCTCGCGGGCCGTTACGACTGTAGAATTGGAAACCCCCACACCTGCCGTGCCCGCAATGGCGACGGCACCGGCGATTGTTGTCAGGATCGCGTTGTTCTGCGACGCAAGGATGACATTGCCGTCGGCAACGATTTGGGCACTGCCGCCGATGACGGCTTCGGTTGTTGCCATATCCGCGGTCGTGCCGACCGAGTTGATTGCAACCGATCCGCCGAACGCGGCAGTCGATGCCCCAGCACCAGCGATAGCAACTGACAGGATGTAGCTGTCCGAGGTGGACGACATAATCACGTGACCATCTACATCGACATCCGCATCGCCATTAATTTTCGCGGACGTGTCGTTGGTGATCGTATTGACAGCCACTGATGCGCCGATGCCCGCGGCACCGCCGCTGATCCCGACGCCACCTGCCACCGAGCCGATAGCCGCGTTGTCATATGCGCTCAGATATACATCGCCGCCGGCATCAAGGCCATCCAGCAGCTTGCCTTCGATAAAGACTTGGGTGGTAACGTCGATTTCGTTTACGACGACGGCAACGCTGGCCGCCAAAGGTCCTGTCGCCGCCGATACGGCAGCCGCTACACCAATTATCTGCGTCCCCGAGAACCCTGAAAGCGAAACGTCGTTGTCGACATCCACGTCCGAGTTTTTGATGAAGGCACTTATACCTTTTTCACCGCTATCGAAATCCGAAATCAGGTTGACCCCGACCGAGGCTCCGATCCCGGCCTTGCCGCCAAATGCGACCGCGCCCGCGATCGAGAAAATCTCGCTTTCGTCGTAGGCCGTCAGGCTCAGGCTTCCACCGTCGACATTCGAGTCCACCACCCGCGACGAGGTCATCATATCGATGTCGTTGTAAGACACCTGCCCTGCGATCGAGAGTGAATTGGAAGACGTCGAAACTGCACCCGACACCCCAATCGACAAGATGCCGCTTGCCGATACGGCGTCCATGGTGATGGCACCGGTGCCGGTTTCCGCATCCGCATTGTCCATCATCGCCAGCGTGCGCAGATCAATGGTATTCTGGCTGTAGGCACCGGCAAGCGAGGCAGACGTACCTTGTGAAACGGTCACGGCAACCGAGCCCGAGAACGCCCAGATCGACGTATCGTTGGACGCGTCAATATCCAAAGAAGCCGCGTCTATATTTGCGTCGTGAACATAGGCCAGCGCTGTATCGCTTACGTTGTTGATCGACACATTGGCTGACACGCCCGCCCCGAATTTGGACCCGGTTCTACTATTGGTCTGCGCCCCCGGGTTTGTTGCGGAGTCGGCATCAGGGCTGGCGTCAGATTTGACCGAAGCTGAAATCGCCACTGCCACGATCAGGCCGGTGTTGATGGCCGACACCGAAACGTCGCCGACTGCGTCCACAGTTTGCGCAATGTTTGAAGGCGTGCTTGCCTGAGTGTCGTCGTCGACGCCGTCGATGCTTTCGGCAATATCGGCGTTTCCGATTACCGCGCGCGTGTCCCGGTTGATCGTATTGACCGAAACCGTCGCACCAACCCCCACACCGCTACCCAAGGATAACGCCCCGGTCAGCTGAATGAGTTGCGTGCTGTCAGTGGCAGAAACATTCAGGCTCTGATCGATATCCATCGAGGTCGGCGTAACGCTGGCCGAACCGATGGTAAGCTGTGCACCGGTTTCGACAACAGCATGCGTCGAGTTATCAAAGTTGAACACCGAAACGACGCCGTTAAAGCCGAAATTATCGGACTTTCCGCCCGACCCAGTGACCGAGATCGCCATGCCGCTGCTGTCCGCGACAACGTCCATCTTATCGGCATAAACAACCGCACCGCTGCGTACTTCGGCCGCAACTTCGTTGTCGTGCAGAATGACCAGAACAGTTATGCCAACGCCGCCCTTACCGCCGGACGACCCGACGCCCCCCAAGGTTGGATTGACATTGAATGTCGACGTCCCAGTGGAGGATCCGCCGGTGGAAATACTCGGCAGCGCAATATTACCCGCAAAGTGAACTGCGTCAGCAATGCTGGTGGCCGTGACCGTCACTGTCTGACCGCCGGTCCGTGCAACACCTGTCAGTACGCTGGTGTCCTGATTGATCTGGGCGTTGTCGCCGATCCAGGCCTTGGCGATGCTGTCAAGATCCAGAACTGTCACTGCAGCAGCAACGGCCAGACCGTCGGATGATGCCGTTGCCTGGCTCCAGCTGTCGACAAGACCGCCATTCACACCCAGGTTCGAGTTGAAATAGCCCGTCAGTTCCTCGATGACCGACACAATCGTCTCGGTTGCTCCAAAAGCACCAATGGATTCCCATTCGGTATCATCCGTGAAATCCTCGACGGAAAGGTTGATCGAGGCCCCCGGCGAACTGCCGATATAGCGGTAGAGCTCACCCTCTTCACCCTTGTCGTCTGGATGCTCCTGCGAAACGCGAACGATATCTTCGTCTTGAACAACCACCGATCCGTCGCGCGAGTAGTGATCGACATCCAGAAGGCCCAGATCTTCCCATGCGGTTGCATCGGTGAAATCCACTGCTGCAAAGCTGGCTACGTCAAGCGGATCAGAGCCGATATACCGATAAGCATGGTTTGCAGTGCCCAACCCGGGCGACGCCGGGTTTGCCCGGACGATGTCGAATTCCTGAAGCTGAACGTTAGTATCCGTCGTGTCGTAGTCGATATCCGGGTTGTTATCGAACGCGGTCGCCGCTTCGAAAAGATCGACCAGATATTGCGGTGTGTAATCATTGAGTGCTTCGGCAGAGACCGTCAGGGCCCCGGCCGCGTCTACAGCTGCGCCGTCGCCGATATGGGCCTGCGCATCGTTGACATATTCGCCCACCGCAACACCGGCAGACCCCCCAAATTTCGAGCCCGTAGCGCCTTCTGGTTTCGGAAACGCGACCGTTTCCTGCGTTGCCGAAGACGCCGCCGTAATGTCAGGACGATTTTCGACCCTTGCGCGCACCGTCACATCGCCGGTTTTTGCAACGACTTTTCCGGAACCCCCTGCTGCGTCACTATCACCAATTCTGGCTGACGCGACATTTTTGTCGATTTCAATCGCAACAGCAGCGCCGAAGTCAAAACTGCTGGTCAAACCGCCGGATCCCGAGTCGGCGGCATCGCTTGCCGCTCCGACCTTTTCTTTCAGCGTGTTGATTTTGCTTGATGTAATTGCGTTCTGCGAGTCTTTCAGCAAATCGCCTGTGCTGTCCGTTCCAACACCCGCAACTGCCGAAACTCCCGAAACAACGGAAGGAAGAATGAACAAGGCACTGGTGTCAATCGTGTCAGTCGAAGTCAGCGCTTCGACAACAACGTCCGTGCCTGCGCTCGCTGTACCATCCAGCCATGCGTTCGTTTCGCCATTCTCGACGTTGACGGCAACGCCAATGCCCAACGTGCCCTCAGAATCTGTACGCGAGCGGGCAAGTGTAACGTTTCGGTCCACCGTATCCGCTCGAACGGTCAGCAGGCCACCGGCGGTCAGCATGGCCGCGTCCGTGACCCAAGCCGTAGAATTGGATTCCAGCACAGTGACGGCAACGCCGATCGAGGCACCCTTAACCGCCACTGGGAAGTTGCCCGCGTCGCCGCGCGCATCCAGCGTATTGTCGGTTCCTGAACGGATATAGATATCACCGGATACGTTCACATCACCGGCAAAGGTCACATTCGCATTCGAATTGGCCACCGCGACGGCTACACCCAGACCCAATCCGATGGGGGCGGACGATGCTTCAACCTCGGCCTCAGCAATGGCAGAGAACGAGCCGCCGACAAAAGACGCCCCATCCGCAACGTCAATCGTGGCGGACGCATTTGAAATCGCCACACCACCGAAAAGCGAGAAGCCTTCAAGGCCAGTGACCAAGGATGTCACGCTGTCGAGAAAGAAATTCGGATCCAGATTTCCATCGGCATCGGCCTCGGGAATCTCACCATCCAGAAATACACGCGAGTTGTCGGCTAGCGCGTTCAGCTCCATCACGTCGCCGGTGATCTCTACCCCGGTTCCGATGATGATCGACACATCCGATGTGTCAATATCGGCAAATCCCTGAAAAGTTGATCCGCCGACCTGTTCGACCTTCAGCCGCACGTCTCCGGCGTCAAATGCGGTGGTCCCAACCTCGCCCGCCAACAGCTTGGAGTTGTCGTTGACGACTATGACCTCGGCAGCCTGACCGACGGATTGAATTGTGCCCAAAAAGGTCCAACGCGAGCTATCGGTGAAATCTTCGGAATTCAGGTCAACATCGCTATCCGTTGCAAGCTTGAATTCGTACAGACCGTCCACCATCCCGGCCCCCGCGAACCCGGTGATGAATGGATCAGGCAAATCGTCGGCATCACCCAGATCAAGCCATTTGGTTCCGTCGTTGAAATTTGCCGTTGTCAGGTCGAATGTCAGGTCGTCCGGACCAATATATTCATAGAGATGATCCAGAGTGCCCGGCGTATAATTTGAATAGATCGACAGGGGGTCGACGCCGAAGACATCCACATAGACTGTTTCGCCCATCAGCAATTCAAATGTGTTTGTTCCGGTTATGTCGAGGTCAAACAAACCGGCCTCGGCCGTGACATGATCAGCAAACGCGTTGTCGGTGAATCCCAGCAGCGTTTCGTCATCTTCGACACGCACAACATCGCCCTGCACCAGATCTTCGGTCAGGTCATGCGTGGTGTAGTTGATGTTCTGAGTGACAAAGAGCCCAAGAGATATATTGCCCGAATTTCCTACGGATTCGTCCCCTGCCAAATTCAGATCGCGCGTGTCGATCGTTACAGCCGAAAAATCGAGGGTGATTTTCAGCGATACACCACTGCCATCGGGATCATCAAATGTCAGGATATCGCCATCTTCGTACCCTTCACCGATATCCGTAATTCGGATAAACACATCACCGCTGTCGTCGGTATAGATGTCCGCCAGCAGCCCGGAACCGTCTGAGTCTGTTGTGGTATCGGATTTCTTCGCACTGTCCGGCGAAACTCCGGAATAGCTGTCACCGGTATCCCAGCCAGTACCCGCCTGCGAAATGGTATAGTCCCAGCCAACCGAAATAGTCTCGGCATTGGCGACAAGCGCCTGACCGGGCATCGTCAGATCATCACGGAAGATGATCATGTCGTTGCCTTCACCACCCTGCAAGGTCAGGTCGGATGTCAGATCCTGACCAAGATCACCGACAAACAGAACGTCGTCGCCGTCCCCCATATCGATGGTGATGCCGGATGAAGGCGCGTCGAAATGCAGGGATTCGAAACTTCCATCCAGCGGCACAAGCTCAAATTCGTTCGAAAACATGCCATTTGTGTTTTCGCGCAGTATGGCCTGATTATCTGAGTCAGTGGTGCCTGCGTCGCTGGTGTCAATTTCGATATTGATCAAGCCAGAGATGGCTGTGACTTCTACCGGCTCCAGGCCGTCAAATGCCAGAATATTACCATCAATGTCGAAGCTACCGGAGTGGGATCCGGTCGCAACATAGCTCAACGAGTCAATCTGTGACACGTCAATGGTCAGAACATCATAGCCGCCATCGCCGCCTTCAAGGCCACCGCTCAGGCTGCCTTGGTCAGACAAGGTGAAATGGTCGTCGGTCGTATCAGCCCCGATGATGGTTTCAACATCATCAAACGTGCCATCGACAACGCCATCAAGCGCGCCGGAATTTACACCGTCAATTGTCCAGTTCTGACTGCCCGCACCACCGTCCAGAACGAGTTCGTCATTTCCGACACCACCATCAAGTGAAATCGACGGAAGAGACTGATCGCCGAAGGACCCGACATCAATGCGGACACGGTCATCCCCCTCGCCCGTCAGAATTTGGATTTCACGAATACCGTCGAGTTCGGCAGTCTGGAGAACGTCGCCGCTGTCTTCATCAACGATTTCGATCATCGATACGCTGACGGCGTAATCTCCGATCGTATCAGCCTCTTCGATCAGGCGCACCAGCAGCGAATTGTCCAACTCGGCATCGGGGGTGCCGGTCAGATCAACTGCCATAATATCGGCGCTCAGCAGCAACCTCGGCTCAAGCGGTTCATAGATCAGGCGTGTTGCCGCATCGCGCGCGCAATGACGGCGGCGGCGTCTTTTATCGGCTGCGAAACCCCTTCTTAGCCTCCGGCCCCAACCCTCAGGTGAAGACGACGCACACGGCGCCTTGGCAGCAAACGGAAAAGACATATCTTCGGCCCCCCGACCCGAGCCCGCGCGAACGGGCTTACAAAAACACAGGGACGTTCAGGCGTAACGCCCCAAAAATCAGACCACTCAAATTCAGGTCTTCGATCTAATAAGAGTGCCGCTCGAGATGAATATGTAAGCGGCCTAAAGTCTTATTTTCGTTATTGTATGCTAGTTTTGCTTAAAAGGTTAAGTAATAGTTCACATTATTAAGCAAGCCTTTTCAAAGGCTTGCTGATTTTCGTTTTAAGAAAGACACGCAAAGTTGATTTACGCCGCAGCATCCGAATCAACCTGAACAGCCATCTGGGCAAGCGTGTTGAAGTTCGTAAGCGACATCAGATGGACGTACAAAAAGCCAAGCAATCCCCTGCGCCGCAGGTCCAGAAAGCTGTCATCTTCCAGACCGGCAAGGGCATCTTCGGTCGCCGCCAGAAAATCCGTGACAGCGGTTTTCTCAATCGGCCCAAGCGAGACGTCCGCCCTGCGTTTTGACAGCAATCCGTGTTCCTTCAATGCTTCACACAATTGCTGAGTCACGTTGTGCTGTCGCTGAAACGCAGTGCAAAACTCAAGCGCGCTGTTGGTGACGGCAGTCGCTTCACCATCGACAAATAGCGGCTCGCCGTCTTCCTCGGAAACGTGCTGACTGTCGCGGTCCACGCAAAGGATCAACCGATCGGCATCTGTGCTAGAAACGAACGCAAATGGATAGCGACGAATATAGGCGGGAATGTACACGCCTTCTTTCCAATTCCCGTCGGCATCCACAAACAGGTTTTCCCCGCTTCGTACCCCCATCAGGGCGATCGGAACGGCCTGGTTCGCTTCTGTAAACACGATTGGATAATGTTTGGCCGCATGCACAAATTCCGCGGCGGTGATCATGACACCTGTTGCTGTGCGGGCAAATCCGTACCCGGTGTCGTTTCTAAATTTCAGATCCCCGTGCTTGCGCGCATCCAGCGGTTCGGGGCTTTGATAAAACTGTGGCTGTCGGGCTTCTGAAGAATTTTGTTCGGACATAACTACCCAATTCCTTTCGGTTAATTAACAAATCATCAATCAGCGACAAGCGCGCTGTCAATTGTAAATTTCGCCAGGCATCTAAGCCCGCCGGGAATTTCGCTGTCTGGATTCGGCATTAACAACCTGACGCCAAAAGTGCCTGAGGCGGTGTCGAACACCTGATCAACAGCTGCAATTTCGGCCTCGTACTGCCCCCCAACCGGGGCGTCCGGCTCAACCACAACCTGATCGCCGATGCCAATCTGACCATAAAGTTCGACCGGCAGGAAAACCTCGACATACAGAGGATCCAACTGCGTCAGAACAAGCACCGACCCTTCCTCGGTCAGATATTCACCGGGAGATAGCAGGCGGCTGACAACCAGCCCGTCGATCGGGCTTTTGATCTTGCGCCGTTCCAACTGGATTTCCGCGCGCCTGAGTTCCATCTGCGCGACTTCCTGATCCAACTCGGCATTTGCCACGTTGCGCTCAGCAATCGCCGCTTCAGACCGAACCTGATCAATTGCAGCAACCGAGGCAACATCGCGGCTGACCAGCACCTCCAACCGGTCCAGTTGCTTTTTCGCAAAAACAAGCTCAGCGATATAGGCTTCGATCGTTTCTCTGTTATTCGCCCGCAGCCTCAGCAACTCGACCGTTGCCCGTTCGAGTTCGGAATCCAGCATCGCCACGACCTGACCCTTGGCAACCGGGTCGCCACGGTCGACAAGTACTTCGGCAAGGCTGCCTGATGTGGTGCCGCCCAGCCTAATTATGCTGGCCGGATCAATCACACAATCAAACGTCGTCTGATCTGACAACGCCGGCGCACCGATCGTCACCAAGACAGCGGACAGGGTCAATCCAAGCATCCTAATCACCATAGGGCAGCGCCTCCGATAGTTTTCTGTCCGCCTTCAAAAGGGCCGTACGCATCCGGCGGTGTTTGCGTTCGGCACGCCGTTGCGCAAGCAGATGAAGCCCTGCGTCTTCCTTCTTGACGTAGCGAGTTAGAATTTGATCGGCCTGAGATCCGTGCTCGGCCAAAAGCGCATCTTCGTCTGACACGAAAACTTCGAACTGGCCCGGCTCGCCCTGGCGTGCGCATCTGCCGGCAAGTTGGCGGTCGATACGCCCGGCATCGTGATATTCAGTCATGACAACCGCCAGCCCGCCCAGCTCTGCAACACCTGTCCCGATACGGATGTCAGCGCCCCGACCGGCCATGTTGGTCGCAATTGTCACGCGACCCAACTGACCGCAGCGCGCAATGATGTCGGCCTCTTCAGCATCCTGCGCGGCGTTTAGAACCACATGCTGGATGCCTCGGGCCGTCAAAACATCCGACCCTTCAAGCGACGCGCCGACTGATCTGGTTCCGATCAACACTGGTTGACCTGTTACTTGAAACTCTTCAACGCGGTCAGCCACAGCCTCCCACCGTTCAGCACTTGTTGGGTAAGTTTTGGGACTGCGATGCTGACGTCTGACCGGACGATGGGTGGGAATCCGCGCGACAGGCAGGCCGTAAACTGACCAGAATTCATCGGCAACCTCCTGCGCGGTTCCGGTCATTCCCGCCAACCTCACATAGCGGCGAAAGAACACCTGATACGTAATCCGCGCCAAGGTAACCCTGCGACTGGAGGGAGGTAATTTTTCCTTTGCTTCAATCATTTGATGTAAACCCTCGGCGTAGAACCGATCAGCCAGAATACGGCCGGTATATTCATCGATGATCTGCACTTTATCCTCGTTAACCAGATAGTGACGGTCGCGTTCAAAAAGATAACGCGCCGCCAGTGCCTGCCTGACCCGTTCTTCGCGAAAAATCCGCATGTCCCAGGGTGGCGGCGCATCATTGGCCAGAGCATCCAGCTTTTCACCCCCGTCCTCGGTAAGCGTGATCCGCATCAAATCCTTTTCGACCTGAAAATCTGTGCCCTCCTGCAATTTATCCGCATAGGAAAACGCCAGACGGCAAACCGCTTCGTCCAATTCCGTTTCCCGTTCGGCAGACAGGATCAGCGGCGTGCGCGCCTCGTCAATCATAACGCTGTCGGCCTCGTCCACGATCGCAAAGGGCAATCCTCGCATCCGCAGGCCGTTGTCTCCATCCAGATAATTCCGAAGCGTGGCGCCGATCTCTCCCTCACCTGTCCGACGATCAAGACGATCGCGCAGATAGTCAAACGCAGCCTCTTTGTTTGAAAGATAGGCAATATCTGCACTATACACCGCCATCCGGTCGGCCGGGCTTTGCCCGTTCGTCGCCCCAGCTGTGGTCAAGTCGAACCGGCCAAAAAACTTTCTGAAGCTGTCCGCATCGCGGGTCGCAAGGTAATCGTTTGAGGTGATTAGATGGACCTGCTCGCCTGCCATGCCGGCTACAGCAGCCGCCAGCGCCGCAGTAAGACTTTTGCCTTCACCGGTTTCCATCTCGGCCAGCATCCCCGACAGCAAAGCATAGGCCCCGACAAACTGCACCGGATGCGGTGTCATACCCAGAACGGCTGTCGCCTCGTGCGCCGCCACAACCAAAGCGCGAGCGGAAAGATCGGCTGGATATCCGTTTGCGCGGCGCAAAAGCGTTCGGATTTCCAACTGCTCCTGCGCAATTTCTGACGCCGACATACGCGCCATTCGCCGCTGTGCTTTTTGTACTTTGGGCAGGATTTTACGGCGAAGCTTGACCGCCCTGAGCTTGGCAAAACGAGACGCCCAAAGACCTTCTATGCGCGCAGCTGGGCTCAGCCTGGGATCAAGATGCCCGTCGTCGCGTTCCGGGTAGAGACGCAGAGGTGAAAGCCAGATCGCCTCAGACATCGAACTGACTCAGAAACAGACGCCGAACGCTTCTGGAAATGCGGAACAGAACTGGTTCGGGACCGTGATCAAATCTGACGTAAACCCGCTCGCCGACCCCAAGTGACATGGGTTCATTGGGAACGATATCGACAATGAAAAACGGATCGATCGCACGGGCTCGGCCGTTTTCTGCAACTTGCGCCACCACCGGTCCTCCGGCCGAAGTTGCCAGGGCTTCGGACGGTACGTCCGAAACGGCCGCTGGGGGAGCCCGCAAGATTGTGCCCGATACTTCGCGGCGCATGCCGCTGGCAGCGCGAAACTCGACGCCTACAAGACGGGATCTGACAAGGTCGATCTGCGATTGCAAGACCACGGCACGGATCAAAGGCGCGCCATCCGGCATCACGAACCCCAGCAGCGCGCCCTTGCGCACATATCGACCAATCAAAGCGTCGGCATCGACCAGAACGAACTGCCCGCTCTGAGGGGCGGTGATTTCCATTTCCGACGCCCGCAGCTTTTCGGCGTCCAACCGGTATTTTGCCAATTCGACCTGTTCCGAAAAGATCTTGGCCTGAACCAGATCAATGGCCCGAACGCCTTCGTAACGTGCCAGGTTGGCGCGCAAATCTATTTCCAACAAGTTCACGCGGCTCGCGGCAATGGGGTCCTCAAACCGCACCAGCGTCGCTCCCTGCTCCACAATCGTTCCGGGTTGTTCGAAAATTTCGCTCACAAAACCGCTGGCGCCTGCACGAACCTGCGCGTTTTCCTCGGCCCAGACGACGCCTTGTGTCATGGTGCGATACGGGATCGGCACACCAGCCAACACCCACAGAACAAAACATACCGCCGCAGCCGTTATCCCGATGGCGCGAGGACGCTGACCGTCAAGGCGAGCGTCAGTCAAAATGAATTTCAGACCTTTTATTATCGGCCAGATCAGCATCATTGTGATTGCCCAAATGGCCAGAACGACGCCGAAGAAAAAGAACTTGCCCGCAACGAACATTGCAATCGCGGCCATGATCGTCAGCCTGTAAAGAAAAGCCGCGACCGAATAGGCGAAAAACCAGCGACGCTCACCCGGCGTGGTGGCGGGATCGTCGACAGTGTGCATCCCCAAAACATGTGTTTGCACCAGAAACTGGACATAACGATTGGATCGCGGCCCCAGGTTCGGCGTTTCGATAAGATCAGCCAGAACGTAATATCCGTCGAAACGCAACAATGGGTTGCCATTGAAAAGAACCGTCGACACGCCGCCGATCAACATCATATTGAAGGCGATAGCCGTGACCAGCCCGCTTTCCGCATTGGCCCAGACGATCATTGCAATCGCCGCAAGCGCCACTTCGACTATGATACCGGCGGCGCCAACAACAACGCGCTGATACTTTTCAGGAAAAGCTGCCGAAGATGACGCATCCACATAAGGCACCGGCATAAAGACCAGAAGCATCACGCCGATTTCGTGCACTTCCCCACCCCAGACCTTAACGGCATAGGCATGCCCAAGCTCGTGAAAGGCTTTTACGAACGGGTAGGTAATTACCAAAAGGATCAGGTTCTCGGTAACCAGAATACGATCCAGCAGGTTCGACATCAGTTCTGGCCAGTTCAAAGCTGCCGTAACGATCCCGAACCCGATCAGCCCCAGCCAAGCGATCAGGCCCCAAAGGGTGAACAGCGGGCGCACCAACATCTGGGTTGCAGACAAAAAACGGTCAGGGTCAAAAAGCGGTATCCGGATCGCCATCGGGTTCTTGATCCTGGCGAGCATATCCCGGCTGCGTCCGATCTCGGCCCGGCGTGCAATTGCGCTGATATCCGTCGGCGCGCCCTCGACCAGCAGGTCCGCCTGCCCCAGTTGCGCAATCAGCCGTATCGTTTCGTCCTGCGTTGGTCTGTCAGTCCCCCATCGTTGCCCGGCATTTCGCCAGATCTCTTCGACCGTTCGCATCCCATTCATCTGCGAAACCAGATGATAGGCGGCAGGCGAAATCCGGAAATACCGACCGGATTGATGATCCTGAACGATATGCCAGACATGCCCCCGATAAACATGCCGGTGAATATCGGCATGCGGTCGAAACCGTGGTTTCAGATCGGCAACGCGATGCCAGGAGGAGCTTTCGAGTGTTTCCATGTCACCCGAACCAACGCCAATGCGCCATACGCACCCAGTCCGTGAACTGTCGGGTCCAGATCGAAATCAGGCGGCGCTCTTCTATGTTTATCTTTGAAATACCCTCCATGCCCGGGCGCAATCGTGACGAGTTTCCTTCGACCAGCGCGTCGACCTCAAAGACGTTTCGCCCATCGACCACACGTGCAACTGGCGTGACTTTGGACACTCTCACTTCAAATATTTCGTTAGCCAGAGACGCCACAATCAACTCACCATGCTGACCGGGTTCAATTTCTGCGATTTGGGTTTCGTCCACCTCGAGAACGACCCGGTAGTGGTCTAGCGGCGCGATCTCGAAAATCAGATCCCCTCTGGACACGGCAGTTCCGATAGATTGCGAAAGATCGCCCGAGATCACCAGCCCGTCGAAGGGTGCGCGGATCGTCGTGCGTTCCAGTTCGGCGTCGATCAGCGCCACCCGAGCTTCAGCCTGCTCGATCCCGATCTTTGCAAGCGCTGCGTCGGCCCTAAGCCGCTGCCCCAACGCGTCTTCATAGCTTAATTCATACTGCTGCCGCTCGGTCACCCAACGCAGCCGTTCTAGCGCCAGATCCGCATCATCCAGTTTTGCAAGCACCTGACCCTTAGCGACAGCGTCACCGGCGCGCACGTCTGCCGTCAGGATAAACCCGTCAAAAGGCGCGACCAAAGCCCGGCGAACCGTTCCTTCAATCGCCGCATCCGCTGTCACCTTGTACGGGGCGGTGGCCCACCAGAAAAATCCGACAATAGCGGCAGCAACAAGCAGTACGATCTTTCGGGTGAAATGCGTCGGTCCGAGCGTGAACTTCAATTGTCGCCCAAGTGTTTCCAGGACTTTCCACAATAACCAGCGATCATTCAGCCGCTTTTCTTCCAACACCGGACCGACCATTGCAGCGATGGTCTGCAGGGCCTCGACATTCTCCTGCGTAAACGCGTCGCCTGATCGCTCCATCGTCACCGCACCATAGATCCGATCACCCGACAGCATCGGTATGCTTAGTATCTGAGAAGAGCCCAGTTTGCGCGACAAGACCTCATGCGCGCGCTGATAAGGCGCTTGATCCTGACTGGGAAAGATCATCGCCATACGCTGATCGCAGGCCTCTTCCATAGCGGATTGAACAAGTTGAACAATCTGCATGCGTTCCGCAAATCGCGCCGCGTGAGAGATTGCGACAATCTTCTGACGTCGGCGTTTTGAGAACCCGATCGAAACACGGTCACAGTCGAACCGCCGGGCCAGTTCCGTGACAGTTGTCATCGCAGCTTCGACAAATCGCGTGCGATCAAGCGCGGCGACCAACGCCTCGGTCGCCATTCGCAACCGCTCAAGAGAGGCATTCGAATTGCCTGCCGCTTTCGCCCATTCCTGCTCGCGCAGCCAGGCGGCTGACCACTGCATCTCACGAAGAGTAACGCGGATACGGTCCTGAGTTGCGTCGGCAAGTGCCAGTGCCAACACCCATTTCGCACCGCCATCAAATTCAATCGGCAATGCACAAACCGCAATGGCACCGTCGCCTTCAAGCGTGGTCGCGACACCGGTTCCCGCCTTGACAGCCCTGTGAACCTCCAGAGTAAGGGCTGTCGGCGGCACAGCGCCTTCAGGGTATTCAACTACGGCATTCAGTGCGTTGCCATCTAGCTCAAACAAAGCCCCAACGCGCACGTTTCCAATACGCGACGCTAGTATGCCAAGCCACGCGCTCAACCAGCCTGCTGTCCCTGACTTGTGTTCGGCCGGAGAGTTAGAGATGGCCTTCCACAAACTTTGTTCCAGCCAGGTTACTTTTGGTTTCGCATCCTCGTGGTCCGCAAAACCCGAGTCATCGGCAGGCATACCCACTCCTATACAAACAACAACTAAATAAACTTAAACGCAGGTAGCTCGGACCACCTTGCGCTGTGAGTTTCCCATCCGTCAACTGTTCTTTTGACCGTTAGTGGATGTGTCGCAAACTCTGGGGTCTAGTTGACGAGCATGCGTGGTCTGAGGATTGCACTCTTCGAATAGTTTTCGAACAAGTTACTTGAGCACGATCTCGTTGAAGGGCTGTCATTTCCCCAAGAATGCAGTTTTGTACGCTGTGTATTTCTATCTGTCTGCGCGGCAGAGGCTGACTTGCGCAGCGCCGAACCACTCCGGCCGTATGATGTTACCGCCGGCAGGGACAGGCCGTTGTTGGTACTGGGCCTCAAACGCCCGCGACGCACACGGCGAGGCGCCGCGTCGATAAGGTCGACCGCGATCCAAACAAACAGGAATTCACGAAACGGGTCGTTCTGGAGCGCAACCTGCGGGTCGCGTGACGGACCTGCAGTCGCTTGATTACCGACATCTGCTGCGTCGGACTTGGAGTGTTCTTGATCTTTCACAGCCGTGCCTCCTTGGCTTGGGCCGAGGCACGAGAGACAGGCTGGGGATACATCGCGGGAAGCTGTTACACCAGCCGACACTCTGCGCACCTCTTGGGTTACGGGTCGGTGGTCGCAAGCTTCCTTCTGCGACGGGTTGGCATTAACATTGCGCCAAAGAACCTCCTGCGTCAAGGAAAATTATCGTTGGTTGACAAACGCTTATAAGGTCCTCAAGTGCTCGCGCCCTTTCGACTGGACTTCTGTTCCGAACAGAGCGTCATTGGTCTCGCGCCCGGGGTTCGGGCGTGGCTCGGTAGGACCGGCAGGGTGCCGATCCGCATATCCGAGGAGACCAGGATGCCAAATCTTACAACCAAATCGAAGCCGGAAACCAAGTCGGCGCTCGTACGCCGCATGCTGGCCCGCAAGGCTGGCGCCGATCTGATCGCCTTGCAGAAAGCCACCGGCTGGCGACCCCTTTCGGTGCGCGCCGCGCTCAGCACCCTGCGCAAGGCCGGTTACAAGATCGACCGCCTGCCGCCCGATGCCGATGGTGGAACCGCAACCTACAAGATCACCGCCAAGCCAGCCGCGACATGACCGATCCAACAATCAGCGAGATCGAAGCGATGGACCGGGCGGCGCTGATCGCCACCTGGACCACGCTCTTTGGACCCCCTGTCCCCAAGGGGCTCAGCCAGTCCTTTCTGCGCCGCTTCCTCGCCTTCGAAGTCCAGGCGCGCCGGTATGGCGGATTGGCGGTGCTGGGATGAGCAGCCTCATCTGACTGGTCCAAATTGATTGTTAGTGCATCGTCGGCCTGTAATCCATTGGGATGATGGTTTCAGGTGCTGGCGGGCGATAGCCCAATGCACTGTGGG
>NZ_JBQFQF010000008.1:0-226583 GCF_056536745.1 Ruegeria sp. CJ2
AGCCGCACAAAAAAGTGTGTCGAAAATCATCGAGTAAGGCGCGCTTGCCACGCCTGGTTGCGGCAGGCGATTTTCCAAAGGAAAATCTGCCGAGAGCAACACGGTGATAAACTAAAGAAGGCCGTCCCAAAGGGGGCGGCCTTTTTCATTGTGCATTCGGCAATGCCTCTGATGAAATCTGCTTTGGGAAGGGAGTTCGAAGCCGGTTCCGACTTGTGTCAGCTAGATGCTCTTAAAATTTGACGTATTTTGCCGACAATTTGGCATATTTCGGGTTCAGATTGGCGATATTGAAAGCTCGGGCACGCGCATAGCTGTTCCATCGAGGGAGATCGCGGTTGGATTTAATAAACAAGGTTTGGAGCTCGTTGGGATGGTATGCCACAAGCTATGAATCGCGTCTGGCGGTCTTTTACTTGTGCTGCACCGTTGTTTTGTCTTATGCAATTTGGGCGTACCGTGGCCGGCCTTCGAGCTTCACACAGTTTTTGTTGCCACGTGAAGTCTATTTTCACCGCTCAAATCTTATGGATATTCAAGTATTTGTGATTAATCTATTTTTGGGCGCGCTAGGTCTATTCGGTGCTACGTTGATCACTCCGGTCGTTGCGGTATTTGTGTTGAATGAACTCGTTGCACTTGGCGGTTCGTCGTTTCAGCCGCTTGATGTCACCTGGGGACGAAGCGCGCTGGCAACGCTGATTGTGATCCTTACGAAGGATTTCTGTAAATATTGGGCGCACTATATTCACCATGAAAGCCGCCTACTATGGCCGTTCCATGCCCTGCATCACTCGGCCGAGGTGTTGACACCGCTTACTGCCAATCGAAATCACCCAGTCTTTATTCTGATCCGCAACGTGATTTTCAGTTTCGGACTGGGCACGGTTCAAGCTCTTGTTCTGTACTTGTTAATTGGGAAAATTGACTTGCTGACTATCGGTGGCGCCAATGCAGGGTATTTCGTGTTCAACATACTGGGCGCGAACTTCCGACACAGTCACGTTTGGCTAAGCTACGGTCCTGTACTGGAACATATTTTTATCTCTCCCGCTCAACATCAGATTCATCACTCCAGAGCGAAGAAGCACTTCAACAAAAATTATGGCGAAGTCTTTGCGTTTTGGGATTGGATGTTTGGGACACTGTACATCCCGGACGGCCAAGAGGACCTTGAATTTGGACTTGCAGACGCCAAGGGCAATCCGATTGCACAACCTCATGGGACATTGAAGGAAGCCATCCTTCGTCCCTTTGTCGAAAGTTTCGAAGAAGCGACCGGGGTCAAGTTCAAATCCACTTCCCAAGACAATTTTGACGAGGCGAAAGTAAAGGAATGACGCGCGGATTATCCCTCTGGCTAGATGTTCTACGGGTCGCTGCGACACTGATCGTGGTCTTGTCCCATCTCGCGTATCCGCGCTTTACAGGGACGAAATATGTCTACCTACGCGACTGGAATGTCGGTAGTGACGCTGTCATCGTTTTTTTTGTCATTTCGGGTTGTGTTATAGCCTACGCTGCAGATCGAGATGCTACAGCATCCCGTTTTGCTTTCAATCGCCTGACACGCCTGTTTTCAGTCATGGTTCCAGCCATGGTGTTGACATTGATTTTTGATACCTATGGTTTGCTGATAGATAGAAGTGCTTACCCGGCACCATTCTATGAATGGCACCCTCCAACTGAATTCTTCCTGCGCGGCCTGACGTTTTCAAACGAATGGTCCGCTTTCGGTCGTCTGCGCCTTGGCACAAATGGTCCGCTGTGGTCGCTTAGCTATGAAGCGGCATATTATGTTTTGTTTGGTTTGGCGGTTTTCACCAAGGGTTTGGTCAGCGTCGCGATCCTGGCGGCTATTGCCACGATAGTTGGGCTGGACGTATTGCTTCTGATGCCTGCTTGGGTAATGGGTGTCGCCCTTTGGCACTGGTTAAAGTCCGGCGGCCCTGCGCGAAAAAGCGTCCATTTCGGTTGGGCTTTGATCATTCTGGGTCCGATTTTCTATCTGGTTGGACATATCGTGGGCATCCCAGAGTTTTTCGCGTCCAAGACGGCTGCGATGTTGGGTGTCGTGGATGCCCGCGCTGTTCTTGGATTTTCGGACGAGTTCATATGGAATTTCTTAATCGGAATTTACACTTCGATGTTCGTTGCCGGAATAGCGATCGTAAACCCCAAGAGCGTACCTGGAGCAATTCAAGTTCGATGGTTGGCCGGGGCTTGTTTTTCGATCTACGTAACCCACTACCCGGCTTTACATCTGTTGGACGCAACTCTCGCCGATTTCGTCGGTAGAGATTTGATACTTTTGTTTGGATCAATTGCGGTTGGCATTGTTTTCGCACATTATTTTGAACGGCCGATCAAACAGCTTCGATACTGGCTAAAAGGCTTAGGGGTTGCGCGGAAAACGCGAAACGACCAGTCCGCGAGTTAGCGTGATCCCTGTTCCTGAACCGCTGAATAACTGAGCTGGGCCAATTTCAGTTTACCCCTTGCCACATCTGCGTTCCCCCTGTAGTACGCGCGAGTTCGCTCATTGCGAATAGAGGCGGGGTGATTCCCGCCTTTTGGGTTCGATGAGGGTTGGCGATGCGCGTCTGTCCTCCTCTCAACCTCAACGCCTGATAAAAGGCTGTATCTATGCAAAGCCAAAACATCCGTATTCGGCTGAAGGCATTTGACTATCGCGTTCTGGATGCCAGCACGCAAGAGATCGTCAACACTGCCAAGCGGACCGGCGCGAACGTGCGCGGCCCGATCCCGCTGCCGAACAAGATTGAGAAGTTCACGGTTCTCCGTGGCCCTCACGTTGACAAGAAATCCCGCGACCAGTTCGAGATCCGCACGCACAAGCGTCTCTTGGACATTGTTGATCCGACCCCCCAGACCGTTGACGCGCTGATGAAGCTCGACCTCGCTGCTGGTGTGGATGTCGAGATCAAGCTGCAGTCGTAAGATCGGAGGGTATAGATTATGCGCTCTGGTATTATCGCAAAAAAAGTTGGCATGACCCGCCTGTTCATGGAAGACGGCAAGCAGATCCCTGTGACCGTTCTTCACCTGGACAACCTGCAGGTCGTTGCACAGCGTACCGCTGACAAAGACGGTTACACCGCCGTTCAGCTGGGCGCCGGTGCTGCCAAGGCAAAACGCACCTCGAAAGCTATGCGCGGTCACTATGCCGCTGCAAAGGTCGAGCCCAAGCGTAAGCTGGCCGAGTTCCGCGTCTCCGAAGATGGCCTGATCGAAGTGGGTGCCGAGATTTCGGCAGAACACTTCCTGGAAGGTCAGAAGGTTGACGTTTCGGGTACCTCGATCGGTAAAGGCTTTGCTGGTGCGATGAAGCGCCACAACTTCGGTGGTCTGCGCGCCTCGCACGGTGTGTCGATCAGCCACCGTTCGCACGGCTCAACGGGTCAGTGTCAGGACCCGGGCAAGGTTTTCAAAGGCAAGAAGATGGCCGGTCACATGGGTGCTGCCCGTGTCACCACTCAGAACCTGGAAGTCGTCAAAACCGACGCCGACCGGAACCTGGTCTTCATCAAAGGCGCCGTTCCCGGACCGAAATCGGGCTGGGTCACCGTCAAGGACGCCGTCAAGAAGAAAGCACCCGAAGGCCTGCCTTTCCCGGCAGCCGTAAAAGGTGCCGCAACTGAAGCACCTGCGGAAGAAGCTCCCGCGGAAGGTGGTGAAGCATGAAACTTGATGTAATCAAACTGGACGGCGGCAAAGCCGGCAACATCGAGCTGGATGCAGACCTGTTCGGCCTCGAGCCGCGCGCGGACATCCTGCACCGTGTGGTCCGTTGGCAGCGCAACAACGCGCAGGCCGGCACCCACAAGGTCAAGACCCGCTCGGAAACCAGCTACTCGACCAAGAAGATCTATCGCCAGAAGGGTACCGGTGGCGCACGCCATGGTGACCGCAACGCGCCGATCTTCCGTAAGGGTGGTGTGTACAAGGGCCCGACCCCGCGTTCGCACGGCCACGACCTGCCGAAGAAGTTCCGCAAGCTTGGCCTGCGCCACGCTCTGTCGGCCAAGGCCAAAGCAGGTGAACTGGTTGTGATCGAGAACGCCGAAGCCGAAGGCAAGACCGCTGCACTGGCCAAACAGGTTGCAAACCTGGGCTGGAAACGCGCTCTGGTCATCGACGGCGCGACCGTGAACGAAGGGTTCCTGAAAGCGTCGAAGAACATCGAAGGTCTGGATATCCTGCCGTCGATGGGCGCAAACGTCTATGACATCCTCAAGCGTGACACTCTGGTGCTCACCAAAGCGGCTGTCGAAGCACTGGAGGCTCGTCTGAAATGAGCGCGAAGGCAGAACATTACGACGTGATCCGCAAGCCGATCATCACCGAAAAGTCGACCATGGCATCTGAGAATGGCGCGGTTGTCTTTGAAGTGGCGATCGACAGCAACAAGCCGCAGATCAAAGAGGCTGTTGAAGCCTTGTTTGGTGTGAAGGTCAAAGCGGTGAACACCACCGTGACCAAAGGCAAGGTCAAGCGGTTCCGCGGCCAGCTGGGTCGTCGGAAAGACGTCAAAAAAGCATATGTGACCCTGGAAGAGGGTAACACCATCGACGTGAGCACCGGTCTCTGATCGAACCCGTCTTTGGAGAGAGATAAAGGCCCCCGCGAAAGCGGGGGTTTTTTTGTTTGGGAAATACAAGTCATTGCCGAGATTTCCTGTTGATGTCAGTTTGCAGGGGTCGCCTGAGAATGATAGCTCTCGGGAACTAAGTGTTTACGAGGCAGAAATTTTGCGAATTAGCGCCGTTTCCGTTGAAAACTTTAAAGCGATTAAAAATGCACGCGTCGAACTTGCCGATGTAACGATTCTGGTCGGTCAAAATAGCTCAGGTAAGTCTTCATTTCTTCAAGCTTTGCACTGGGCTTGCCGATGTGTCGCAGACAGTAAAATTCAAAACAACCAAGCCCGTAGTGTCGCAGTTCAATCGCTTGACTACTACCCGACACTAGACGCCAAGGTAGTCGGACATAACAGAGAATTGAGAGAAGGCCGCGGCGAACAAGACAACGTCTCTGTTTTTGTTTCTTTGGAATACGAGGATTCAGAAACTCACTTATTAGGACGGATTCCAATCAAGCGAGGTCGTAACGATGCAATTCAGATCGACCTGCGCCAAGAAAGCAAGCTTCCGTCACAGCTTTACGCTGAGTTGTCAAACCGGGTACACCCGTTCACGGCCTATATTCCTGGTCTTGCTGGCATTCCATCAAGCGAGGAAAAGAAAAGCCGACAGCCTGTGTTTAGAAGTGCGGCAAGCGGCGACGCAAACAGTGTCTTGAGAAATATCCTCCTGCTGATTTCTCAATCAAGCCTTGAGGATTTTGAGACCTTAGAAAGCTGGGTTTCAAAAGTGCTAGGGCCGACCAAACTTCGGATAAATTTTGATGAGGGAGATCATTTTGATATTCAAGCGACTATAAATACAGAGAAGATGCATAGCGAGTATTGGTCTCCGCTCGAGTTGGCTGGAACGGGAGTCCTGCAAGTTGTACAGATTTTTTCGTATTTGGTCCTGTTTCGCCCATCTATTTTGCTCATAGATGAGCCGGACGCACACCTCCACCCCGATAGGCAAGAAAAACTCATACGCGCGATTGAGGAAGCAGCGGTTGAATTTTCCACTCAAGTAATTCTCACTACTCACAGTCCGCATGTCATTCGGACATCTTCGGACAAGGTGAAACTAGCTTGGTTAACGGGCGGTGGAGTTGCACAAGACTCCGACACTATTCGAGGGAAAATGGGCTGGGGTCTTCTAGATCGCAGTACGCTGATTGTGACAGAGGACAAAAACACCCCATTGTTGCAAGCTATTCTCGATCAATGGCCGGATCACAGTAAGAAAACCGCGATATGGCCCGTGTTTGGCGTCACAAATCTGCCTACGGCGGATGGGGCCAAAGCACTCAAAGCGATGCTAGGATTGTCTAAATTGGTTGTTCATAGGGACGCTGACTTTATGCTCCAAGCCGAAAAAGATATTCTTACTGGAAAGTTCATAGGAAGCGGGTGCGATCTGTGGATCACAGAACCATCGGACGTAGAGGGCTATTTTTGTACGCGCGAACATCTCATTTCAGCGCTGGAAATTGACGAGGACCAGGCCGAGGATTGCTTGGCAGAAGCGTGGTGCGCTGCGAAAGATGCGAATGCGTTTAAGACGAAACGATCTCAAATAAACAAAGATGAAAAATTCTATCCGGGAGGGGCTGGCACTCCTTCTCTGGAAGATGCCCGAAAGGAGCTAGACTACCATTACGCCGGCTCAATCAAGGGAAAGAAACTTGTTAAACAACTCAAGGCGCTGATTCATCAACAGTTGAAGCTTTCACCTAACCTTTTGCTCGGGACTAAGGAGGGCGGTGAGGTTGCGCTCGACTTGAAAAGGCTTTTGGACGGTTAATCTTTTCTCACCCTATTGCCACCCACCCCCAACCCTGTTACACGCTCCCAGTCTTGCGGCCTCGGATTCGTTCCGGGGCCTCTGATATTTGTAACCGGGGACCTTCGGGGCCCTATACCCTTGGCACCTACGGGGGCCTATCACATAGCAGGGAAACCCCCTGCACTTGCTAAACGGAAGACAGAAAGCATGGCACTCAAGTCGTACAAGCCGACGACGCCGGGCCAGCGCGGGCTGGTGCTGATCGACCGTTCGGAGCTTTGGAAAGGACGTCCGGTCAAGTCTCTCACTGAGGGTTTGACCAAATCGGGCGGCCGGAACAACACCGGACGGATCACTTCACGCCGCCGCGGTGGTGGCGCAAAGCGTCTCTACCGGATCGTTGACTTCAAACGGAACAAATTTGATGTCGCGGCAACCGTCGAGCGGATCGAATATGACCCGAACCGGACCGCATTCATCGCACTGGTAAAATACGAAGACGGCGAGCAGGCATATATCCTGGCTCCGCAACGTCTGGCTGTTGGTGATAAAGTCGTGGCATCCGCCAAGGCTGACATCAAGCCGGGCAACGCAATGCCGTTCTCGGGTATGCCCATCGGTACCATCGTCCACAACATCGAGATGAAGCCTGGCAAAGGCGGTCAGATCGCACGTGCGGCCGGTACTTACGCGCAATTCGTTGGCCGCGATGGTGGCTACGCTCAGATCCGTCTGAGCTCGGGCGAACTGCGTCTTGTCCGTCAGGAATGCATGGCCACCGTTGGTGCCGTGTCCAACCCCGACAACAGCAACCAGAACCTCGGTAAAGCCGGTCGTATGCGTCACAAGGGCGTTCGTCCGTCGGTTCGTGGTGTTGCAATGAACCCGATCGACCACCCGCACGGTGGTGGTGAAGGTCGTACCTCGGGTGGCCGTACACCGGTTACACCGTGGGGTAAGGACACCAAGGGTAAGCGTACCCGCAACAAGAACAAAGCGTCCCAGAAGCTGATCATCCGCTCGCGGCACGCCAAGAAGAAGGGACGTTAATCCATGTCTCGCTCTGTTTGGAAGGGTCCTTTCGTCGATGCTTACGTGCTGAAAAAAGCCGAAGCAGCGCGCGAGTCGGGCCGCAACGAAGTCATCAAAATCTGGTCGCGTCGTTCCACCATTCTGCCCCAGTTCGTGGGTCTGACCTTTGGTGTGTACAACGGCCAGAAGCATATTCCCGTCAACGTCTCGGAAGACATGATCGGTCAGAAGTTCGGTGAATACTCGCCGACCCGCACCTATTATGGCCACGCCGCAGACAAAAAAGCGAAGCGGAAGTAAGTCATGGGCAAGGAAAAGAACCCCCGCCGCGTGGCTGAAAACGAAGCAATGGCGAAAACCCGCATGCTTCGCACCAGCCCGCAGAAACTGAACCTGGTTGCGCAAATGATCCGCGGCAAGAAAGTTGAGAAGGCTCTGACCGACCTGACTTTCAGCAACAAGCGTGTCGCGCAGGACGTCAAGAAGTGCCTGCAATCCGCAATCGCGAATGCTGAAAACAACCACAACCTGGACGTTGACGAGCTGATCGTCGCCGAAGCATGGGTTGGCAAGAACCTGGTCATGAAGCGCGGTCGTCCGCGGGCCCGTGGTCGTTTCGGCAAGATCATGAAGCCGTTCTCGGAGATCACCATCAAGGTGCGTCAAGTTGAGGAGCAAGCCTAATGGGTCATAAAGTAAATCCGATCGGCATGCGCCTGCAGGTCAACCGCACCTGGGACAGCCGCTGGTACGCCGACACCAAGGACTACGGTGATCTTCTGCTGGAAGACCTCAAGATCCGTGAGTTCATCAACAAAGAGTGCAAGCAGGCCGGTGTTGCCCGTGTGATCATCGAACGTCCGCACAAGAAGTGCCGCGTTACGATCCACACTGCACGTCCCGGTGTCATCATCGGCAAGAAAGGTGCGGACATCGAAGTTCTGCGCAAAAAGCTTGCTCGCATGACCGACAGCGAACTGCACCTGAACATCGTCGAAGTGCGCAAGCCCGAGCTTGACGCGCAGCTGGTTGCCGAGTCCATTGCTCAGCAGCTGGAACGTCGTGTTTCGTTCCGTCGCGCAATGAAGCGCTCGGTTCAGAACGCCATGCGTATGGGCGCCCTGGGTATCCGGGTGAACGTTGCTGGTCGTCTGGGCGGCGCCGAAATCGCACGGACCGAGTGGTACCGCGAAGGCCGCGTGCCTCTGCACACTCTGCGTGCCGACATCGATTACGCACATGCCGAAGCGATGACCCCCTACGGGATCATCGGGATCAAGGTCTGGATCTTCAAAGGTGAGATCATGGAGCACGATCCGCAGGCACGTGACCGTAAAGCACAGGAACTCCAGGACGGCCCTGCACCTCGTGGTGCTGGTGGCGGTCGTCGCTAAGGAGGGAAAGATATGCTTCAACCAAAGCGTACTAAATTCCGCAAGATGCACAAAGGCCGGATCAAGGGTCTCGCCAAAGGCGGCTCTGATCTGAACTTTGGCACCTACGGCCTGAAAGCTCTTGAGCCTGAGCGTGTAACCGCACGCCAGATCGAAGCTGCACGTCGTGCCATGACGCGTCACATGAAGCGTCAGGGTCGTGTCTGGATCCGCATCTTCCCCGACACTCCGGTCACGGCCAAGCCGATCGAAGTTCGTATGGGTAAAGGTAAAGGTTCGGTCGACCGCTGGGCCTGCAAAGTCAAGCCTGGCCGCGTGATGTTCGAAATCGACGGCGTCAATGATGACATCGCACGTGAGGCCCTGCGCCTGGCCGCGATGAAGCTGCCGATCAAGACCCGCGTCGTGGTTCGCGAAGACTGGTAAACAGCCCGGGGAAACCCAAAGAACATGGCCCCTGCCGAATACTCGGCGGGGGCTTTTACGTTTTGGCGGTTTGCGGGCGCGATAGTGGGTCGTTTCCGAAATTCAATACCGGCATTGCAAAAAACATGCACCTCAGGGGTGGCAAATTCTTCTGTCAGGTGAAAAGAAGCCCGCACACTTATTCCCGATCAGAGCTTGGGCAGTTCAATCCATCAACATGGTTTGAGCGCGCATAAAACCCTGGCTTTGACACCCGCTGAAAAACCGAGAGCACGAATGGGCCTTACTTGCAGGGACGTCATGGTCCCACCCGAAAACCAGAAGACAATTCACCCTGATGATAGCGTCGCAAAAGCGTTTGAGATCATTCGCGACAGCCGCGCTCGGTTCTTGCCGGTGGTTTCCGACGATGGAAGTTTTCAGGGTGTGTTTACCGCCCCGACGCTGATCAAGATGATCCTGCCGCAAGCCGCCCGGATTGGTGTCAGTTCTGAAACATCGCGGGTGCCAATTTCCAGTCTCAGCTTCATGAGTCTGACCAAAGAGGATTTCGGAGAGCAGATTAAGCGTCTGAATGAAGAACGGGTTGGGGATCATATGTCGGAACCGACAAATATTCCGGTGACCGCGCCCGACACTCCGGTGATGGAAGGCATCTTCCTGATCCATAAATTCAAGCGCCACGTCTTCCTTGTTGAGCCGGATACCAATCGTTTTGTGGGCACAGTCAGCCCCAACTCGCTGATTGACCACGCGCTAAGTTAACCCCTAATTCCGGATCAGACCCTTGACCGACCATTCCGTTTCGCATGGAGAACACGCGTTCTCTGTCCCTCAACTGTTGGGAATTGATCCTCTGTGGATCGCCACCGGTATTTTGATTGCTGTTTATGCTGTCCTGATTACCGAGAAAGTTAATCGCGCAATTCTGGCCATGCTTGGGGCCTCTTTGATGGTGCTTTTTGGCATCCTCAATCAGGAACAGGCCGTGGCAGGGGTAGACGCCAACACGCTGGCCCTGTTGATCGGCATGATGGTGATTGTGGGTATCACCAGTAAATGCGGCTTGTTCCAGTACGTCGCGATCAAGGCCGCCAAGGTGGTCAAGGCCAACCCGACGGGTATCCTGATTATGCTGACCCTGATCACCGCCGTGTTCTCGGCCCTGCTGGACAACGTGACGACCGTCCTGTTGATCGCCCCGATCACCTTGCTGATTACCGACGCGTTGGAGACACCTGTATTTCCGTTCTTCTTCGCCGAAATTCTGGCGTCGAATGTGGGGGGGACAGCGACCCTGATCGGTGACCCGCCCAACATCATCATCGGCTCTGCCGCCGGGCTGAGTTTCAACGAATTCGTGGTGAACCTGGCGCCGATTTCCGCCATCTGTCTGGTTGTTCTGACCGGGATCATTTACCTGATGAACCGGCGCACTCTGGCCGCCATTCCCAAGTCGGCCAGCGAAAAGATAATGCGGTTCAACGAGGACGAGGCGATCACGGATGTTAGCCTGATGATCAAATCGCTGTCCGTTTTGGCGCTGGTTCTTTTGGGCTTTACGCTGGGCCATAGCTACGGCATCCAGCCGGGGACTTCCGCGCTGGCTGGGGCCGGGCTGTTGATGCTGCTGGCCTACGGTCACCAAAGCGGCGAAGAACAATCCGAGTCCGTGCACCATATTTTTGGTGAGGTCGAATGGATCACGATTTTCTTCTTCGGCGGCTTGTTCGTGATTGTCGCAGGTGTCGAGCATGTGGGGCTGCTGGAGTTCTTTGGCCAGAAGGTGCTGGAACTGACCGAAGGTGACATGATGTGGACCGCGTTCTTCATCTTTTGGGCGTCGGGCATCCTGTCGGCTATTCTGGACAACATTCCCTTTGTCGCCACGATGATCCCGCTGATCGAATCCACTGCCGACACTTTCGGCGGCCCGGATGTGATCGAGCCCTTGTGGTGGTCGCTGGCTCTGGGTGCCTGTTTGGGTGGCAACGGGACCCTGTTGGGTGCCAGCGCGAACCTGACCGTTGCAGCCTTTGCAGAGAAAGCCAAACAGCCCATCGGTTTCGTCAAATTCGCGATCATGGCATTCCCGATCATGATCCTGACCCTGATGATCGCCAACGTCTATATCTGGCTTCGTTACTTCTATTGAGTCGCACCCGACCAGCCGCTTTTCTGGGGCGGCTGGTCTCGCGCTTATGTCCCCGCTGGGCTATAGCCGGGGCATGGCACAGATTGAATCACTCTTCGTTACCCGTCTCTATCGCGCAGCTTTGTCCGAGTTCGATCCCAAGATCGACGCAGAGGAGTTGGAAAGCTCCTGCCTTGTCATCGCCGAGGATGATGAGGCCGGGCAGGAATGGTGCGAGGAAAACGGCTATCCCGGCTACACCAGCTATGCCTCGCTGACCGATCTGCCCTGGCGGTTCCCGATCTTCGCCGATCTGGTGACCGCGTTGGACCAGCACGTGGCGGCCTTTGCCAAGGATCTGGAGTTTGATCTGGGCGAAGGACAGCTAAAGCTGGAAGACCTGTGGATCAACATCCTGCCCGAGGGCGGGATGCATTCCAGCCACTTGCATCCGCACAGTGTGATTTCAGGCACGACCTATGTGGCGATGCCCGAAGGGGCGAGTGCGCTGAAACTGGAAGACCCTCGCTCAGGCCGCATGATGGCCGCGCCGACGAGGATCAAAGGCGGGCGGCGCGACTTGCAGCCGTTCATCTATATGAAGCCACAGGTCGGGGATGTGTTGCTGTGGGAAAGCTGGCTGCGCCACGAGGTGCCGATAAATATGGCAGAGGACGAACGGATCAGTGTTAGCTTTAACTACAAATGGGAGTGAGCCCCGGTCCGCGCAGCGGCAATCGCTCCAGTGGAGCGATTGAGGGGCGAACGGGCGGAGCCCAAAAGGTTTTAGAGGAAGAGGGCCTACCCGCGCAATTGTACGACTACAAAGAGAAGAATTGAGAGCACTCCATGAAAGAACCAAAAGTCCTTCGGCACTGGATTGAAGCTTACGACACCAAAGTCGTCGTCTACGATCAGCAGTTTAACTACGACTTTGACAGCTATTACGTCATGGAGCCCAAAGAAACAAAAAGCGGGGCATGGGAGGTGTGGTATGCTGAGTGGTCTGGTGAGGAAATGGATCAAGCTGATTTGAAGCACAAGTTGATAGAAATTAGTGGTACGAAGATCACCAAATTGGACGATCTACACAATCTGCTTTGCGGGCTTATTCTGGGATTTGAGGACGGGTATTCAGAGGGAAAAAGAACCGTGCAAAGAGCAGCGAAATTTGCTCTAGAAGCCCTTACTGGCGAAAGGGATATTGATCCCTTGATTGAAAGCTCCGAAGAGGCATAACCAAGGCCGCTTGGCCTCGTTTTCTCAAACCACCAAACTTCCTCTTGCCACTAAACCCCTAACCCCCTATAGAGCGGCATCTTGCGATCTCCCGGCGTTGTCGGGCGATTCGTATGTCTATCATTCATCCACCAGGTCCAAGGTGACCCTGTCAGGGGGCCTTCTGGTGTTTTGAGCAAAGGAAAAAGGCGATGAACGCCCAAGAACTGCGTGACAAGACCCCGGACCAGCTCCGCGAGGAACTGGCCAACCTGAAGAAAGAAAGCTTTAACCTGCGCTTTCAACAGGCAACCGGTCAGCTGGAAAACACTGCTGGTATCAAAGCGGCCCGCCGCAATGCTGCCCGTGTCAAAACCATTCTGAACGAAAAGGCCGCTGCAGCGGCATCCGAGGAGTAATCAGATGCCCAAGCGTATCCTGCAAGGTACCGTGACCAGCGACGCCAACGAACAGACCGTAACCGTATCCGTCGAGCGCCGCTTTAC
Organism: Ruegeria sp. CJ2; assembly: GCF_056536745.1. Classification (NCBI taxonomy): domain Bacteria; kingdom Pseudomonadati; phylum Pseudomonadota; class Alphaproteobacteria; order Rhodobacterales; family Roseobacteraceae; genus Ruegeria; species Ruegeria sp. CJ2. The sequence continues at coordinate 13,139 of NZ_JBQFQF010000008.1, forward strand.
GCATCCGGTTCTGAAGAAAACCATCCGTAAGTCCAAGAAATACCGGGCTCACGATGAAAAGAACGCCTTCAAGGTCGGCGACACAGTCCGCATCATCGAATGCGCGCCGAAATCGAAGACGAAACGCTGGGAAGTTCTGGAAGCGTAAGCTTCCGGGATTTTCCCATTTGTCGAAACCCTGGGGGATTTAACAAGAGCAGCCCCCACAGGTCGGGAGAAACCACATGATCCAGATGCAGACCAATCTGGATGTCGCTGACAACTCCGGCGCACGCCGAGTTCAGTGCATCAAGGTCCTGGGTGGTTCCAAGCGTAAATACGCCTCCGTTGGCGACATCATTGTCGTCTCGGTGAAGGAAGCCATCCCGCGCGGCCGCGTAAAGAAAGGGGACGTCCGTAAGGCCGTCGTCGTGCGCACCGCCAAGGAAGTCCGTCGCGAAGACGGCACCGCGATCCGTTTCGATCGCAACGCCGCCGTCATCCTGAACAACAACAACGAGCCCGTCGGTACCCGTATCTTTGGCCCCGTTGTTCGTGAACTGCGCGGCAAGAACTTCATGAAAATCATCTCGCTGGCTCCGGAGGTGCTGTAATCATGGCTGCTAAACTCCGCAAAGGCGACAAGGTCGTCGTGCTGGCCGGCAAGGACAAGGGCAAAGAGGGGACTATCACCTCGGTTGACCCCAAAGCCGGTAAAGCTGTTGTCGAAGGCATCAACATTGCCATCCGTCACACCCGTCAGTCGCAAACTTCGCAAGGTGGTCGTCTGCCCCAGGCAAACCCGATCCAACTGTCGAACCTGGCGCTGCTGGACAAAAACGGCAAAGCAACCCGCGTTGGCTTCCGCATGGAAGGTGACAAGAAGGTCCGCTTCGCCAAGACCACAGGGGACGTGATCGATGCTTGATTCCGCAACCTACACCCCGCGTCTGAAAGCTCAGTACGTTGAAACCATCCGTGCCGCTCTGAAAGAAGAGTTCGGCTACAAGAACGACATGCAGCTGCCCAAGCTGGACAAAATCGTTCTGAACATCGGGTGTGGTGCTGAGGCCGTCAAAGACTCGAAGAAAGCAAAAGCTGCTGTCGAAGATCTGACTGCGATTGCTGGCCAACAGGCCGTTGCAACCAAGGCGAAGAAGTCGATCGCGGGTTTCCGCGTCCGTGAAGACATGCCGCTGGGCGCGAAAGTGACCCTGCGCGGTGACCGGATGTACGAATTCCTGGATCGTCTGATCACAATCGCGATGCCGCGTATTCGTGACTTCCGCGGTGTGAAGCCGTCTTTCGATGGTCAGGGCAACTTTGCCATGGGCATGAAAGAGCACATCGTGTTCCCGGAAATCGACTTCGACAAGGTCGACGAGGTCTGGGGCCTGGATATCGTAATTGCCACCACAGCGAAAACCGACGCTGAAGCAAAGGCACTGTTGAAAGCTTTCAACATGCCGTTCAACGCGTAAGCGCCGGAAGGATAGAGACATGGCTAAAAAAGCAATGATCGAACGCGAGAAGAAGCGCGAACGCCTGGTGGCCAAATATGCCGCAAAGCGTGCCGAGCTGAAAGAAATCGCAAACGACGAGAGCCGCCCGATGGAAGAGCGTTTCAAAGCGCGTCTGAAACTGGCGAAACTGCCGCGCAACAGCTCGGCTACCCGTCTGCACAACCGTTGTCAGCTGACCGGTCGTCCCCACGCTTACTACCGTAAGCTGAAGGTCAGCCGTATCGCGCTGCGCGAGCTGGGTTCTGCTGGTCAGATCCCCGGCATGGTGAAATCGAGCTGGTAAGGGAGACATAGATATGAATGATCCTATCGGCGATATGCTCACCCGTATCCGCAACGCGCAAATGCGCGGCAAGTCCACTGTTTCCACCCCGGCTTCCAAGTTGCGCGGATGGGTTCTGGACGTGCTGGCGGACGAAGGCTACATCCGTGGCTATGAAAAGACGACCGGTGAAAACGGTCATCCGGCCATCGAAATCAGCCTGAAATACTACGAAGGCACCCCTGTCATTCGCGAACTGAAGCGGGTCTCGAAACCCGGTCGTCGCGTCTACATGGGCGTCAATGACATCCCGCAGGTCCGTCAGGGTCTGGGCGTGTCGATTGTCAGCACTCCGAAAGGTGTGATGTCGGACGCAAACGCTCGCTCCAACAATGTTGGTGGCGAAGTGCTCTGCACCGTCTTCTAAGGAGGTCTGCAATGTCTCGTATTGGTAAAAAACCGGTCGAGCTGCCCAGCGGCGTTACCGCCTCTGTGTCCGGCCAGACCATCGAAGTGAAGGGTCCGAAAGGCACCCGCAGCTTCACCGCCACCGATGACGTCACGCTGTCGGTCGAAGACAACGTCGTGCAAATCAACCCTCGTGGCATGTCCAAGCGTGCCCGCCAGCAGTGGGGCATGAGCCGCACCATGGTTGCCAACCTGGTAACCGGTGTGACCGAAGGCTTCAAAAAAGAGCTGGAGATCCAGGGTGTTGGTTACCGGGCTCAGATGCAGGGCAACACCCTGAAACTGAACCTCGGCTACAGCCACGATGTTGATTTCACTGCTCCGGAAGGTGTCACCATCACCGCGCCGAAGCAGACCGAGATCGTTGTGGAAGGTATCGACCAGCAGCAGGTGGGCGAAGTCGCGGCCAAAATCCGTGAATGGCGCCGTCCCGAGCCGTACAAAGGCAAGGGCATCCGCTACAAGGGCGAGTTCATCTTCCGCAAGGAAGGCAAGAAGAAGTAAGGACGCAGACAATGGCAAACAGCAAAAGAACCCTGTTTCTGAAGCGCCGCCTGCGCGTTCGGAACAAACTTCGCAAAGTCAACGCGGGCCGTGTACGCCTGTCGGTTCACCGTTCGAACAAGAACATCAGCGTTCAGCTGATCGACGATGTTCGTGGCGTGACCCTGGCCGCAGCCTCGACCCTGGAAAAAGATCTGGGTGTAGTTGGCAAGAACAACGTCGAAGCGGCCACCAAAGTGGGCGCGGCCATCGCCGAGCGTGCCAAGAAGGCAGGCGTCGAAGAGGCCTATTTCGATCGTGGTGGCTTCCTGTTCCACGGCAAGGTGAAGGCAGTTGCCGACGCCGCGCGTGAAGGCGGTCTAAAGATCTGATGGTGTGCCGGGCTGAAGCCCGGCGTACCTGATACACCGCTGTAGGCCGGGCTTCAGCCCGGCTTCGGCACCTTGAAGGCGGGTCCGCCTGCCTCGATGATCGGGGGGCTTTCCAGTTCACTTCGATTGAAGAAAACGGCGCCGTATGCGCCACATGAGAAAAGGGATGCCAAATGGCAGAACGTGAAAACCGTCGGGGCCGTGGCCGCGACCGTGAAGAAGCACCGGAGTTTGCAGATCGCCTGGTCGCAATCAACCGCGTGTCGAAAACCGTAAAAGGTGGTAAGCGCTTTGGCTTCGCCGCTCTGGTGGTTGTCGGCGATCAGAAAGGCCGTGTCGGTTTTGGCAAGGGTAAAGCGAAAGAAGTACCTGAGGCCATCCGCAAGGCGACTGAGCAAGCCAAGCGTCAGATGATCCGCGTGCAACTGCGCGAAGGTCGGACCCTGCACCACGATATCGAGGGCCGTCACGGTGCCGGTAAAGTGGTTATGCGCACCGCACCTGAAGGTACTGGTATCATCGCCGGTGGTCCGATGCGTGCCGTGTTCGAAATGCTGGGCGTCAAGGACGTTGTGTCCAAGTCGCTGGGCTCGCAGAACCCGTACAACATGATCCGCGCCACCATCAACGGCCTGCAGAAAGAGCAGAGCCCGCGTTCGGTTGCCGCACGTCGTGGCAAAAAAGTTGCTGACATCCTGCCCAAGCGGGACGAAGCACCGGCTGAAGCCGAAGCGTAAGGAGTAGCGTACCATGGCAAAAACCATCGTCGTCAAGCAGATCGGTTCTCCGATCCGCCGCCCCGCCGAACAGCGCGCAACCCTGATCGGTCTGGGCCTGAACAAGATGCACCGCACCCGTGAGCTGGAGGATACACCTTCGGTCCGCGGCATGGTCAACAAGATCCCGCATCTGGTTGAGATCATCGAAGAGCGCGGCTAAGCGCGACATCGTTTTAGAATTGAAAAGCCCCCGTTGTTTGCGGGGGCTTTTTTTGTGCGTCGGATGTTGTTAGTCCGCTTTGAGGCCAAAATGCAAAGTCAGTTTTCCGAGCTTGGGCGAATGCCGTGCTTTCTTTCTAGGTTAGAGACCAACCAAACCAGGTTCTCTGAACAAGCGCACACCCGTGCAATTTCCTGCCAAGTCACACGTCGGATAAGGCCCGGGACACGGCAAGCTCCCAAAGCTAACCTAAGTTGATCGTCAGCCTCTCCGCCTGGGCGGTAGACCGGATTTCGAGCATCGTACACAAAAACTGCATGTCCGTTGGACGGGTGCACGCTGCCTTCATTGTCAACAATTGCAGCAAGCACATTGCGAACAATCTGATAGGTCGGCAACAGCGGGCACGGGGACAGGTCTTGCAGCGCGTCCCAGTCAAAAACATTTGGAATGTGGTCCCAATAGGTAATTCCGATCTCGGAGAGCGCACACCTTGCTTGCCGACCTTGTTGTCGCGTGTAGCGGCCACTGCAAAGTGGCGTCTCAGCTTTAGGAGCGCGAACGCGGGAACACGTTCCAAACTCAGGCTCGCAGTACTTGCATTCGACCGCTACGCGATAACCTTCCATTTCCAAACAAACGTCCAGCTGAGTGGAACGTGGTTCGTTCATGGTACGGACGTCCACCTCCATAGACATCTTAGCCAGTTTGGTATGCACACCAAATGCAGGTCGTCCACATTCCGCGCGTACCTGCGCAAGTAAATCCAAACAATCAGCGGCTTTGAATGCACCGAACACGCTTTGCGCCAACGCTTGAGAACTTTTGAAAGACCCAAAGTGTTTGTGTCGGTTCTGAGGTGCGATTTCCGCTTTTATCTGTGCAGCCTGTTTCTCTTCTTCAGGAAGCATGAGGTTAAGGTCAGGCTTTTTTGCCGATGCGACAGGTGGTCTTCTCGTTCCTTCGCGACCGTCAAGATCGTCCGGTGACAAGTTCGTTGCGTGTGCCCACCACACCTTGTGGAGCATCTCTTCATGTTGGCGGGCGTCGTAAACCTTTCCATGCGAAGCAACGTTTGCACTCTTGGGCAAAAACGACGGGTATTCCAGTTGATCCAGTGGATTTAGCCTGGGCGCGATTGTCTGTTGACCATATTGAACTTTGGCATTGGGGATCGAGGCGAAATTGACACCGAGGCCCAATGATTGCGATAGACCCTGTGTTTTTTCTTCCAAAGCCTGCGTGAAGTCTGCGTTGTTAAGTAGCCAACTTGACCACCAATCGGTTTCTCCAAGTATCACAATCTCCGGGCGCTCCAGCCGCATCTCTCGACCGAACCTTTTGCGACATTCGTCGGCGATACGGCCTAGATTGGCCTCGACGATTGCGGCATATCGCAACCCCTCGAGTAACGCGACTGGGGGTGGGTCACTTGGCCCCCCGGCATGCCCGATAACCTTAAGCTCGACCACAACCGGTCTTCCGTGTTCGGTGATACCAAACATGTCGATTTTGCCGATTTCACGATCCGCGCGGCTGGCTTTCAAAGGAACTTGATAATCGATTAGCTCAAATTGGACACCGTTCGGTAACAGCCAGTTTTGCTGAGCATTGACCATCGCAATCGCAAAGTGTTCTTCCCGTCGGTTCGTTTTCCCTGTTGTACTCGGGTATCCGCTTCGACCTCCTAGATACTCTCGGTCAGGTGGTCGCGTCGGTGCTTGCGCCTTCAGTTTAAGATATGCTTCAGCGTAGGACACGATATCGATCTGTGCGACATCCTTAGCCAGTGAAGACTTTGGCCAGCGGCGGGAAAATAACAGATCAGTATCCATAAGCCGACTATAGCGACGCTTCGCTCATTGTCAGGCCCTTCAAAAATCAAATGAACCTTCCAGTTTACCGTGTTTTTCACGTCATGGCCGAAGTCGGCTTCGTCTGCAATGCGGACACCCACCCAAATCAGCCGAACGCGCGAAACCCGTGCTCCGCCATTCCCCCAACGCATACCGGATAGACCGAAACATCCGTTGTTAGCGATACCCGCCAGTCCTATTTGAGCCCTGTCCCAAACAGGAACGCAAACAGTATCCCGGGGAATTCGCCTCGGGCTCAGAAAGGAAATAAACTATGGCAAACGTAACAACCTATTCCCGCGAAGGCTTTGGTCTGAGCGACCGCATCGCAACACTCGTCGCACGCATCAAAGAGGGTTATGCCCTGCGCGCCGAATACAACCGCACCTATGCAGAGCTGCAAAGTCTGTCGGATCGTGAGTTGAACGACATCGGAGTGCGTCGGTGTGATATCCGCGATATTGCTCAAAAGCACGTCTACTGCTGACAATCTGCTCAGATCGTTGACCTGACCCGGAGGCGCCAATTGGCGTCTCTTTTGGGTTTCGGGGGGCGCGTCCCGCTTGTTTTCCCCGGAATCGTGGACGAAGGGGACAACAAAACTTGCATCCTGAGGAGCAACGCTGTATCGGGCTCCGGTGGATTTGCGTCCACGAGAATCAAAACCAAGAAACGCCGTGTTTGACCCATCACGCTTCGGGGGTCACATCCGGCTAAGGAGAAGCGATATGAAACTGCACGAATTGCGCGACAATGCTGGCGCCGCCCCGAAACGCACCCGCGTTGGTCGTGGTCCGGGTTCCGGCAAAGGTAAAATGGGTGGCCGTGGTATCAAAGGCCAGAAATCCCGTTCGGGTGTGGCCATCAATGGCTACGAAGGCGGCCAGATGCCGCTGTACCAACGCCTGCCCAAGCGTGGCTTCAACAAGCCGAACCGCAAGGAATTCGCCGTTATCAATCTGGGCCTGATCCAGAAATTCGTCGACGCCGGCAAGCTGGACGTCAAAGCTGCGATCACCGAGGATGCACTGGTTGCCTCCGGTTTGGTCCGTCGCAAGCTGGACGGTATCCGCGTACTGGCCAAAGGCGAAATCAGCGCCAAATTGAACCTGGAAGTAACTGGTGCTTCGAAAGCTGCTGTTGAGGCAGTTGAGAAAGCGGGCGGTTCACTGACGGTCACAAAAGCTGCTGCGGCAGAGTAAGCGCTTGTGAGCGGGGCAAGACCCGCTTACATAGACCTCAGAGTTTTCCTAGACGCCGCCCGAGCCGGAAAACGGTTCCGGGCGGTGTTTTCATAAGAGAGACCGATTTATGGTATCAGCAGCAGAACAAATGGCAGCCAACACAAGCTGGTCTGCCCTTGGCAAAGCCACCGATCTGCGCAACCGCATCCTGTTCACACTGGGTTTGTTGATCGTCTACCGTCTGGGCACCTTTATTCCGGTTCCGGGCATCGACGGCCAAGCACTGCGCGAGTTCATGGAGCAAGCGGGGCAGGGCATCGGCGGCATGGTTTCGATGTTTACCGGCGGGGCGCTGGGGCGGATGGGGATTTTTGCCCTTGGCATCATGCCCTACATTTCAGCCTCGATCATCGTGCAACTGCTGACATCCATGGTCCCCGCGCTCGAACAGCTCAAGAAAGAGGGCGAGCAGGGCCGCAAGAAGATCAACCAATATACCCGTTTCGGCACCGTGGCCCTGGCCACCGTTCAGGCCTACGGCCTGGCCGTTTCGCTGGAATCGGGCGATCTGGCCACCGATCCCGGGCTGTTCTTCCGTCTGTCGACCATGATCACGTTGGTAGGTGGTACCATGTTCCTGATGTGGCTAGGTGAGCAGATCACCGCGCGCGGCATCGGCAACGGTATCTCTCTGATCATCTTCGTGGGTATTATTGCCGAGGTTCCGGCGGCACTGGCGCAGTTCTTTGCCTCGGGTCGTTCGGGTGCGATCAGCCCCGCCGTGATCATCGGTGTGATCGTGATGGTGATTGCCGTGATCACCTTTGTGGTCTTCATGGAACGGGCCTTGCGCAAGATCCACATCCAATACCCGCGCCGTCAGGCCGGTATGAAGATCTATGAAGGCGGCTCCAGCCACCTGCCGGTCAAGGTGAACCCGGCGGGCGTGATCCCGGCGATCTTTGCCAGCTCGTTGCTGCTGCTGCCGGTGACGATCTCGACCTTCTCGTCAGGCGCGACCAACGGTCCGATCATGTCATGGCTGCTGGCCAACTTTGGCCCCGGACAGCCGCTGTACCTGTTGTTCTTCGCTTCGATGATCGTGTTCTTTGCGTATTTCTACACGTTCAACGTATCGTTCAAACCGGACGATGTGGCGGACAACCTGAAAAAGCAGAACGGTTTTGTGCCGGGTATCCGCCCAGGCAAGAAAACCGCCGAGTATCTGGAATACGTGGTCAACCGCGTTCTGGTTCTGGGCTCGGCTTATCTGGCGGCTGTGTGTCTGCTGCCTGAAATTCTGCGGAACCAGTTCGCCATCCCGTTCTATTTCGGCGGCACCTCGGTTCTGATTATCGTCTCTGTAACCATGGACACGATCCAACAGGTTCAGAGCCACCTGCTGGCGCACCAGTACGAAGGGCTTATTGAAAAGTCCCAACTGCGCGGCAAGGGTAAGAAACGCGGCAGGAAGGGACCCGCTCGTCGATGAACATCATTTTGTTGGGCCCCCCGGGGGCCGGTAAAGGGACGCAGGCGCGTCACCTGGTAGAAACACGCGGCATGGTTCAGCTCAGCACGGGCGACATGCTGCGCGAGGCCAAGGACAGCGGCACCGAAATGGGCAACCGCGTGGCCGAAGTGATGGCCAAGGGTGAGTTGGTCACGGATGAGATCGTGATCGGCCTGATCCGCGAAAAGCTGGAGCAGGGTGCCAAGGGTGGTTTCATCTTTGACGGTTTCCCGCGCACGCTGGCGCAGGCTGATGCGTTGGGTGAGCTGCTGGACAGCACTGGCGAAACACTGGACGCGGTCATTGCGATGGAGGTCAACGATGACGCTCTGGTAGCGCGGATCACGGCCCGGTCGACCTGCGGCGGTTGCGGTGAGGTTTATAACGACATCACCAAACCGATCCCGGCAGACGGCAAATGCTCCAATTGCGGCAAGGAGAATGACTTCAAACGCCGCGCGGACGACAACGAGGAAAGCCTCAAGACCCGTCTGATGGAATACTACAAAAAGACCTCGATGTTGATCGGCTATTACCACGCCAAGGGCAACCTGTCCTGGGTCGATGGTCTGGGCGAGATCGACGAGGTTCAGGGCGCGATTGCAGGCGTGCTGGACGCCTGAGTGATCGGCATTTGAATATGGGCTTGACGGCAGCGCCAAAAGCCCATATCGACCCCCATCCCCAAAGGGAATCAAGACCGCAGGCGGGATTCGTCCCAACTGCCCCGACCACCTCGAATAATGCTGGGCCCACTGGCGACACTGCCAAGGTCAAGCGTTGTGAAAAAAGGTTCTGGAGTTACGGAACCGCAACGAAAAGGAAAGTGACACGTGGCACGTATTGCCGGCGTAAACATCCCGACTGCAAAGCGGGTACCAATCGCCCTCACATATATCACCGGAATCGGCAACACCTCGGCCAAAGCGATCTGCGAAGCCGTGGGCATTGAAGCGACCCGTCGCGTCAACGAACTGTCCGACGCCGAAGTTCTGAAAATTCGCGAATATATCGACGAAAACTTCACCGTCGAAGGCGACCTGCGTCGTGAAGTTCAGATGAACGTCAAGCGCCTGATGGACCTGGGCTGCTATCGCGGTCTGCGTCACCGCCGCAACCTGCCGGTTCGCGGTCAGCGTACCCACACCAATGCTCGTACTCGCAAAGGCCCCGCAAAGGCCATTGCTGGTAAGAAGAAATAAGGGAGGGTCTGACTGATGGCACGTGATAAGACTCGCGTTAAGCGCAAAGAGCGTAAGAACATCGCATCGGGCGTCGCCCATGTGAACTCGACCTTCAACAACACCAAGATCCTGATCTCGGACGTACAGGGCAACGCCATCTCGTGGTCGTCTGCCGGTACTATGGGCTTCAAAGGATCGCGGAAATCGACGCCTTATGCGGCTCAGATGGCTGCAGAAGATGCAGGCAAAAAGGCGCAGGAACATGGCGTCAAGACGCTGGAAGTCGAAGTTCAGGGCCCCGGTTCGGGTCGTGAATCGGCTTTGCGCGCGCTGGCTGCCGTGGGCTTCAACATCACGTCGATCCGCGACGTGACTCCGATTGCTCACAACGGCTGCCGCCCGCCGAAGCGCCGCCGCGTCTAAGCGATTTTGAATTGAGCTGGGGCTGTGTTTTCGCACGGCCCCAGCACGTCATTTTGAACCTCGGGCGTCTGCACCTTGTTGGTCATGGGGCGCGGACAGGAATGGAGGGATTACATGATCCATAAGAATTGGGCAGAATTGATCAAGCCGACCCAACTGGACGGCAAGCCGGGCAACGACCCCGCGCGTCAGGCAACGCTGGTTGCCGAACCGCTGGAGCGTGGCTTTGGTCTGACCCTGGGCAACGCGCTGCGCCGCGTTCTGATGAGCAGCCTGCAAGGTGCCGCCATCACCAGCGTCCAGATCGACAATGTTCTGCATGAGTTTTCGTCGGTCGCAGGTGTCCGCGAAGACGTCACCGACATCATCCTGAACCTCAAGCAGGTTGCCCTGCGCATGGAAGTCGAAGGCCCCAAGCGCCTGTCGATCAATGCCAAAGGCCCTGCCGTTGTAACCGCTGGCGACATCAGCGAAAGCGCCGGTATCGAGGTTCTGAACCGCGATCATGTCATCTGCCACCTGGACGATGGTGCCGATCTGTTCATGGAACTGACCGTCAACACCGGTAAGGGCTATGTCTCGGCTGAGAAGAACAAGCCCGAAGACGCGCCTATCGGCCTGATCCCGATCGACGCGATCTATTCGCCGGTCAAGAAGGTTGCCTATGACGTTCAGCCGACCCGTGAAGGCCAGGTTCTGGACTATGACAAGCTGACCCTGAAGATCGAAACCGATGGGTCTATCACTCCGGAAGACGCGCTGGCCTTCGCCGCTCGTATCCTGCAGGACCAGCTGTCGATCTTCGTCAACTTCGACGAGCCGGAATCGGCTGGCCGCCAGGACGAGGACGATGGTCTGGAGTTCAATCCGCTGCTGCTGAAGAAAGTGGACGAGCTGGAGCTGTCGGTCCGTTCGGCAAACTGCCTGAAGAACGACAACATCGTTTACATCGGCGACCTGATCCAGAAGACCGAAGCCGAGATGCTGCGCACCCCGAACTTCGGCCGCAAGTCGCTGAACGAGATCAAAGAAGTGCTGTCCGGCATGGGTCTGCACCTTGGCATGGATGTCGAGGATTGGCCGCCCGACAACATCGAAGATCTGGCGAAGAAATTCGAAGACGCCTTTTAAGGCGGTGCCGGGCTGAAGCCCGGCCTACTTCGACCCACACCGTAGGCCGGGCTTCATCCCGGCTTGCACACTAAAAAATGCCCGGGCTGCCGGGGACAAAAAGGGCACTTCCGCCCCAAGGAGAGCCGGTGACACGCATCGCCGGCCAGACAAAGCAAAACGCGAAAGAAGGAACTAGAAAATGCGTCACGCACGTGGTTACCGCCGCCTGAACCGTACTCATGAGCACCGCAAGGCTCTGTTTGCGAACATGGCTGGCTCGCTCATCGAACATGAGCAAATCAAAACAACTCTGCCCAAGGCAAAAGAACTGCGCCCGATCATCGAAAAGCTGGTCACTCTGGGCAAGCGCGGTGATCTGCACGCCCGCCGTCAGGCCGCAGCACAGCTGAAAGAAGACAAAGACGTCGCCAAGCTGTTCGAGGTTCTGGGCCCCCGCTATGCTGATCGTCCCGGCGGTTACGTCCGCATCCTGAAAGCCGGTTTCCGCTATGGTGACATGGCTCCGATGGCGATCATTGAATTCGTGGATCGCGACGTCGACGCCAAAGGCGCGGCTGACAAGGCCCGCGTTGCTGCTGAAGAAGCCGCAGACGAAGAATAAGAAGGCCTGTCTTTCTGAACGAAACCCCTGCGCCTCAGGCGTGGGGGTTTTTTCGTTCTGGCGGCCAAAAAGCGGTTTTGTTGCCAGAATCATTAACTTGGGCGATCCTTGGTTCAATTGAAGGATCGCAATATGTTTAGATATCTTGTTCTAATACTCGGGTTTTGCGCACCCGTTTCCGTATTTGCGCAGGAGGCGTCTCAGGACGCGCAGGCCGACGATACCCTGTTGACCGACGCCGAACTGCAAACGCTGGTCGCGCCGGTTGCGTTGTATCCCGACACGTTGCTTATCCAGATATTCGTGGCGGCCACCCAACCGTTGGAAATCGTAAAGGCCGAGCGGTTCCTGTTGGACAATGCGGATCGCGACCCATCCGAGCTGGAGCCTGAGATTGACGCCATGGGATGGGATCCCTCCGTCAGCGTGCTGGCCACGGCCTTCCCCGAAGTTGTAGGGCAGATGGCCACGCATATCGACTGGACCGAGACTATGGGGACGGCAATGCTGGCGCAGTCCGATGACGTGATGGATGCCGTGCAGGTCATGCGGGATCAGGCGATTGACAGCGGCGCGCTGATCTCGGGGCCGGAACAGACCGTTGAGGTGACCGAAGACGAAACGGTTGTGATCACCCCGACAAACACGGAAACGGTTTACGTTCCGCAATATGATCCGCAGACCGTCTACACCGGCCCCTCGACTGGCGACGTAATCGGAGCCGCGCTGCTGACATTCGGGGCGGTTGCCCTGATTGACGAAATCTTTGACGACGATGACGATTGGAATGACTACTGGGGCTGCCGGAATTGCGGCGGGTGGAACGGTCAACCCATCGTCAGAAATCCTGATATCGACATAGATGTGGACGGCAATATCAACATCGGTAATGAGATTGACCGGGGTGACCGAACGGATATCGGCTGGACCCCGGACCCTGAGCGCAAAGAGCAGGCGCGCGACAAGATTTCGGATCACAAAAGGCCCGAAGGCGGGCGCGGCGATCTACCTGTCAACCGACCCGAGGGGCGGACGGATGAGTTACGGGCCAAGCTGAGCCGGGAATCCGGCGCGGCGGATATCAGTCGTGATCGCGCCGCTGCCGTTGCTGCCGGGGCTGGTGCCGGGGCGGTGGCGGGAAGCGCGTTGGCCAACCGTGGTGGTGACAAGCAACTGCCGAAGGTGAACCGTGGCAACGTGGACGGTGACAGGGCCGCCGCCAAGCAGCAGGCCATTGACCGCACCAAGCAACGGCCGGACGCCGTCAAGAAGCCGGTCAAGCAGAAGCCGCAAAGTGTCAAGAAACCCCAGGCCAAGAAACCGGCGACGACTCAGCGCAAGCCATCGGCCGCCAAGGGTTCGGCCATGAAGAAGAAATCCTCTGGTAACAGGGCCAAAAGCGCGTCGAAGCGTGGACATGCGGCCAAGGGAGCACGGAGAAGGTAATATGCGCAAAGCGGTTGTTTCTGTATTTTTTCTTCTCGCATCTGCTGGCCTGGCGATGTCCGAGGGCACGCGATTTGACACGCCTCAGTCGGCTCTGGACGCGTTTGTGGATGCTCTCAGGGCGGATGATCAAAATGCCCTGCTGGAAATTTTTGGGCCTGAAGCCGAAGATCTGATCGGCTCCGGCGATCCTGCCGAAGACAAGCAAAGGCGGCGTGAGGTGCTGGCCATGTACGCCGAAGGCTATCGCTTTCAACCCGAAGACGACGGGGTTGTGATCCTGTTGGGCGAGGACAGTTGGCCTTTCCCCATCCCGATCCTGCGCAGCGCAGAGGCTTGGCAGTTCGACATCGAAGCGGGCGCTGAAGAAGTCGCCGCGCGTGAGATTGGTCTGAACGAGCTGGAAGTGATCGACCTGCTCGAAGCCTATGTTGATCTGCAAGCAGCGTTCCGGTTGGTCGATCACAACGGTGACGGCGTCATGGAATTTGCGCGCACGATCATTGCCGATCCGGGCGCGCGCAACGGGCTATTCTGGCCGGATGAGGACAGTTTCGTCGGGGCGGCCCTTGCAAGGGCTGCGGCATCCGGATGGAGCGATGGCGAAGCAGATTACGACGCCGAGCCGTTTCTAGGCTACTATTATACGATCCTGCAGGGGCAGGGGCCGAATGCCCCCGGCGGCGCCTATTCCTATATGGTTGGCGACAAGTTCGTGGCCGGTCACGCGATGCTCGCGGTTCCGGCGGACTATGGAGAGACGGGAATTCATTCGTTCCTGGTGGGCGAAAACGGGATCGTCTACGAGGCTGACTTGGGACCGGAAACGCTGGACCTGAGCGCAGAGATCGAGACCTATGATCCTGGCCCAGATTGGTCACCGGTAGAATGACGCGCCGCCAGTGAACGCCGAGGCCATCGGTAACCGTTCATAGCAGTCCCACTTAGCGACCGAAGCCGCCATCTTCGTGCGTCGGCGCTTGCATTACGGCGCGCGGAGCCGCATATCCATCTGAGATTTGCAGGTCGAGGAAACAATGCTCCGCCCGTCCCTTTCCGCACTTTTCATAGCGTGCGCGTCTTTTGCTGCGGCAGAAACCCGTGTTCCCCAATCACAGGCCGAAATCTCATTGGGATTTGCGCCGGTCGTCAAGCAGGCGTCGCCGGCGGTCGTGAATATCTATGCCAAGATCATCCGTCAGGGGCGTGCGAACACCCTGTTCTCCGACCCGTTCTTTCAGGACTTTTTCGGTCGCGGATTCTCGGAACCTCGTCAGCGGGTCCAGAACTCATTGGGGTCCGGTGTCATCCTGTCGCACGATGGTTACGTGGTGTCGAACTACCATGTCGTCGGAATGGCAACCGAGATTCGCGTCGTGACAACAGATCGCCGCGAATATTCGGCGCAGGTCGTGTTGGGTGACAAGGAAAGCGACATCGCCATTCTGCGGCTGAAGGACGCGAGGGACCTGCCATACCTTCAAATGCGCGATTCCGATCAGGTCGAGGTCGGAGAGCTGGCTTTGGCCATCGGAAACCCGTTCGGAGTAGGGCAGACCGTATCGTCGGGGATTATTTCAGGGCTGGCGCGCACGGGCACGGCCACGGGCAATGCGCGGGGCTACTTCATTCAGACGGATGCTGCGATCAATCCGGGTAACTCTGGCGGTGCACTGATCGACGTGAACGGGGACCTGATCGGGATCAACACGTCTATTCTGACGCGATCCGGCGGGTCGAACGGCATCGGCTTTGCCATCCCCGCTAATCTGGTGGCTGAATTTCTTCGGCAAGCGCAATCCGGCAATGACAGCTTTGTAAGCCCCTGGGCAGGAATGGCGGGGCAGCATATGAGCGCCGATATCGCCGAGTCCCTTGGGCTTGTCATCCCGCAGGGGGTCGTGATCTCGGACCTGCACGCGCTGAGCCCGTTGGCCGAGGCCGGGTTACGGGTCGGTGATGTTGTGACCCATGTTGACGGGGATGAGGTCAACTCACCCGCCGAGATGAAGTTTCGGATGTCTGTGGCAGGTGTCGGCGGTACATCGGTTCTTACACTGTTGCGCGGCGACAGCAGCGAAGAGTTTGAGATCGCGCTGATCAAAGCCCCGGAAACACCTTCGGCCGATAAAACCACGCTGGATGATCAAACGGTCATGCCCGGGTTGGAAGTGTCGCGCATCAATCCGGCGGTGATCTCGCGGATGGGTTTGCTGTTGTCTCAGACTGGGGTCGTCGTGGTCAATGCGGGCCCCTATGGTGGGCGGTCCGGTCTGCGTGCGGGGGACGTGATCAACAGCGTCAACAGTCAGGGCATTCAGCATCCCGATGATCTGGTCGATGCGTTAACCGATCCGGGCCGCAGGCTTCAGTTCGACATCTTGCGCGGTGGACGCACCGTGTCTTTGCGGTTCCGGTTGTGACGCAATGAGCGATCTGTTCGATACCGGGTCCACCCAGCCCACGGCAAGCCCGCACCGACCGCTGGCAGATCGCCTCCGGCCGCAAACGCTGTCCGAGGTGATCGGGCAGCAGCCGGTCTTGGGCCCCGACGCGCCATTGGGCGTCATGCTGGCGTCAGGTAGTTTGTCGAGCCTGATTTTCTGGGGGCCGCCGGGTGTTGGAAAAACGACGATCGCGCGATTGCTTGCGCAGGAAACGGACCTGCATTTTGTTCAGATCAGCGCGATATTTACCGGCGTTCCGGATCTGAAAAAGGTGTTCGAGGCCGCGAAGATACGGCGTCAGAACGGGCAAGGCACGCTTTTGTTCGTGGATGAGATTCATCGGTTCAACAAGGCGCAGCAGGATGGGTTTCTTCCGCATATGGAAGACGGAACGATCCTGTTGGTCGGAGCCACGACCGAAAACCCGTCGTTTGAACTGAACGCGGCCCTTCTGAGCCGATCTCAGGTTTTGGTGCTTGAGCGTCTGAGCCTGTCTGATCTGGAACACCTGACCCAACGCGCGGAAAAAGAGCTGGACCGGGCATTGCCGCTGACGGGTGCCGCGCGCGAAGCGCTTCAGGAAATGGCGGATGGTGACGGTCGGGCTTTGTTGAATCTGGTCGAACAGGTTGCGGCATGGAACGTTGATGCGCCGTTGGATCCGGATGCTTTGTCCACAAGGCTGATGCGTCGGGCCGCGAAATACGACAAGTCCGGGGATGAACACTACAACCTGATTTCGGCGCTGCACAAATCTGTGCGGGGGTCCGACCCCGACGCGGCTTTGTATTGGTTTGCGCGGATGCTGACGGGGGGCGAGGACCCTCGGTATCTGGCGCGCCGGATCACCCGGATGGCGGTTGAGGATATCGGGTTGGCTGACCCGCAGGCTCAGGCGATCTGCCTGCAATCATGGGAAACCTATGAACGTCTTGGCAGCCCGGAAGGGGAACTGGCCTTGGCGCAGGCGCTGGTCTATCTGGCTTTGGCACCCAAATCGAACGGCGCGTATGTGGGGTACAAGGCCGCCATGCGGCTGGCCAATCAATCCGGTAGCGAGCCTCCGCCCAAGCACATTCTGAATGCACCGACATCGCTGATGAAGGATCAGGGTTATGGCGCGGGCTATGCCTATGACCATGACGCCGAAGACGGGTTTTCCGGTCAGAACTATTTTCCGGACGGTATGCAGCGGCCGGATCTCTACCAGCCTGTCGAACGCGGCTTCGAGCGTGAGTTGAAGAAGCGGCTGGAATATTTCGCCAAGCTTCGCGCGCAGCGCAACGGCTAACGCCTGCTTGACTCTTGCGGTTGGGCACGCCACAGACGCGCATGTTTTCTATGGCACTGAAAGACACGCATTTCGCGCGGGTTCACCGCGCGGCGCAGGGGATATTGGCATGAGCGGCGTACAGATGATCACCGTGGCAGAAGGTGACGGAGACCAGCGGCTGGATCGCTGGCTGCGCCGTCTGTTCCCTCATGTCAGTCAGGGCCGCATCGAAAAGATGTGCCGCAAGGGTGAATTGCGTGTGGAAGGCGGCCGGGTCAAAGCCTCGACCCGGCTTGAGGCTGGACAGGTCGTGAGGGTGCCGCCCTTGCCCGACGTCGATCACAAACCGGCCGAGGTTAAACGCCGGGTTTCCGACGCGGACGCCAAGATGATCCAGTCCTGCGTGATCTACCGAGACGATCACGTGCTGGCGTTGAACAAACCGCACGGCTTGCCCGTGCAGGGCGGCAGCGGCCAGACCCGCCATGTGGACAGCCTGTCCGAAGCGCTGAGGTTTGGTTACGATGAAAACCCGCGTTTGGTTCATCGGTTGGACAAGGACACATCCGGCGTTTTGCTGCTGGCGCGCACGCGCGAGGCTGCCAAGGGCCTGACCGCCGCCTTCCGTCACCGCGATACGCGCAAGATCTATTGGGCGTTGGTCGCCGGGGTTCCGACGCCGTATCTGGGCGAGATCAAGACCGGCCTAGTCAAGGCGCCCGGTCACGGAAAGCAGGGCGAAGGCGAAAAGATGGTCGCCGTTCACCTGAATGAGGTCAACGACACACCCGGCGCCAAACGTGCGCACACGCTCTATGCCACTCTATACCGGGTGGCAGGGCGCGCCGCGTGGGTGGCCATGGAGCCGATTACCGGTCGAACGCATCAGTTGCGAGCGCACATGGCCGCGATCGGGCATCCGATCATCGGAGACGGCAAGTATGGTGGCTCGGGTCAGGAAAACCTTGGCGACGGTTGGGGTGCGCAACTGGGCGGGATCATCAGCAAAAAGCTGCACCTGCATGCGCGGCAGGCGTCGTTCCAGCACCCGGTGACGCGCAAGACGATCACCGTAAAAGCACCTCTGCCCGATCACATGAAGCACAGTTGGGATACGTTTGGCTGGACCGAAGATCTGGCCGCCGACGACCCGTTCGAGGAACTGCAATGAGCGCACCCTTGCGTTTGGTGCTGTTCGATGTGGACGGCACCCTGGTCGACAGTCAGGGCAGTATCGTCGGCGCGATGACCGCCAGTTTTGACGCCTTGTCCCTGCCGGTGCCGGACCGCAAGGCGATTCTGTCCATTGTTGGCCTGTCGCTGCCCAAGGCCATTGCACAGCTTGCGCCGCAACAGTCGGATGCGGATCAGGCGCGGCTGGTCGAGGGGTATAAGCAAGCTTACCACGCGCATCGGCTGGAGCAGGGCATGGCGGGATCACCGCTCTATCCCGGTGCGCGCGCGGTGATCGAGGCGTTGCACGCCATCCCCGAGGTTCTGTTGGGCGTGGCAACCGGGAAATCCCAGCGCGGTCTGGATGCACTGATTGAAGGGCACGAACTGCAAGGTTATTTCGTCACGCGGCAGGTTGCCGACCACCATCCTTCGAAACCGCATCCGTCGATGATTGACACGGCTCGGGCGGAAACAGGTGTTGAGGCGGCGAATACCGTCATGATCGGCGATACCCGGTTTGACATGGATATGGCCGCCGCTGCCGGAGTAGCCGCCATCGGCGTGACATGGGGGTATCATGCGCGCCCCGCACTTGATGCGGCCACGACCATAATCGAAACCTTCGACCAGTTGCCGGGCGCGCTGGATCAAATCTGGACCTGACATCATGAGCGACTGGAAACCGAAACGATTCTGGACAGAAAGCGCGGTTGTTTACGCTGAGGGTGGATTTACGGTGGAACTGGATGGCCGACGGGTGAAAACCCCGGCCAAGGCAGGGCTGATCGTGCCTACACAAAGCATGGCGCAGGAAATCGCCGCCGAGTGGGACGCGCAGGAAAAAGAGGTCGACCCGACCACGATGCCATTCACCCGTTCGGCGAATGCGGCCATCGACAAGGTCCAGCACCAGCACGCCGAGGTTGCAGACATGCTGGCCGATTACGGCGATTCGGACCTGTTATGCTATCGCGCCACGCACCCGCAGGAGTTGCAGCAACGGCAGGCTGATCAGTGGGACCCCGCCCTGGTTTGGGCGGCCGAGGCACTTGCGGCGCGCCTGCTGCCCGTTGCAGGTGTCCTACATCAGCCACAGGACGTTTCGGCCTTGCAGGAATTGCGCCAACGTGTCCATGATTTCAATGACTTCCAGCTTGCGGCTTTCCATGATCTGGTCAGCCTGTCCGGGTCGCTGGTACTTGGGTTTGCAGCCGCTGCGGATTGGCGCTCTGCCGAGGACATCTGGAAAATCTCAAGGCTGGACGAACTGTGGCAAATCGAACAATGGGGTCATGACGACGAGGCCCACGCCGCGTCCGAGGTCAAACGGGCCGCATTTCTACACGCCAAACGGTTCTTCGACCTCTCGGTTTGAGCCCTCACGCCTGAAATTCCGTCGCTGTCCCGGACATCTGCAAGGTGATCCATCGTTTTCGCTGATCCGACCCTTGACGTTTGTTTATGAATGCGCCCAAACTCAAGCCCACTAAAGGGGAGACACCTTTGGGGAAACCTTTCTGGTGCCAAAGGTGCCGGACAGAACCGTCTCGAGTTTGAGGCGGAAAATCAGGAAGAGGTAAAAATGAAAAAATCCGTAATCTTGGGCGTGGCAACCGTTGCCGGCCTTGCTGCAGGCGCAGCGGCAGCGGGGACTGTCGATGATGTCAAAGCACGCGGTAAGCTGAACTGTGGTGTGACCACCGGTCTGGTTGGCTTTGCCGCACCCGACGCGAATGGCGAATGGCAGGGCTTTGACGTCTCGCTGTGCCGCGCAGTTGCTGCAGCCGTTCTGGGCGACGCAAGCGCCGTTGAATTCGTTCCGACCACCGGTAAGACACGCTTTACCGCGCTGGCCTCGGGCGAGATTGATATGCTGGCCCGTAACACCACCTGGACCTTCAGCCGCGACGTCGACCTGAAGTTCGAATTCGTCGGCGTGAACTACTATGATGGCCAGGGTTTCATGGTTCCCAAGGCTCTGGGCGTCAGCTCGGCCAAGGAACTGGACGGCGCGACCGTCTGCATCCAGACCGGCACCACCACCGAGCTGAACCTGGCGGATTTCTTCCGCTCGAACAACATCAGCTACGAGCCGGTTCCGATCGAAACCAACGCCGAAGCGCAGCAGCAGTACCTGGCTGGTGCCTGTGACGTTTACACCACCGACGCATCGGGCCTGGCCGCAACCCGCGCCACGTTCGAAAACCCCGGTGACCACGTCCTGCTGCCCGAAATCATCTCGAAAGAGCCGCTGGGCCCGCTGGTCCGTCACGGCGATCACGAGTGGGGCGACGTTGTCCGTTGGACTCTGAACGCACTGGTCTCGGCTGAAGAACTGGGCGTGACCTCGGCAAATATCGACGAAATGGCCGCTGGCACCGACAACCCTGAAGTCAACCGCCTGCTGGGTACCGAAGGTACGCTGGGCGAGATGCTGGGTCTGGACGCTGACTGGGCTATGAAGGCGATCAAATCCGGTGGTAACTATGGCGAAGTCTTTGCCAAGAACATCGGTGAGGAAACTCCGATCGGTCTGGCACGTGGCCTGAACGCACAATGGACCGACGGCGGTCTGCTGTACTCGCCGCCGTTCCGCTAAAATCCACAGAAAAGGGCGCGGGTTAACCTGCGCCCTTTTTCCATAACAGAATGCTACGGGCTGCTCAGGAGCGGGGAAAACCTCGCCGGGAAGGAAGCACCCGAAAAGCACGGGGATCCCAAAATATGTCGACTATGACTGACCCGCCGAAAGCAGATTTTCGGTTGTCGATGCTCATAAACGATACCCGCTACAGATCATTGACGTTCCAGGTGATCGCGGCGATCGTTATTGCGCTAAGTATCTGGTATCTGGGCAACAACCTGATCCAGAACCTCAGGGCCGCAGGCCTCAACATCTCTTATTCCTTCCTGGGCGATCCGTCCGGGTACGACATCAACCAGCGTTTGATCGAATATGACAGCCAGTCCTCGCACGGACGTGCGGCTGTTGTCGGTATTCTCAACACGCTTTTGGTCGCGTTTCTGGCCTGTATCACCGCAACTGTGTTTGGTGTGATCGCCGGGGTTTTGCGCCTGTCCAATAACTGGCTGGTGTCCAAGCTGATGGCGGTTTACGTCGAGATTTTCCGGAATATTCCGGTTCTGATCTGGATCATCATCATCTTCACGATCATGACGGCGGTTTTGCCGGGTCCGCGCGAATTTCGTGGCGACAACCCGACATCCAGCATGCTGTTTGATCTGTTCGCATTTACCAACCGAGGCGTTTACATTCCGCGTCCCGAGTTTGCGAATGGTCTGTTTGGCGCGACGTTCCTGAACTGGCTGCTGGTCATCGCAGTTCTGGCGGGCTCATGGTTTGCTACGCGCGAAATCGAAAAGCGCGCAACGCTGAAGCAGGAACAGACGGGCGAGCGTCCAAAGACAGGTCTTGTGAAACTGGCCGTATGGTTGGTGCCGTTCGCCCTGCTGATGGTTTTGATGGGCCTGACTTGGGACGTTCCCGCGCTCAAGGGCTTTAACTTCAGCGGGGGTATCAAGGTTGGCGGTCCGCTGATCGCGCTTTGGTTTGCTCTGTCCATCTATACCGGTGCCTTCATCGCAGAAAATGTGCGCGCAGGAATTCAGGCGATTTCAAAGGGTCAGACCGAAGCTGCGGCTGCGCTGGGCCTGCGTCCTGGACGGATCATGAACCTTGTGATCCTGCCACAGGCGCTGCGGGTCATCATCCCGCCGCTGATCTCGCAATATCTGAACATCACCAAGAACTCGTCGCTGGCGATTGCTGTGGGTTATGCAGATATCACGGCCACGCTGGGCGGCATCACGCTGAACCAGACCGGTCGCGCGATCGAATGCGTCCTGCTGCTGATGCTGTTCTATCTGACGGCCTCGCTGCTGATCTCGATGGCGATGAACATCTACAACGCATCCGTCAAGTTGAAGGAGCGCTGAGTCATGGCTGATCAAACAACAAACCCGATCGCCTTTGTCGCTGATGGCACAATCCCGCCATCACCACCGCCGGCGAACCAGACGGGTATCGTGAAGTGGCTGCGTGAGAATCTCTTCTCGGGCGTTGCGAATACAATCCTGACGGTTCTGTCGATCCTGTTGATCTATGTGCTGCTCAAGAACACGCTTCCGTGGATTTTGAACGGTGTCTGGAACGCGGACTCACTGGCGCAATGCCGTGAGATTCTGGACGGCAAGACCGGAGCCTGTTTCGCGGTTCTGACCGAGCGCTGGCACCAGTTGATCTATGGGTTCAAATACCCTGTCGATGCCTATTGGCGCCCGAACCTGGCCTTCCTGCTGATGCTGGTCGCAGTGGCGCCGGTGCTGTTCTTCGACCTGCCGCGCAAGTTGCTGCTGTTCACGGCGGTGTACCCTTTTGTTGCGTTCTGGCTGATCTGGGGCGGAACCATCATGGTACCCATCGTGGCACTGCTGGGCTGCGTTGCAGCCGCTGCGGTGTTTCAGAAGTTCGGCAAGAACAGCTTTGCAGCCGGTTTCTTCGGGGCCATCGTGGTCGCGCTGGTCGTTTGGAATGTCGGCGGAGCGCTGATCCCGGACGATGCGAACGAGGGCGCGCTGCTCTCGGCTGTTCCCAGCCGCGATCTGGGGGGCTTTATGCTTAACCTGATGCTGGGTGTGACCTGTGTGTCGCTGTCCCTGCCGCTGGGCATTGCATTGGCTCTGGGCCGTCAGTCCGACATGCCGCTGATCAAGTGGGTCTGTGTTATCTTCATCGAATTCATCCGCGGCGTGCCTCTGATCACGCTGTTGTTCGTGGCTTCGGTGATGTTGGCCTATTTCTTCCCGCCTGACAGCACGGTCGACCTGTTCCTGCGCGTTGTGATCATGATCACCATGTTCTCGGCCGCTTATATCGCCGAGGTGATCCGCGGCGGTCTGGCAGCGCTTCCGCGCGGACAGTACGAGGCAGCAGACAGTCTTGGCTTGGATTACCCGCAGGCGATGCGGCTGATCATCCTGCCGCAGGCTCTGAAGATCTCGATCCCCGGTATCGTGAATGTGGCCGTTGGCCTGTTCAAGGACACCACGCTGGTTTCGGTCATCTCGATGTTCGATCTGGTGGGCATGATCCGGGGTCCCATCTTGGCGTCGACCGAATGGAACGGCGTCTATTGGGAGCTTCTGGGCTTTGCCGCGCTTCTGTTCTTCGTCGTCTGTTACGGCATCTCTCAATATTCCCAGTGGCTCGAGCGTCGCCTTGCCACGGATCATCACTAAGGAGTTCAACACATGTCTGAACTTGCAGTAGAACGCGAAATCGACCGCTCGAAGATGCAGGTGAGCGACGAGGTCGCCATCGAAATCAACGGCATGAACAAGTGGTACGGGTCTTTCCACGTACTGCGCGACATCAATCTGACCGTCAATCAGGGCGAGCGGATCGTGATCGCGGGACCGTCGGGGTCGGGAAAATCCACCCTGATCCGCTGCCTGAACGCGCTGGAGGAACACCAGCAGGGCACGATCGTCGTGGATGGAACCGAGCTGTCGAATGATCTGAAAAACATCGACAAGATCCGGTCCGAGGTTGGCATGGTGTTTCAGCACTTCAACCTGTTTCCGCACCTGACCATTCTGGAAAACTGCACGCTGGCCCCGATCTGGGTGCGCAAGACGCCCAAGAAAGAGGCCGAAGAGCGTGCGATGCATTTCCTGGAAAAGGTGAAAATCCCCGATCAGGCGCTGAAATATCCCGGCCAGCTTTCGGGTGGTCAGCAGCAGCGTGTGGCTATCGCACGAAGCCTCTGCATGATGCCGCGGATCATGTTGTTCGATGAACCCACATCGGCGCTGGACCCCGAGATGATCAAAGAGGTGCTCGACACCATGATCGAACTGGCCGAGGAAGGCATGACCATGCTGTGCGTCACGCACGAGATGGGTTTTGCCCGTCAGGTCGCCAACCGCGTGATCTTTATGGATGCTGGCCAGATCGTGGAACAGAACGAACCCGAAGAGTTCTTCAATAACCCGCAGAGCGAACGGACCAAGCTGTTCCTCAGCCAAATCCTGGGGCACTGATCCGGTTGAAATTTGGGAAAGGGCGGGGCTTGGGCCTCGCCTTTTTCTATTCCAGCAACTCGCGCGGCGTTGTGAACCCCAGAACTTCCCCACTCTGCCATTTGATATCGGCCCAGTCCGAAATATCGAATTGAATCACAGTCGTGGCACAGGTGGGGTAATCCCGAAAACGAGGGTGTTTCGGCGCTTTCTGAACGATCCGCTGGGCAAATTCGCCGATACCGGGGTTGTGGCCCAGCATCAGGACCGTAGGTTCAGTTGCACCCGACAGTTCGGCCAACATACCTTCGGGGTCAGCGTGATAGAGCGAGCGGTGAAAGCAAATCTTGTCCGCCTGCAATCCCATCCGATCCCATGTCTCACGCGTGCGGGCCGAAGTTGAGCTGAGCACCTCGTCGGGAAACCACCCATTATCGCGCAGCCACGTGGCAATAGCCGAGGCGGATTTACGTCCGCGCTTGTTCAAGGGGCGGGCGTGGTCGTCAAGTATCGGGTCGCCCCAGCTGGATTTCGCGTGCCGCGTCAGGATCAAGGTCAAGGTCATGAGGGGTGAAACGCTCTCATATGATGAGCGGATTGCTCGGGGTCTCGGCCTGCTCCGTCACTGATCGGGCAGGACAGACGGGCGAGGCAGCCGCCCGTCATGCAGGTCTGGCCCTCTTCGGTTGATAAATGGGCATGGCACGCGGCAACATCGTAGAAGTCCCGACTATTAAGCGCACCGACCGGGCAGGTCGTCGTGCAGGGGGCCGGGCATTCGGTGCAGGGTGACGCGGTTGTGACCTCGGGGATGTCAAACTCCTGCGGGAAATGCAGCGCGCCACGGTAGGAAATCATCATGCCCACAGTGTCATGGACCAGCGCCCCAACGGGGCTGCTGAAGGTGCGCTGAGATTTCAGCGCCCAGTCAATGAATGGGGCATAAGGCGGTCCGCCAAAAGGGAAATGAGCCTGCCCGCCCAGATCCCGCGCCATCTGGCCGATAACACGGGCAGACCAGCGATCCACGGGGTCAGGACCTTGCCACTCGGGTGAGGCTTTCAGCACCGACCAAAAGGCCGCCCCCGCGCCCAACAGGACCAGAGTCCCCCCGTCCAGCCCCTTGGCGCCGCTTTTACGGGGATGGGTTGCACCCATGACAATCAGACCAGCTTGATGCGCAACGCGCCCCACCCAGCCGTAACTAATTGCCGTGGCGTAAGAAAGGGGGGTGGGTTGCCCGGTCATGGGTCCTCCGCCGTGTGATCAGTCGGGCCGGATCAGCGAGCCTGCGCCGTGCTCGGTAAACAGTTCAAGCAGCACGGCATTGGGCGCGCGCCCATCCAGAATGACCACAGCCCGGACACCGCTGTGCAGCGCGTCCAGCGCGGTTTCGGTCTTGGGGATCATGCCGCCCGCAATCGTGCCGTCCATCGTCATCTCGCGGATTTGGCCAGCCTTGAGCTCGGTCACCACCTCACCGGCTGCATTCTTGACACCGGACACATCGGTCAGCAGCAAAAGGCGATCAGCCGTCAAAGCCGAAGCGATAGCCCCCGCTGCCGTATCACCATTGATATTGAACGTCTCACCTTCGCGGCCCGCACCCAGAGGGGCAATCACGGGGATCACATCATGCGCAAACAGATCGTGCAGTATTTTGGGGTTCATCTGCGCCGGTGAGCCGACAAATCCCAGCGCAGGATCGGCCTGGTCACAGACAATCAGGTTGGCGTCTTTGCCTGACAGACCCACGGCCGTACCGCCCTGACCGTTGATCGCCTGAACGATACGTTTGTTGACCAAGCCCGAGAGAACCATTTCGACCACTTCTACTGTGGCCTTGTCCGTCACGCGTTTGCCACCGACAAACTCGGACTGGATATCCAGCTTGTCCAGCATCGCGTTGATCATCGGTCCGCCGCCATGGACGATCACGGGGTTCACACCGACCTGGCGCATCAGCACGACGTCGCGGGCAAAGCTTTCCATGGCCTCGTCACTGCCCATGGCGTGACCGCCGAGCTTGATGACGACGACCGCGCCGTCATAGCGCTGCAGATACGGCAAAGCGCTGTTCAGAGTTGCAGCAGTGGCGATCCAGTCCCGGTTCATATCTCTTGTCTTCATGTGTTGTCCTCTTCCCCTCGTGTTAGGCGTTTTGGACACGTAAGCCAAGATCGCTGTTGTTTGTGTTGCCGGGATGTGTCGATGCCGTGGTCCACGTTCCAGCCCAACGCCCGGCAAGGCGCTGTGGTCACTGCAGCGTCGCCTTTTTCGCGCCTGTCACATTGGCATGCGGAATAAATCGGAAGTTGGCTAAGGCCTAGGATCAGCCGTCACTTGGACGCAGCGCGTTTAGCTGCCGCTATTCCAGTCCGGCAATAATCGCGCGCAGCGTGGCGATCCCATCGCCCTTTTCCGACGAGGTCAGGACGATTTCCGGGAAGGCAGCCGGGTGTTTTGACAATGCACTGCGCACCTGATCCAAGACCTTTTCGCGATCCTTGGCTTTGACCTTATCGGCCTTGGTGAGCACGCATTGAAACGTCACGGCGCTGGTGTCCAGCAGCTTCATGATCTCGGCGTCGACGGCTTTTACACCATGGCGAGAATCAATGAGAACAAAGGCCCGGCGCAGGGTCTGACGACCGCTCAGATACTGTTTCAGAAGCCGCTGCCACTTTTCCACGACCTTGAGCGGCGCGTTGGCATAGCCATACCCCGGCAAGTCAACCAGATACAGCTCGGGGCCTTGGGTGAAAAAGTTGATCTCTTGTGTTCGACCCGGCGTGTTCGAAGCGCGGGCCAGACCCTTGGTGCCGGTCAGCGCGTTGATCAGGCTGGACTTGCCAACATTGGAACGCCCAGCAAAGCAGACCTCCAGCCGGTCCGGGGCAGGCAGACCGTTCATCGCCACAACGCCTTTGACGAATTCCGAAGATCCGGCAAACAGCTTGCGCCCGCGCTCTAGCGCGAATTCGTCGGGCGTCTCGGCAAGGGGGAAGGGAAGCGTTGTCATAGCACCTGCACCGTGTCGCCGGTTTTGACCTCTCCACCTCGGACCACCTCGGCGTAAACGCCGAAATCCTGGTGATTCCAACTGTTCAGCGCGCCCAAAGTATCCGCGTCCCGTTCACCGGATTCCGGGTTTGCGGTTGTGGCCAGACAGCGTGTGATCCGCTCACGCACGTGGAACACGGCCTGTCCGATCTGAACCTCGCGACCCAACCATTCGAATTCTTCCCACAGGGGCAGACCGTTGAACCAGATATTGCCGCGCCAGCGCCGGATGGACAGGTCCTTGCCCAGCTTTTGCTGAACCGCCCGGTGCGAGGCCATGTTGCACAGGCTGACCGATGGGAAGTCACTGTCGGTCATCCCCCGTCCGGGTACGCGGACAATACGCGCAGACGCGGCACGGTCGGCCGGCATCAGAGGTTTCACCCATTCAAGGAACGCATCTTGTTCTGTGTCCGGCTGAAAACTCAGATCAGGGCGCTGTGGATGGCTGAGCGCCACCGTATCACCTGTCAGCTTTGCCGTGATTGCCATCAACTGCGGTGCCTTGGCACCCCGGCTGAAATTCGCACAGGGCGCCCAATCCGAGCCGTCTGCCTTGGACGCCTCATGCGCGATCGCCCAAACACGATCCCCGGGCATGGTCTGCCCGGGGCTCAGTGTTACGGTTTCGACAGCCTCATGGCCGTGGCTTTTGATCGGATGCCGCCAGAGGCTGGTTACTTCTGCACTCATTTGTCATCCGTCTTCGGGGTGCGTTTGAAGCCGGACTTGATATTGCCGAACACGTCGGGCTTATACCCCTGGCTTCTCATGATCAGGTATTGCTGGGTGAACGTGATCGTGTTGTTCGCGATCCAGTAGACCACCAGCCCGCTGGCAAAGCTGCCCAGCATGAACATGAACACCCACGGCATCCACGCAAAGATCATCGCCTGTGTCGGATCGGTTGGTGCCGGATTCAGCTTTTGCTGCAGCCACATCGAGATACCCAGCAACAGCGGCAGAATACCGATGAAGATCAGCGCCATCAGCGTGTCTGGCTGCGGGCCACCCCAAGGCAGCAAGCCAAACAGGTTCATGATTGAGGTCGGGTCAGGTGCGCTCAGGTCCTGGAACGGGCCAAACCAAGGGGCCTGACGCAGTTCGATTGTCACGAAGATCACCTTATACAGCGAGAAAAAGATCGGGATCTGCATCAGGATCGGCAGACAGCCCGCGGCGGGGTTCACCTTTTCCTTCTTGTACAGCTCCATCATGCCTTGCTGCATTTTCTGGCGGTCGTCGCCAGCGGCCTCTTTCAGGGCTTCCATCTGCGGCTGCAGTTCCTTCATCTTCGCCATCGAGACGTAAGATTTGAACGCCAGCGGGAACAGGATCGCCTTGATGATCAGGGTCAGGCCGATAATGGACCAGCCCATGTTGCCGATCAGGGCATTGATATTGTGCAGCAGCCAGAAGATCGGCTTGGTCAGGAAGTAGAACCAGCCCCAGTCGATGCTGTCGATGAACTTCTGAACGCCGTCGGCCTGATATTCCCGAATGGTTTCCCATTCCTTGGCACCAGCAAAAAGCTGCGTGGTCACCTGTTCGGTTGCGCCGGGGGCCACTGTGAGCGTCGGCAGAACCGTCTCGGTCTGATAAATCTTGCGGCGCGCGTCGTATTTCGCGGCGGCTTTGAAGGCCGAGCCTTCCTCGGGGATCAGGGTGGTCATCCAGTAGTGATCGGTGAACCCGACCCAACCGCCTTCTTTGACCTGGAAAACCTCGGCCTGTGCGCGTTCATTGGGGTCAATGTCGAAATCGCGGACATCGCCATAGTCGATCTCATCCAGCACGCCGTCGGCCATGACCATCACACCTTCATGCAGGATGAAGAAGTTCTTGAGGCCGGGCAGATCACCATCCTCGCCGATACCGTGGCGGGCCAGAATGCCGTAGGGGGCCATGCCGACTTCGGCCTGAGTGCTGTTTTCAACGGATTGGGTGACCTCGAACATATAGTTCTCGTCCACCGAGATGGTGCGGCGGAAGGTCAGGCCGTTTCCGTTGTCCCACTTCAGGGTGACAGGGGCGTCTACGCCAAGCGTTTCACCTTGCTCCAGGGACCACTCCGTGTTCGGACCGGGCACATCCGTGCCGGTGACACCAGCACCCGGCGCCCAGCCATAAAGGGCGTAATAGGCGGATTCGGATCCGACCGGGGACAGAAGCTCGACAATCGGGGCGCCGTCTTCGATCGAGACCTTGTAGTCCTTTAGGTACAGCTCGTCGATGCGCCCGCCCGACAGGGACAGGCTGCCTTCCAGACGGGGCGTGTCGATCTGAACCCGCGGGGCCTGTGCGTCGGGCAGCGTTTCCTCGGCAGCGGTGGTCGCTTCGCCTACAGTGCCGGTTCCCGTGGCGCTGGGGGTTTGAACCTCATTGGCCTCGGTCGCACTGATTTCGGCCTGTTCCGGTGACGTGGTTTGCTCGGGCGGCGGGAAGAGCACGAACCAAACGAGGATCACGAGGAAACTGAGCGCGGTTGCGAGGATGAGATTCTTATTCTGATCGTCCATCTGGGACAGCCACCTTAAGCAGTGAAACACACCCGGTGGGTTCAACAGAGTGCAGCCCCAAAGGTCAAGCGGAATCGCCCGTGCTGCCGTCGCGTATAAGGCTTTTGTGGCGTAATTTCGCGTTTAAGAGCCTGCTTGACGCCCGATCTTGGGTACACCCCGGACCTTGTTGCGGTGCGCTGCCATCCAGTCCAGGGTTTTTTCAAATGGCATCGGTTTGCCAATCCCGAACCCCTGAACGTGATTGCAGCCCAATTGTGCCATCAGCGCATGTTCCCCGGGGGTTTCCACACCTTCTGCCAGAGTTTCCACGTTCAGCCGTTCCGCCATTGTCAGAATCGCGCTGACCAGTTGCTGCTGGCTGGCATCCTTATCCGCCTTGGCGACGAATGAGCGGTCGATCTTGATCCGGGAAACGTCAAAGCGTTTGATGGACGCGATCGACGCATGTCCAGTGCCAAAGTCATCCAGGTCGATGCAGCACCCCAAATTGGAAAGACCGGTTACATTCCGGGTAATCACATCATCCGGTCGCCTTGAAAATACGGTCTCGAGAATCTCAACCGCCAAGCGGTCCGGAGTAAGGTCGTGCTGATCCAGCTCCCATTTCAAGCGATCCATCAAGGCAGGGTCGCGCAGTTCGTCGGACGAGAAATTGATGCCAATTCGGGGTACTGGGGCCCCGGCGCGGTCCCATTTCTGCATTGCCGTGAATGCGTGGTGGCGCATCGCTTGGCCAAATCGTTCCATCAATTCGGCTTGCTCGGCAAAGGGCAGAAACACCTGTGGGCCGATAACGCCTTTCTTCGGATGCTCCCATCGGGCAAGGGCCTCAAACCCCGTTATTTGGCCGGTATCCGTTGATATCTGAGGTTGAAACCACGGGCGGATTTCACCGCTGTCCAGCGCGGCCTCGAACTCTTTGCGCAGGTTCGCCCGGGTGCGCGACCTGCGGCGGGTTTCGTCGGAATAGGCACGGATCGTTGATGGCCCGTTTCGCTGGGCTTCGTTTAGGGCCGCACTTGTGGCGTCGATCCACGAGTCGAACCCGTCTTCCTTCACGCTGGACAATAGGCAGAAGCCGATCGAACAGGAAACATAAATGCTGGCACCGTTCACGCTGATCGGCTCGTCTATGGCAGCCTGAATACGGCCAGACATTTGAATGCAGGCTTCAAGATCAAGGTGGCTGGATGGGCGCAAGCCGATTGCGATCGAGTTCTGGTCCAATCGCGTAGTAATGTCATGCGTGCGGATCGACGACAGGACACGCTCACAGAATTGTTCCGCCAGATGATTTGCCGCCGCCTGACCATGCTGGTCTGAAATGTCGGAAAACCCGTCCAGCGCAACGATCATACAGGCAGAATCCTCCTGCATGTTGCCGCTGGCTTCATAAAAGCCCTCCATCTCTGCGGCGAACATATCAATGGGCATCAGGCCACTGGCTGCGTTCAGATCGGCGGCCGTGGGCTGAACCCTTCGGACAAGCGCCATGGTTGCAGCGATCACCAGTGGCAGAATGAGGGCCACGGTAACAAGCGTGCGCTCACCGCCCATCCAAAATGCCGCAAGACAGATTGCCGGCGCTAAGGCCAGAACAGACGGACCGCTAAACACGGTGGCTAGAAAATCGAGAGCTCTGTTAACAGAGAAATGTTTCCACATCAGGTTTCCGGGCCTTTCCCTTGGGCATCGCGCGCTCAGGGTAACCGTAGAAAACCTATCTGAGTCAGTCGTTAACGCAACAGAGGAATTTTGCTCTCAATTTCGTCCTTTTTGTCAGAGTTCAGGCTCAGACCTGCGAAATCGAACAGTTTGGGGTCCAACAAGTGCGATGGCCTTGCGTTGGTCAGCGCGCGGAACATCACTTGTCGGCGACCGGGGCTGTTCTTCTCCCATTGATCAAGAATCTGTTTTACCTGCTGGCGTTGCAGGCCGTCCTGACTGCCGCACAGGTCGCAGGGGATGATGGGATAATTCATTGCGTTGGCGAATTTCTCGCAATCGGCCTCGGCCACATGAGCCAGAGGGCGGTAGACAAACAGATCGCCTTCTTCGTTCACCAGTTTGGGCGGCATTGTAGCCAGGCGTCCGCCGTGGAACAGGTTCATGAAGAACGTCTCGAGGATATCGTCGCGGTGATGGCCCAGCACAACGGCCGAGCAGCCCTCCTCCCGCGCGATGCGATACAGGTTACCCCGTCGCAAGCGCGAGCACAGAGCGCAATAGGTGCGGCCCTGCGGAACCTTGTCCATGACGACGGAATAGGTGTCCTGATATTCGATCCGGTGCGGCACACCCATCCGTTCCAGAAACTCGGGCAGGACGGTGGCGGGAAAGCCGGGCTGACCCTGATCCAGATTGCAGGCCAGCAGATCAACCGGCAGCAGGCCGCGCCACTTCAGCTCATAAAGAACCGCCAACAGGGTGTAGCTGTCCTTGCCGCCCGACAGACACACCAGCCAGCGAGGGGGCTTGCCGTCCTTGTCGTGCGCCGTCGGATCCACCATCCCGTACTGCTCGATCGCTTCACGGGTCTGGCGCACGATGCGCTTGCGCAGCTTCTTGAACTCGGTGGTCGAGGGCGCGCCAGCAAAGAGCGGGTGGATATCGTCAGCTTCGTCAAACATGCGCAGCCCCTACAATAGATGGCGGAACCCGGCAAGTGGGCGGGTCATCCCAAGCGCCCGAGCAGCGCGTTCGTATCCAGACCTGCGACCGATCCCGCGATCCGGCCGCTGTGTTCGGCGATTCTGGTGTCGACAAATCCATCGGCCACGGGGCCGGGCGCGTGCCGCAGCAACAGGGACGCGGTCAGCAATAGCGCCGTTCGTTCTGCGAACCAGCGCGCCTCGGTTTCGGGGGGGATGCCCGGCCAGCGGTCGCGATGTGCCTTCAGCGCGGCGTCGTATTCCCGATCCACACCCGTCGCGGCGTTCAGTTCCGCTTGCAGAACCTCGGCGGCCAGCGGCTCTCGCGCCAGGGTTCGCAGGATATCGAGGCAGATCACGTTCCCGGACCCTTCCCAGATCCCGTTCAGGGGGGCTTCGCGGTAGATCAGCGGCAGGGCGGTGTCTTCGACGTATCCCATGCCGCCCAGAATCTCCATGGCTTCAACCGCGACGACGGGACAGCGTTTGTTGTTCAGGAACTTGGCCAGCGCGACACCGATGCGGGCCAAGGCGCGGTCCTCGGCGCAAGCGCCATCAAACGCTTGGGCGACGCGCAGTCCCAGCGTCAATGCGCCCTCCCAGTCCAGCACCAGATCGGCGAGAACGGCACGCATCAGCGGCTGGTCGATCAATCGGCGCTGAAACGCAGTGCGATGTGAGACCCAGTGGTGGGCTTCGGTCAACGCGGCGCGCATCAACCCGGCCGGAGCGATGGCGGTGTCCAGCCGGGTGTGATGCACCATTTCCAGAATCGTGCGCACTCCGGTCCCTTCGTCACCAAGCTGATAAGCCAGCGCGTCGTGGTATTCGATCTCGGAAGAGGCATTCGCCTTGTTCCCCAGCTTGTCTTTCAGGCGCATCAGGTGGATCGCGTTGCGCTCGCCATCCAACCACCGGGGGACAAGGAAGCAGGTCAAGCCGCCCGGAGCTTGCGCCAAGGTCAGAAACCCGTCCGACATTGGGGCCGAGCAGAACCACTTATGCCCGCGCAATCGCCAGTGATCGCCGTCCCGTGTGGCGGTTGTGGTGTTGGCTCGCACATCCGAGCCGCCCTGTTTTTCGGTCATCGCCATCCCCAGCGCGGCGCTGCTTTTGTCAGATATGGGTTTGGTTGTCCCGTCGTAGCCGAAGGCGGACAGTTTTGGACGCCAAATCGAAGCTAAATGTGCGTCCGTGTCGATTGCGGGAATTGCGGCATAGGTCATTGTCAGCGGGCAGCAATGTCCGGGCTCGACCTGACTGGCCAAATATACCATTGCCGCATGGGTGGTGTGGCCACCGGGCTGTCCGTCCCAGGCCAGCGCTGAGTATCCAGCGGTTTGGCTGATCTGCATCATCTGGTGATACGCAGGGTGGAACCTGACTTCGTCGATCCGACGGCCACCTTGATCGAACGGCACCAGTTCCGGCAGGTGCCGATTGGCCTCGCGCCCCAATTCACGCGTCTCGGCACGCCCGAGTGTGTCACCATAGGCCGATACAGGATCGGCGCGGCCACCAAAATTGCGCAGAAGGTCCTGGAGAACAGGATCAGTCCCCCAAAGGTTGCTATCGCCGCGCGTGGGAGGTTGGTTCACGACGTCATGCGTGGGCAGGGTGTGACGCGCTTGGGATGTCATTCGGGCCTCCGGCTGAATAGGCCAACTGTTCAGCGCGGATTGGAACGGGTCAAGTGTTACTGCGGGTCGCGCGTTGAGCGTTCACAGTCTGAACACTCCGGCACGGGGTCATAACCGTCTCCGCCCCAGGGGTGGCAGCGACCGATGCGCCGAACGGTCAGCCATGTCCCCTTGACCGGGCCGTGCTTTTCCAACGCTTCGAGGGCATAGGCCGAGCAGGTCGGTTGATACCGGCAGTTAAAACCGACCCAAGGGCTGAAAACCAACCGATAGATCCGGATGGGCAGGGCGAGGATATGGGAAAAAAGTGTCACGTCTTGGCGCTGTGAATTTTGCGCAGCGCGTATCGCAAATCACCCAACAGCGCATCATAGGGCCGTTCGGCTGTGACCTCGGCGCGACCGATAAGGACGTAGTCCCAACCGTTTTTTCCACTGGCCAGCAGTACCGTGCGCGCCGCCTCGCGCAGTCTGCGCTTGGCGCGGTTGCGGGCCACGGCATTGCCAACTTTTTTGGAGCAAGTGAAGCCGACGCGAATTCCGTCCGCCTCATCATCAGCGCGCTTTCGGGCCTGAACCATCATCGACGGCGTTCCCTGCCGGCGCGCACGGGCGGCTTTCAGGAAATCGGACCGCTTTTTGAGGATGATAAGAGTTTCAGGCGCGCAAACGGACGCCGCCGGGGGCTTTACCCTCGGTTGGTTATCACCATCCTCAGGGGCCTCCGGCGGCGTCATGTTCATAACCTGATCGGTGAGCGGTTTATGCGCTCAGCGATTTGCGGCCGCGTGCGCGACGTGCATTCAGGATTTTGCGGCCGGCTTTGGTAGCCATGCGCGCGCGGAAACCGTGGCGGCGTTTGCGAACCAGGTTCGAAGGCTGATAGGTGCGTTTCATCGCTCCGTCTCCAATCTATAGCGGTCGGGTGCGGCGCGGATTCGCCTGGCCCTAGTGTTCGAAGCCCGTCCTCTACTGGGTAGCGGGGGGTAAGTCAAACCCCTAGGTGGGGGTTTTCATGCCTTTTGCAACAATTCTGTAACCGCGCACGTCAAAAGGTTTCAATTTGGGGGTTTTGCCGCCTCAAACCCTCACATTCCCCGCCGTAAACATCAACGCAGCGTGAGGTCCCTGTTGTTGAACCGCCAGACGTCGCATGTTGAGGGCAGAATGAAACGCACAAAACCGGACAGCCTCATGAGCGACACAACTCAGGCCCCGCGCACTGGGCTTACGCGGCATATTCCTTTGCTGGTGATTCTCGCTGTGGCGACGGTGGGGTTTTTCACGCTGGGCGACTACCTGACCTTTGAAACTTTGCGGGACAACCGCGAAGCGCTGCTGGCATGGCGCGACACTCATTATTGGGCCATGGCAGGGGCGTTTGTCGCGATCTATATCGTGATCGTTGCCTTTTCATTGCCCGGAGCGGCGGTGGCCTCGATGACAGGCGGGTTCCTGTTCGGCCTATTTGCAGGCACGGTTTTCAACGTCTTTGCCGCGACCATCGGCGCCTGCGCAATCTTTCTGGCGGCGCGCTGGGGGTTGGGCGAATCCCTGACCGCCAAACTGGAATCGTCCGAGGGCACCGTCAAAAAGCTGAAAGATGGGCTGCGCGAGAATGAAATCTCGGTCCTTTTCCTGCTGCGCCTTGTGCCGGTGGTGCCGTTTTTCGTGGCCAATCTGGTGCCTGCGCTGGTGGGCGTGAAATTCCGTAACTTTCTGATCACCACCGCGCTGGGCATCATTCCCGGCGGCATCGTCTACACTTGGATCGGCGTAGGTCTGGGCGGCGTGTTCGACCGGGGTGAGACGCCGGATGTGTCGCTGTTGTGGGAGCCTTTTGTGATTGGTCCGATCATCGGCTTGTGCGTGCTGGCGGCTTTGCCGATAGTTATCAAAGCGGTACGCGGTAAGAAGGACGCCTGACCTCATGCAAGACCTGAAGACAGATATCCTGGTGATTGGTGCCGGGTCAGGTGGCCTGTCCGTGGCCGCCGGTGCCAGCCAGATGGGTGCAGACGTCATCTTGCTGGAGGGTCACAAGATGGGCGGCGATTGCCTGAACTTTGGCTGCGTTCCATCCAAGGCGCTGATCGCCAGCGGCAAGGCGGCTTATGGGCATGCGCATGCCTCGGCGCTGGGCGTGGCCGATGTGGTGCCGCAGGTGGACTATGCTGCCGCCAAGGATCACGTGCAGGATGTGATCGCACAGATCGAACCGATGGACAGTCAGGAGCGGTTCGAGGGGTTTGGTGTCAAGGTGATCCGCGAATATGGTCAGTTCGTCTCGCCCACGCAGGTGCAGGCGGGCGACCACCTGGTCACCGCGCGGCGGGTGGTGATTGCGACCGGCTCGTCGCCTTTAGTGCCGCCGATCCCCGGTTTGGATCAGGTGCCGTATTTCACCAACGAGACCATCTTTGACCTGCGCGAAAAGCCCGAGCATCTGCTGATCATCGGCGGTGGCCCTATCGGGATGGAGATGGCGCAGGCCCATATCCGTCTGGGCTGCAAAGTCACCGTGATCGAGGGGATGCAGGCG
The DNA here is from genome assembly GCF_056536745.1 of Ruegeria sp. CJ2. Taxonomy (NCBI): domain Bacteria; kingdom Pseudomonadati; phylum Pseudomonadota; class Alphaproteobacteria; order Rhodobacterales; family Roseobacteraceae; genus Ruegeria; species Ruegeria sp. CJ2. Next base: position 49,881 of record NZ_JBQFQF010000008.1, read on the forward strand.
CTGGGCAAGGACGACCCCGAGGCAGCAGCCATCGTTCTGGATACGTTGCGGGCTGAAGGCGTCGAAATTCATGAACAGGCGATGGTGGCGCAGATTCGCGGCACAGAGGGCAAGGTCGAGGTTGTGACCGAGACAGGCCAGATATTCTCGGGCTCGCACCTGTTGTTGGCCGCGGGGCGCAAGGCCAATACGGACCGGCTGAACCTTGAGGCGGCGGGGATCGAACCCACGCGGACGGGCATCAAGGTCGACGACGCATTACGCACCACCAACAAAAAGGTCTATGCCATCGGAGACGTTGCAGGCGGGATGCAATTCACCCACGTGGCCGGATATCACGCGGGCATCATCATCCGGTCAGCCCTGTTCGGTCTGCCCTCAAAGGCGAAAACCGCGCATATCCCATGGGCCACCTATACGGATCCTGAGCTGGCGCAGGTCGGACTGACCGAGGCGCAAGCCCACGCCCGGCATGGGGGCAATGTTGAAATTGCCCGGTCCGACTATCACCACAACGACCGCGCCATTTCCGAGCGCAAGACGAAAGGCTTCATTAAGGTCATGGTCGTAAAAGGCCGTCCGGTGGGCGCTACAATCGTGGGGCATCAGGCGGGGGAATTGATCAACTTGTGGTCGCTGGCTTTGGCCAATAACCTCAAGATGGGGCAGGTTGCTGCGATGGTTTCGCCCTATCCGACGATCGGAGAGCTTAACAAACGCGTGGCGGGTGCCTATTTCTCGCCAAGGCTGTTTGAGAATCAAACGGTTAAACGGGTGGTCCGGTTCGTGCAGCGCTGGCTGCCCTGACCAGAAAGGGAGAGCAGGTTGAATTCTCTGTCAGGCCGATTTCTGATCCTGACCACGGTCTTCGTCATGTTGGCCGAGATTTTGATCTTTGTCCCGTCGATCGCGCGGTTCCGCGAGGATTTCCTGCTGAACCGCCTTGAGCGTGCTCAGATTGCATCCCTGGCGCTGCTGGCCGATGACATGCTGGCCGATGATCTCGAGGCCGAGCTGCTGGCCAATGCAGGCGTCTATAACGTGGTGCTGCGGCGCGATGAGGTGCGGCAGTTGATGCTGTCCTCTCCCATTCCTGATCAGATCACAAACACCTACGACCTGCGTGACGCGACCCCGTGGGTTCTGATCCGCGACGCTGTGGCCCGGCTGTTTACCCCGGAAAACGAAGTGATCCGCGTGATCGGAGAGCCGGTGAAAGGCGCGGGTCTGCTGATCGAAGTCACAACGGACAGCGAGCCGCTGCGCATGGCGATGACCGATTACGGGCTGCGTATTCTGGGGCTGTCCTTTGTCATCTCGATCATCACGGCGTTTTTCCTGTTTCTGGCCGTGCGGGTGGTTCTGGTCAAACCGATCAAAAGCGTTGTGGGTTATATGCAGCGCTATGCCGGTGCGCCCGAGGACGCGCGGGGCATCATCTCTCCCAACTCGAAAATCACCGAACTGCGTGAGGCAGAGGAAGCTCTGGAGCAGTTGCAGAAGGAACTGACGCAAGCCTTGAAACAGCGTGAGCGTCTGGCGCAACTGGGGGGTGCCGTGGCCAAGGTCAGCCATGACTTGCGCAACATCCTCACGTCGGCGCAGCTTTTTACAGACCGGATCGAGGCAAGCGATGATCCGCTGGTGCGGCGCATGGCGCCGAAACTGGTGAACTCGATCACCCGCGCGGTTTCTCTGTGCGAGAGCACATTGGCCTTTGGCCGCGCGGAAGAGCCCGCCCCAACGCTGACGATGGTGCCATTGCGTGACGTGGCTGATGACGTTGTGTCCAGTGAACTTTTGTCCGTTGCAGGGGGCTGTGTGGAAATCCGCAACGCGGTGCCCGAGGATCTTGTGGCACGTGCCGATCCTGAACAAATGTTCCGCGTCATCATGAACCTTGTCCGCAACGCACGTCAGGCGCTGGTCTCGTCCGGGAAGCCCGGAAACATCACGATTTCCGGCTATGAGAACGAGGCCAATTGGTACCTCGAGGTTAAGGACACAGGCCCCGGTCTGCCGCCGAAAGCGCGTGAGAACCTGTTCACTCCGTTTCAAGGAGGGGTGCGCAAAGGCGGCTCTGGTCTTGGGCTTGCCATCTCGCAGGAACTGGTGCGCGGACATGGCGGGGATCTTGTTCTTGCCGAAACTGGCCCCGACGGGACGACGTTTGAAATAAGGCTTCCTCGGGGTGGCGGTACTTTTTGAAATATTTTTGAAGAATCGGCTTGCACGTCCCGAACACCGGGTCTACATAGCGCCTCACCAACGCGGACCGATAGCTCAGCTGGATAGAGTACTTGACTACGAATCAAGGGGTCGGGGGTTCGAATCCTCCTCGGTCCGCCACTTTTCTTAAATATTTCAAGTGATTGCCCTTGGGCGTCTGAGAAATCTAGTGTTTTGTGCGTGTGAATCGCCACCGAGTCGCCACCATGGATTTGTGTATCAGGCCAAAAAAATGGAGTCTGGCCAACAATTCAGATGCAAGTTTGTCGAATCCCTCTTGGTTGTTCAGGTAGGTGATGCACCTCAGTGAGCGAAGGTCAAACGGGACATCGTTCATGGATTGCGTAATTAGAATAACCTCTTTGCCCAACGTGTGGGCAATACCAGCCTCATAAAACACGTTCGGATTCTTGTCCGACAAATCGCAAATTGCGACTGAAGAAGTGCAAATTAGCTCTGGGATGTCTTGAATGATATTGTGGTTGACCCAAAAGTCATCAGCACGTTTGCGCTGGTAACCCTCGGCCTCAACTGCGGCCTTCACGATCTGATACCGGTCTCAACGGCAGCTTTGACCCAGAGCAGACATTGGCGAAAAATGCGGCTATGACCGAGTTGCGGACGAACAAGACAGTCGGGTCGCAAGCCTCAACGTCAACAAACGGCCGATACTGTTGAAAAACTCCAAAATACAGAAAGCGGCGATTTTCGCGAAACGGCGACCAATCGAGAAAGTCCACTGCCACCATCATTGGCGGGCTTTGAGACGGCCGCTGGCCGCCAGCATCAGATGTTGGCCGACCCCTCAGCTGAAAAATTCTTCCGGGCCTGTACGGGCAATTTTTCACTCGGAACCGCGCAAAACAGGAGTTTTTCAACAAAATAGGCCCTTAACGGATTATCAGCAGCCTTTAGCATTACTGCGGTCGCAATCCGCAAAGCCGCCATTCGCTGCGACAGGAAAAAGCAAAGCGAAAAGTCATCGATAGTCCAGCAGGACGGTAACCGGTTTCACTTCACTACGCCGAAATACGCCAGGTGCGCTCGCCTCGTTCCATCGAAAAAGAGTGATGTGCCAAAGGCCCGGGCGCCTTCGTGAGGGATCAATCAATCCGATATGCCCGTCTGCTCTGATCCGATCAGCAGCGAACCATGAGGACGGATCCCTACCGGCAGCTACGAGTTTGCGCCAGGGTTGACTGGCAAGCGCATAGATATCTGCGGCTTCGGGGCTGCGCAAATCGAACAACGCGCATCGTTCCACCTCGAAAGTCAACACAACCCGCGGGCGATCATCCTTCCTGACGTCCTGACCAATAGCGACTTTTGCGCTTTCGACATCAGGGCTCAGATACAAAGCGTCCTGCCCCCGGCGATTGAACCGGGCGGGTGGGCGATCCGGTGCGCCGCGCATGAGGTGAACGTCTGGGTCATCGGCCCAAACAATCTTTACGAATTCTCCGGAAACTTCTGTCAGCATAACGGGTGGCACTGATCGTTTGCGCGTCGCGTTATAGGAAAGACGCAGGGCGGCAGGGGTTTTCCTAGAAAAGAGAAGACGCATGATACCTTGATTGAAATCACCTACTCATGTTTCCTCGCATTGTGTTGCATTTCCAAAGGCCTCTCGCATGAAGGTTCCAAAGATCGCCCTCCTTGGCGCGATTCTCGAGTCAAATCGTTTTGCACCGCCGGCTGATTTGTCGGACTTTAAGTCTCTGACATGGCTTTCAGGCGATGCTTTGATGTCTGAAGCGAGATCCGCGACACCAAAGCTGGCAATAGAATTTGCAGCCTTTGTCAGGGCGATGGATGCTACGGGCGACTGGACGCCGGTACCCTGTATCTTGGCAGCCAGCCACCCGGCGGGTCCAGTACGAAAATCTGTAATCGAAGAGGTCATAGCGACTTCGGAAGACATGCTGCGCTCAGCTGGCCCTGTTGACGCAGTCTACATCTGCAACCACGGCGCGATGGTTGCCGAGCATGACCACGACCCTGACGGTTTGTTGATGTCACACATTCGGGGAGTTGTAGGACCGGACATACCTGTCATTGCGACACTCGATCTGCATGCAAATATCTCACAACGGATGGTCGATGCCTGTGACCTGATCGTCGGCTATCGGACCAATCCTCACGTCGATCAGATAGAACGTGGCGAGGAAGCCGCCTTTTCGCTGCGCCGGGTTTTGGCGTCGGGCGTCCGGCCCCAAACCGCGCATGTCAAACTGCCTCTTGTTCCGGCATCCGTGACCCTGCTAAGTGCCGAGCACCCGTATGGCACGCTGATCGACCATGGTCAGCGACGACAAGCCGAAGGTCGAGGTGAGATTCTAAACGTATCGATCTTCGGTAATTTCCTTTTCTCCGACACGCCCGACAACGGTCTGAGCATCGTTGTCACCGCGCGTGAGGACCAGAAGGCGGCCAATGCACTGGCGGAAGAATTGGCAGACATGGCCTGGTCATTGAGGAAGGATTTCGTTCGGAAACTGACATCCGTGACGGAAGCGATCTCAATTTCCGCTGACCAAGCGCGCACGCCTGTGATTTTCTCCGATGCCGGTGACAATCCTGGTGGCGGCGGCAGTGGCAGGACGACGGAACTGTTAGCCGCTCTTCATGCGGCAAAAGTCGAAGTATGCCTATTCGGTTCCTTTTGTGATCCGGAACTTGCGAACGAAGCCCATGGCATCGGTGTCGGCGGCAAATTCAGGGCACGATTCAACCGGTCTTCCGATTCCAGCGCTTTCTGGGCGCAATGGGATGTGCCTTTTGAGGCGGATGCAGAGGTCTTGGGTCTCCATAATGGAGATGTGGTAGGTGAACTGGGCATGACGGCAGGTCGGAGATTGGCCCTAGGGCCATCCGCTGCGCTTCGTATTGGTGGTATCACCGTGGTGGTGATCACCGATCGCACACAGACTGCCGACCCCGTGTTCTTTCATATGTTCGGGCTGGATATTGCGTCTGCCCGGACTGTTGTTGTGAAATCCAGAGGCCACTTTCGGGCCGGGTTTTCCAACTGGTTTGGGCCAAACCAGGTATTTGAGGTCGACACGGGCGGGCTTACGTCGCCAGTTCACGACCGCTGGCCGTTTGCGAATTTGCCACGACCGAACTTTCCGATGGACGTCGACACCTCGTGGTCGGCTAAGATGCTGCGCTAGACGGGCTCTGAGTATTTGTCCTGCGGCGTCGTCAACTTGACAAATTGCATGAACTGGCGGGCAAGCTGAGAAGGTGGCCTGCCTGATGGAAGTACAAAGCTCGTGTCATAAAAAATGGCGGCGTCAAATGGCCTGACGACGACACCTTCCATCCCTGACGACAACAACGGGAAGGGATTGATCAGCGTCACGCCCAAACCCTCGCGGACGAGCTCCAGTGCGGCCATGTTCGTTGCCGTTTCTGCGACTTGTTTCGGCCGAATTCCAGCGCGCGCAAAGATCTTTTCTGTGATCGCTCGCGTCCCCAGCCTTCGCAGAAACTCGATCAGCGCGACGCCTTCAAGGTCGTGCGGCGTCACCACTCGTTTTTCCGATAGCGGATGGTTGCTCGGCATGGCGCAGACCACCTGACTGCGGCGCCAAGGCATGAGATGAACACCAGTTCTTTGGATCATCGCACTCGTCAAACCAAGATCATAGCGGAGGTCGAGAATGCCGGCGACCAGCACGTCCGTGGCCTGAATATCCAATTGAAGCTGCTTTCCTTCATTCTTCTTGAGAAAACTGGCCACCCTGGAGATGACAAAGTGATGTGCCAGAGTCGGCGGCACGATCAGGCGTAACGGCTCGTTATCCGGAGTAGCCCATTCTGCGCCCTCAACGTCCGCCAGCGTCTCGAAAATTGGGTCCAGTTTTTCGTTGAGACGCAAGGCTTCGTCTGTTGGGTCGATACGTCCCGATCGCCGGAGAAAGAGCGATCGCCCAACACGGGCCTCGAGTTGTGATAAGGACCGGCTCACGGCAGACTGCGAAATCCCGAGACGCCGCGCGGCGCCGATGGTTGTCCCAGTCGTGATCACGGCTCTTAGCGACTCGAACTCGCGCAGTCTGTGTCTGTGTTCTGTCATGCTACATTACTCCCCCGGTACAAGCGGCTGAACATCCAAACTCTTGGATTGGTCTATGCAAAGACGCATAGCAATAAGTATTGGCAATGATTTTTGCGGTAGCTAGCCTTTTTTAATAGGGCGCGGGATCGGCCAAAGATTCGCCCATTCACAAGCGCCAAACAAACAGGGAGTCTTTTTGATGAGGAAACTCACATCTGCGACAGCCGTCGCTCTCAGCATTTTGGCTTTCGGCGCCAGTGCTGTTTCGGCCGAAAAACTAACGATCGGCCTCGCTTCGGAGCCGACGTCACTCGATCCGCATTTTCACAACCTGGGTCCGAACAACGCGATGTCCGTGCACATCTTTGACCGGCTGATCGCGCAGGATGAGAAGCAGCGCCTATCGCCGGGTCTTGCCGTGTCATGGGAGCCGATTGATGAATTGACTTGGGAGTTCAAGCTGCGTGAGGGCGTAAAGTTTCACGACGGAAGTGACTTTACGGCAGACGATGTAGTCTGCACCATGGCGCGCGCGCCGGACGTACCGAACTCTCCATCGGGATACGGCACTTATCTCAAGGGTAAGGAAGTCGTCAAAATCGATGACTACACGGTGCATTTCAAAACGGCCGCACCTTATCCGTTAATGGGCAACGACATTTCCACGATCCCTGTGATCTCAGAAGTGGGCTGCGAAGCAACGACGGAAGACTTCAACGCGGGTACGGCCACCATCGGCACAGGGCCGTTCAAGTTCCAAAGTTACACGCCGGGTGAAAGCATCGTGCTGGTACGGAACGACGACTACTGGGGTGATGCACCGATCTGGTCCGAGGTGGAATTCCGCCCAATCACGTCCGGTCCGAGCCGTGTTGCATCGCTTCTTGCCGGTGATGTGGACATGATATCGGGCGTACCAACGACCGATATCACAACACTTCAGGGCAATGACGGTATTCAGTTGAGCCAGGGCGTGTCCAACCGAGTGATCTATCTTCACATGGACCAATTCCGCGAGGATTCACCCTTTGTGAAGGCCAACGGTGGCGGCGATATCAAGAACCCCCTCATGGACGTCCGCGTCCGTAAGGCGATCAGCATGGCGATCAACCGCGATGCAATCGTTGAGCGTGTCATGGAAGGGGTTGCCCTGCCCGCCGGTCAGCTTCTGCCCGAGGGGTTCTTTGGCGTGTCTGACAATTTGGACGTCGTGGCCTATGATCCAGACGGTGCTAAAGCGCTTCTGGCTGAAGCCGGTTATCCCGATGGATTTGAAATGACAATCCATGGGCCGAATGACCGTTACATCAACGACGCCAAAATTGCCGAGGCAATTGCGCAAATGTTGACCCGTGTTGGCATCAAGACAGCCGTCGAAACCATGCCGCGTTCGGTATACTTTGGGCGCGCTTCCAAAGGCAGCCCAGAGGGTCTGCCGGAGTTCAGCTTTATCCTCGTCGGATGGGGCGCGGGGTCCGGCGAAGCGTCCTCGCCTCTCAAATCGCTGATCCACACCCATGACAAGGATGCGGGCTTTGGATCATCAAACCGTGGCCGACACTCGGATGCTGAAACCGACGCGTTGATCGAAGAAGCCCTGCGAACAGTCGATGACGCAAAGCGGCAGGAACTGCTCGCCGCGGCAACAGAGCGCGCGATCGAGAACGTGGCGATCATTCCGACGCACTTCCAGGTCAACACCTGGGCGGCCAAAAAAGGTCTGAGCTACATCCCTCGGACCGACGAATACACTCTCGCGACAGGCGTCGTGAAAGAGTAACCGCAATGCATCCGGGCCGCCTTCGCAGCGGCCCGCAGCCTTTGCCCAGGGAATGTCCTCATGACCGTTTTTGTCATTCGCCGATTGCTGCAAGCAATGCTTGTTGTCTTCCTGATGTCGGTGATTGTCTTTTTTGGCGTCAACATCGTTGGTGACCCGGTCTACATGCTGGTAAGCCCCGACGCGGATCAGGCTGACATCGAAGCGGCCATTCGACGGCTTGGATTGGATCGGCCTATTTGGGAACAGTACTGGTTGTTCCTCAAAGGTGCGGCACAGGGTGACCTCGGCGATAGCTTCGTCTTCGGTGAGCCCGCGCTCAAACTGATCCTGCACCATATGCCTGCCACGATGGAACTGGCCTTCAGTGCACTCTTTCTTGCCATCGTGATCGGAATTCCATTGGGGCTTTATGCCGGGCTCTATCCCGACAGCCCGCTTTCCAAAGGCGTTATGGCTGGCTCGATTCTCGGTTTCTCGCTGCCGACCTTCTGGGTCGGACTAATGCTCATCATGCTGTTTGCCGTAGAACTTAGATGGGTCCCTGCGACAGGTCGTGGCGACATCGGCTCGTTTCTTGGGATTCACAGCAGCCTTTTTACGCTCGATGGGTTGAGCCACATCTTCCTGCCTGCTCTCAACCTGGCACTTCTTAAGATTTCGCTGGCAATCCGTCTCACCCGAGCGGGTGTCAGGGAAGCGATGGGACAGGATTACGTTAAATATGCCCGGGCCAAAGGGCTTTCGACCCGACGCATCATTCTGGTGCATGTAATGAAGAACATTATGATCCCGGTAGTGACCGTCATGGGCCTCGAATTCGGCAGTTTGATTGGGTTCTCGGTGGTGACTGAATCAATCTTCGCGTGGCCGGGAATGGGCAAACTGCTGATCGACGCAATACTGCAATTGGATCGGCCTGTCGTCGTCGCCTATCTGATGATCATCGTACTGTTCTTCGTGCTGATCAATCTGATCGTCGACATACTTTACTCGATCCTCGATCCGAGGGTTCGTTTGCAGGATCAGGGCGCATGACCGACACCGTCACAGATCATTCGCTGACCACCGCCAAATCCCCTAAGGTCGAGACGCCGTTCCAGCGATTTCGGGCCGAGTTCTTCGAAAGCAGGATCGCGACAGCGGCGCTCGGCATATTCCTGATCATCGTTCTTTTGGCCATCCTGGCACCCTGGATCACACCGCAGAACCCCTACGATCTTGGTCAGGTCAGCGTCATGGATGGGCGCTTGCCGCCAGGTTCCGAAGCCTTCGACGGATATACAATGTGGCTCGGCTCGGACGGGTCTGGGCGCGATCTCTACTCGGCAATTCTCTATGGTTTGCGTATCTCTCTGACCGTTGGGCTTGCATCTGGAGTGATTGCCCTTCTGATCGGTATGGCGATCGGTCTGGTCGCGGCCTACGCTGGTGGCCGGACCGAAGCGTTCATTATGCGCATCGTGGATCTTCAACTTTCGTTCCCGGCATCGCTGGTTGCGCTGATGATGGTTGCGGCACTTGGTAAGGGTGTCGACAAGATCATTCTTGCCCTCGTAATTGCGCAATGGGCCTACTACGCCCGCACGGTGCGCGCGACCGCGCTTGTCGAGCGTGGAAAGGAATATGTTGAAGCCGCACAATGTCTCGGCATTTCGCGTTCGCGGATCGTCTTTCGGCATATTCTCCCGAATTGCATGGCGCCTCTGATTGTCGTTGGCACGGTACAAACCGCCAGTGCGATCTCATTGGAAGCGACGCTTTCGTTCCTTGGCGTAGGACTTCCACAGACTGAGCCGTCGATCGGGGTGCTGATCGCAAATGGATTCGAATACATGCTTTCAGGACGCTACTGGATTTCCGTTTTTCCCGGCGTCGCGCTGTTAATGACGGTGGTGTCCATCAACCTTGTTGGCGACCATTTGCGCGATGTTCTGAACCCGAGGTTGAAGAGATGACTGAAGTACTCGAAGTCAGCGGGCTGAAGACCCACTTCTTCACGCACGCGGGTGTGGTCAAGGCCGTAGATGGTGTGGATTTCACCGTCTCCAAGGGCGAGGTAATGGGTCTGGTGGGTGAGTCCGGGTCGGGCAAGTCGATCACCGGGTTTTCCATCCTTGGGCTGATCGAACCTCCCGGGCGCATCGTCGATGGGTCAATCCGTTTTAATGGTGACGAGATCGCGAACGCACCGGAAGAGCGACTCAAGACCTTGCGTGGCAACCGAATCTCGATGATCTTTCAGGATCCGATGATGACGCTCAACCCGGTCCTGCGCGTCGATACGCAGATGATCGAGGCCATTCTCGCCCATGAAAACGTAAGCCGCCAAACCGCCTGGGAAAGAAGCCGTGATGCGCTTGGTTTGGTTGGCATCCCATCGCCGGAAGAGCGATTGCAAGCCTATCCGCATCAGCTTTCCGGTGGGATGCGGCAGCGCGTGGCGATTGCGACAGCCTTCTTGAACCAGCCGGACCTCATTATTGCCGACGAGCCGACGACAGCGCTCGACGTGACAATTCAGGCGCAGATCATCCACGAGGCACAGAAGCTGACGAAACGCACGGGAACTGCGATGATCTGGATCACGCATGACCTTGCCGTTGTGGCAGGGCTCGCGGACCGGATTTCGGTGATGTACGCAGGACGGATCGTTGAGCAAGGCGGTATCGACGATGTTATCGACCGTCCGTTGCATCCCTATACGGTCGGGCTTCTCGGATCGGTTCCGACGGCGAACCGGCGTGGGCAGCGTTTGTTCCAGATCGAAGGGATGACGCCAAACATGCTCGCCCTGCCTGAAGGATGCGCCTTTGGACCGCGTTGTCAGGCCCTAACGGCAGCGTGTTCCAAGCGCCCCCCGATTAAGGACGTGGATGGCCGCAGCCTTCGCTGTTTCAATCCGCAACGCACCAAGGAGACGACGCTTTGACTGAGCCGCTCGTTGAAATCCGAGGCGTTTCGAAGCGCTTCACCAAACGTTTGGACGTCGCGGGGAAAATCGCACAGCGACTTGGCGCAAACATCCGGGAAGAAACGGTCCATGCTGTCGATAACGTGAACCTGTCGATTCAAAAGGGTGAGGTTCTGGGATTGGTCGGCGAATCCGGCTGCGGCAAGTCCACTTTGGGACGTGTTGTTGCCGGCATTCACCCTGCAAGTGACGGACAAATGTTCTACGGAGGCAAAGATGTTGCGACGTTGAACGGCACCGACAAACGCGCGGCGACCCTCGCAATTCAGATGATCTTCCAGGACCCCTTTGCCAGCCTAAATCCGCGAATGCGCGTCGAAGATATCATCGGCGAAGCACCGCGTATGCATGGGATCGTCAGCAAAGCAGAGAGTGCGGATTACGTGGACGACGTGATGCGCAAGGTCGGCCTCGACCCGTCGCTCAAGCGGCGTTACGCGCATCAGTTTTCCGGCGGTCAGAGGCAACGGATTGGAATTGCACGTGCGCTCGCCGTGAAGCCGAAGTTCCTTGTCTGCGACGAAGCCATCGCTGCGCTGGACGTGTCGATCCAGGCGCAGGTTATCAACTTGTTCATGGATCTGCGCGAAGAGCTGGGCCTGACCTATCTGTTCATCAGCCATGACCTGAGCGTCGTCGAACACATCGCCGACCGCGTGGCGATCATGTATCTGGGCCGCATTGTCGAGAGCGCATCGACTGAGGAAATTTTTTCGGACCCGCGCCATCCCTACACGAAAGCGCTGCTTGCAGAGGCTCCGCGCCTTGATCAGCGCCGGCGTGATTTTGCCCCGATTGAGGGGGAAATTCCGTCGCCGCTAGATCCGCCATCTGGATGTACCTTCCACCCGCGTTGCCCCGTGGCGACCGCTGAGTGCCGCACCACTGTTCCTGAACTGAAAGCGGGGCGCGGCGGGCGCGAAACGGCTTGCCTGCTGGAACACGCCGAAACCGTTTGAACGAGAAGCTGGAGAGCCCCTTGAAAAACGCCGATCCGATCTGGGACCACGTCGACCGCCATCGTGATGATTTTATCGCCTTGTCAGATCGAGTCTTTGACACGCCCGAGACGCTTTATGCCGAGTACAAGTCCGTCGCCGAACATGTGCAGATGTTACGCGCTCAGGGGTTCAAGATAACAGAGAACGCAGCTGGCATTCCTACGGCCGTGATTGGCGAAGCAGGAGACGAGGGTCCGGTGATTGCCATCCTCGGTGAGTTCGATGCGCTGCCATATCTGAGCCAGGCGCCGGGTGTGGCTGAACATCAGCCGCTTGAAGAGGGCGGCAACGGGCATGGGTGTGGTCACAATCTGTTGGGGGCCGCCGCACTCTTGGCCGCGACGGCGGTGAAAGAATGGCTGGCCGAAAACGGCATCAAGGGCCGTGTGCGATACTATGGCTGCCCCGCTGAAGAAGGGGGCGCGGCCAAGACATACATGGTGCGTGAAGGACTGTTCGATGATGTCGACGCAGCCATCTCGTGGCATCCAGCGACCTTCACAGGCGTGAATGAGGCCAGATCGCTCGCAAACACCCGGATCGATTTCACTTTTCATGGAAAAGCTGCCCATGCGGCGGGTGCACCGGAATTGGGTAGGTCGGCGCTTGATGCGGTTGAACTGATGAACATCGGTGTAAATTACCTGCGCGAGCACATGCCCGACAGCGCCCGGGTGCACTACGCCTATCTCGATGCAGGTGGTGTTGCGCCGAACGTGGTGCAGGCCAAGGCCACGGTGCGCCAGCTCGTCCGCGCCAGTTCGCTACCCGACCTCGCCGATCTGGTTACGCGTGTCAGAAAGATTGCAGATGGTGCGGCGCTGATGACCGGAACGCAGGTCACAAGTCAGGTCTTTTCCGGCGTTTCAAACCTGCTTGGAAACCGTCCTTTGGAAGAAACCATGCAGCACGAGCTAGAGAAACTCGGACCCGTCGCCTTTGACGAGTCAGACCTCAGCTTTGCCCGTGAGATTCAGACTACATTGACCACGGCTGACATCAACACGACCTTCAAGCGGATCGGAGCTAAGCCCAGAAAGGATCTCGCACTCTGCGACTTCATCGCACCTCTTGATCGCCACAGCGATGGTGGCGAAGGCTCAACAGATGTCGGGGATGTGAGTTGGGCTGTTCCGACGGTTCAGGCTCGGGTCGCGACCTGCGCAATTGGAACGCCATTTCATACCTGGCAAACAGTTGCACAAGGCAAGGCACCCGCAGCGCACAAAGGCATGATCTACGCCGCAAAGGCAATGGCCGCGACAGCCTGTCGACTGGTTGAGGACCCGTCACGCATCGATGCTGCGCGCGCGACGCATCAAGACCATCTGGGCGAAACGCCGTACACATGTCCGATCCCTGCAGACGTGCGCCCACCTGTCTGAGGGAAAGTGAACATGACCCGCGCTGCTGCCATAGACAACGTCGCCGAATATTTTGACAGCGGTCGATTTGCAACCGATCTTAGCGAACTGGTTGCCCATGAGACGGAGAGCCAGACACCAGAGAAAGCGGCGGAACTTCCGCGCTATCTTGAAGAAGCCCTCGTTCCGCGCCTGCACAGTCTTGGGTTCTCCTGTGCAATACACCCGAACCCTGTGCCAGATGCAGGTCCTATCCTTGTCGCTGAACGCATCGAGGACGACACAGGCCCAACGATCCTGTCCTATGGGCATGGCGACGTGATCCGCGCCCAAACCGATCAGTGGCGCAACGGGCTTTACCCGTTTCGTCTTGTGGATGAGGGCGATTGCCTCTTCGGACGCGGTACCGCTGACAACAAGGGACAACACCTCATCAACTTGGCTGCGTTGAGCTCCGTCATCGACGCTCGTGGATCACTCGGCTTCAACATTCGAATCCTTATTGAAATGGGTGAGGAGATGGGGTCGCCGGGGCTGTCGGAGTTTTGCGCCACGCACAAAGAAAACCTTGCCGCGGATGTCCTGATCGCATCGGACGGACCACGCCTTCAGTCAGACACGCCGACGATGTTCATGGGTGCACGGGGCGGCAATTCGTTCGACCTCATCGTTGACCTTCGAGACGGCGCGCATCATTCCGGTAACTGGGGCGGTTTGCTTGCCGACCCCGCGATGATCCTTGCGCAAGCCCTCTCGACGATCACCGATGTGAGGGGCCAAATCCAAATACCAGAGTGGCGGCCGACCAGCCTAACCGAAGACATCCGGCATACCCTGCGCAATTTGCCGGTAGGCGGAGATGGCGGTCCGAAGATTGACGAAGACTGGGGCGAAGAAAGTCTGACACCGGCCGAACGGGTCTTTGGCTGGAACAGCTTTGCGATCCTCGCAATGAAAAGCGGTGTCCCCGAAGAGCCGGTTAACGCGATCTCGGGATATGCCAAGGCCGCCTGTCAGCTCCGCTTCGTTGTTGGCACCGATCAAGCCGGTATCCTGTCGGCCCTTCGTCGCCACCTTGATGCAAGAGGATTTCAGATCGTTAAGATCAAACCTCACGACCGCGGATTTTTCGATGCGACGCGGACATCGCCGGAGCATCCTTGGGTGTCGTTTGTCGCGCGTTCGCTGGAAGAAACGTCTGGAAAGCGGCCACATATTCTGCCAAATCTCGCCGGTTCCCTGCCCAATGAGGTCTTTTCCGATGTGCTCGGCCTCCCAACGATTTGGGTGCCTCATTCCTATCGTGGCTGTTCACAGCACGCGCCAAACGAACACGTGTTGAAGTCGGTGTCGCGTGATGCATTGCGGGCAATGGCCGGTCTTTTCTGGGATATTGGTGACCTTGCCAGGCCACTCTGACCGCGCGCCACAAAGGCTTTCATCCATACCTGGATCGGGCGGGTATCGCACTCCCGACTTTAACTGACCGCTTTGCGGACAAAACCGACTTTTGTAGCCACGACTATTGCTCATACTGAAAGTGCTTGCATCCGCAGCGGTAGATTTTTCGGTCGAGCAATGATTTCCGGTTTGCGGCCATTCTACTGGGCCAATCCAGCCCGAGTTCAAGCAATCCCTTCGCTGTAATCAGCGTTGAAAATTGAACGCCAGCGAAGCGGGTTCCCAAAAAGAAAAAACGAAATTCAGTTATGGAATTTTTATAACTTACACGATTAGCAAAAACGACATCGGGTCGCTGCCAGGAGAGAAAAAATGAGGAAACAGGTTTGACTGATTCCCAGTCCATTGAGCACTTCTCATGCACGAACGCCGAATACCAGAATGGCTTCGCCATGCGCCAGCACCCAGCGTGCGGGGATTCGCCATTCTGGCGGGTACAGAGGCGATTGCCAGGGGTATTTTGATCTCTGTCTTTCCGGTAGCGATGTACAACGCGCTGAAGGATGCGCGATTTGTATCCGAAATTTATTTCGCCATTGGCGCAGTTTCACTCTTGATCGGTCTTCTGGTTCCCTACCTGATCCGGTTTGTCCCAAGGAGATTGGTCTATGTGTTCGGCACTCTTTCGTACGTCGCGGGTGCGGTTGTGACGACCGTTGCGACCCCTGCTGCCGTTATTGCGGGGCTCGCACTCACGACATTCGCCGTTGTGACGACATTTGTGTGCTTCAACGCCTATGTGCTCGACCATGTTGCTAAGATCGAACTAGGACGTTTTGAGACATCCCGGCTTTTCTACAGTGCGCTGGGTTGGACGGCAGGCCCTGCGCTTGGCGCGATATTGTACGAACGGTGGCAACCTGCGCCGTTCCTGATTGCAGCCGGTGCGGCGATTGTCATGCTGCTCATCTTTCTTGTTATGCGCCTCGGAAACGGCAGGCTCATCACCAGAAGCCAAAGCGCTCCCGCAAATCCGTTCGCCTATTTCGGGAGGTTTTTTGCGCAACCACGATTGGTTGCCGGATGGGTATTCGCAGTCGTTCGTTCCTGTGGGTGGTGGATTTATGTCGTATACCTGCCCATCTATGCGGTTCAGAACGGGCTAGGCAGCCAGCTTGGAGGGATTGCTTTATCGATTTCCAATGCCGCCCTGTTTTGCACCCCACTGATGCTTCGTTTCATGCAGCGCAGTTCGGTACGCGCAGCAGTCAGAACCGGATTCCTCATGTCCGGGCTGCTGTTTCTTTTTGCTGGAGTTCCATTCGGAATCCCTGAAGTCACAATCGCATTCTTAATGATGGGCTCGATTTTCCTGATCTTGCTCGATGTTTCCGCTGGTTTGCCGTTCCTTCTC
Organism: Ruegeria sp. CJ2; assembly: GCF_056536745.1. Lineage (NCBI taxonomy): Bacteria > Pseudomonadati > Pseudomonadota > Alphaproteobacteria > Rhodobacterales > Roseobacteraceae > Ruegeria > Ruegeria sp. CJ2. The sequence continues at coordinate 66,107 of NZ_JBQFQF010000008.1, forward strand.
GCAGTCAAACCTTCCGAACGAACTGAGATGTCAGCAATATACGCGAGTTTTCGCGATGTTTCGGGTATTATTACACCTGGTGCCGCCTGGCTGGTTCTTCTCGTGGCACCGCTCTCTGGTGTGTTCGCCGCGGGTGGTGCAGGTTTGCTTTGGACGTGGGTTCTGGCTCGTAAGCTGCACCCCCGGTTGGGCCAGACACGCATATCTGTCGAAAGTACTTCAAAGGAAGCTGGCAAAGTTGCTTCTGATATGGTGAGCCTGCCAAACTTAGTCCATGAGAAATCAGTCGCCAGTCGCTTACCGACTGATACATAATAGAGGCCAGCCATTGAGTGACCAAAGCAACTCAGGCGTCAGTAACGTGCAGCTTCTAGGATTTAGCAGAGACGTTGGACTACAGGAAATGCCATTTCAGCGAATGTGTTAAAGGCAAGCTTAACTCTTTCGACTCTGTTTCCTACACGAAACGAACCGTTAGCCTTGTAGTCTCGGACTCTTAATCAAACGAGTACGGAAATCATCACCGAAACGTCGGGCCATGCGCCCAGACCGTCAACGAATACCGATCACCATTCTCAACCGGTGTCACCTGGTGCAACAAGAAGCTGGGAAAGATGGTCGCGCTCCCTTGATACCGGCTGGCCGTTACAGCATACGCACCCGGCATAATCTCCAAGTCACCGCCGTCGTACATCCCGGGTTTGCTGAGTTGAACGACCAGCGACAGCTTTCTTTTTCGGGCGACTGACCCGTCGCCGATATCGGAATGCCACGCAAAATGACCACCATCTGATGCTTTATAGCAGGCAATCTGCGGACTTTCGGCGAACTCGCTCAGATCAAAGCCAAACTTGTCGGTGTTGGAGCGACGGACAACGTTGATCAGGCGTGACATCACCCAATCAGAGCCTTCGACGTCGTCCAGCCAGGTCACATCCGCTCTGCGCAGATTATGATCCTTGTTTTGCCCGACAAGCAGAGCCTCGTTCGCCGGGGCTTTTTGTGATGCAGCAACAATCTGCTCACATTCCCGCGCGGTAAATGCACCGGGAATCGAATGAACTTCCAGCATTCTGTACACCATTTTTGATTGGTACTAAATTTTGCCAAGATGCACAGATGGCGCTGCGCTGTTTTCGACCTAAGAGGCTGAAAGCGACGTAATTTTTCTACAATCTCAATTGTTTTGGGTCCAGGAATCCGGATTTGGAATTCACCCTAGACGTTCTCGGATCCCAAACGGTATACGATGTGCGGCTATCGCCTGCTATTGGACCTTTCAGCGAGTTGCCGAGGTTTATTCCACGCTGGCTTAAGGTCATTGCGATGGCGCGTACCGTGATGGTCGCCCGGGAGAAAAGCGGACATTCGGCTGTTCCGCAGCATAAGACAGATTGGGCTCGGAGCAACCGTTCGCCGCAACCCTTAAACACGACTACTTCGCGGACAACCTTGCCATCCGCTTCATTTTTCTCATTGTCTGCTAGTGGCGTACGACCGACATCTACGCTTTCCCCGAAAAAGGGGATGGTTCTTCTGCTGCCATTTGGTGCAAAGAAGGACGTCTTCGCTCCTACTGACGGATTTGCAACGTGTTGAAGCTCATCAAGAATGCGCGCCTCTATTCACCTGAACCTGTTGGTTTGGGCCATATTCTCACTGCGGGTGAACGCATCATTTACCTCGGCAGCAATAAACCCGAATTGCCTGTCCAGCTTCAGGCAGAGATCATTGACGTCGAAGGCGCAGCGGTTGTTCCGGGTTTTATTGATGGGCATGCGCATATAACTGGCGGTGGCGGTGAAACCGGGCCAGCCAGTCGGGTGCCGCCGCTTGTCCTGTCCTCTTTCACGCGTGCCGGTGTCACTTCAGTCGTTGGAGTATTGGGCACGGACGATCTGACCCGCAACACGCAGACGCTGGTGCAACAGGCCTATGGGTTGCGCGAAGAAGGACTTTCAGCCTGGTGTCACACCGGTGGCTATCACGTCCCACTGACCACCCTCACCGGTTCAGCCCGTGGAGACATTGTGTTCCTTGATCCGGTCATCGGTGTTGGGGAACTGGCGATCAGTGATCACCGGTCGAGCCAACCGACATTGGACGAGTTTCTGCGGATCGCAAGCGAAGCGCATGTCGCAGGCCTGATGACTGGCAAGGCGGGGATTGTGCATTGCCATATGGGAGATGGCGAGCGAGGGCTGTCAATGTTGGAACAAGCTATCGCGACCTGCGAAATCCCCGCACGCGTCTTCAATCCAACCCATGTCAATCGCAACAAACCACTCTTCGAACAGGCCGTGGCGCTAGCACGGCACGGATGTTACATCGACGCTACCGCATTCCCCTGCGGACATGTCGAGCCGGGCATCTCTGCTACTGAGGCCTACATTCAGTTTCGCGATTTGGGCGGTCACGCCGACCGGTTCACCATCAGCTCTGACGGTGGTGGCTGCCTGCCCGCCTTTGACCATGAAGGCAATCTGACACGGTTTGGTGTGGGTTTGTCGGACACTTTGCCGGACACGCTGCGCGAACTCACCAACAGAGGAGTACCAATGCCCGAAGCGCTGGCTCCGCTGACCTCAAATGTCGCCGACCTGCTGAAGCTGCACCAAAAAGGTCGTCTGAACGTGGGTATGGACGCTGATTTGGTCGTTCTTGACGAAAACACTGCCGTGCGGCATGTGATGGCCCGGGGGGAATGGCATGTACGCGACGGCCAGATAGCCCGACGCGGCATGTATGAACAGGTTTGAGCGTCCGCGCGGTCCCCGGTGGCTGCCCGCTATAGCACCGGAAGGTAGTTAAGATATGTGCCCTGCACCCGTTGATGCAGAAACCCCGCGCGGGTTCATCATTCCGATCGGCGGCGGTGAAGACCGCGTAAAGGAAATGCAGATTCACCGAAAGTTCGTAGAACTGTCCGGCGGTGCCGACGCTGATATCGTCGTAATCCCGACAGCCTCGATGCTGGAAGAAACCGGACCGGACTATAACCGCATCTTTTCCGAGCTTGGTGCAGGCAAGGTTGAATTCCTGCCTATCTCGCGCCGCGCCGATTGCGACAACCCGGATTACGCGGGGATGCTGGATCGTGCTACCGGAATTTTTATGACCGGTGGGAACCAGTTGCGCCTGTCAGCGATTCTTGGAGGCACGCTGGTCGCCCAGAAAATCCGGCGCCGAAACGCGGCAGGGGTGCCGGTTGCAGGAACATCGGCCGGTGCTTCGATCATGTCCGAGCATATGGTAGCAGGTGGCAGCAGCAACTCTGGTCCAGCCGAAGGTAACATCACGCTGGCTCCCGGTATGGGTCTGACCAACGCCGTCATCATTGATCAGCACTTCACCCAACGCAACCGCCTGGGTCGATTGCTAACCGCTTCATCTTTTAACCCTTTTCTAATCGGATTGGGCGTTGACGAAGACACGGCGGCCTTCATTGGGCCCGATAACGTCTTTGAAGTAATCGGCAGCGGAACGGTTACCGTGGTGGATGCCAGCCATTTGACCCATTCTTCGATGTGGGATGCCCGTCGCGGCGAAGCACTCAGCCTTCTTGGACTTCGGCTTGACGTTCTGGGTGAAGGGTGCCGTTATGATCTGACGGCTCGCCAGGCTTTTCCGCCAGATGAGCATATGGCGTTCTGCACATTGCCGGATCTGTCCGAGGATGAGGCCGCCAACGGGGGGAAACAATAAGCTAACCAACGGGGAGCCTCATGAAAATAATCTCGACCAATATCTTTGTCGGCCCGAATGTCTGGGCAAGTTTTCCGGTCATTCGCCACGTCATTGATCTGGGCGTTCTGGAAGATTGGCCTTCGGCCAAAATTGGTTCCGAGTTTATTGATGCATTGACCCAGGCCCTTCCCGGTCTGGCGGAACATGGCTGTTCCTACCGCGAACCCGGTGGTTTCATCCGCCGATTGCGCGAAGATGAAGGCACTTGGCTTGGTCATGTTTTGGAACATTGTGCCATCGAAGTGCAGAACGTGGCCGGTTCGGATGTAACCTTTGGCCGCACGCGCGGCACAGGCGAACCCGGCCAATACAACATGGTTTACGAATACCGCCAGCGCGATGTTGGTCTGGACGCAGGCAAGCTTGCAATGCGGCTGCTGATGCATCTATTGCCGCAATCCCTCAAGGAACAGGTGGACTACGACTTCGACCCGGAATTCAACTGGGATGACGAGTTGCGTAGCTTTGTGCTGCGGGCGCAGCGCAAGGAGTTTGGTCCCTCAACCGGCTCATTGGTTAAGGCCGCGCAAGAGCGTGACATCCCTTGGATCAGGCTGAATTCTGGGTCACTGGTTCAGTTCGGGCACGGTAAATACCAGAAACGCATTCAGGCAACCATAACCTCTGAGACCAAGCATATCTCGGTCGAGATTTCCTGCGACAAGGAAGACACCCACAATCTGCTGAACGATCTGGGCCTGCCTGTGCCGCAGCAACGCATGATCTATTCCGCGCGTGAAGCCGTGCGCGCCGCCGCGCGGATCGGGCACCCGGTGGTGGTCAAACCGCTCGATGCCAATCATGGGCGTGGTGTTTCGATCAACCTGAACTCGGATGAAGAGGTCGAGGCAGGCTTTGCCGAAGCCAAGGAACATTCCCGCAGCCGCGCCATTCTGGTGGAAAGCTTCATCACCGGGTTCGATCACCGGATGCTGGTGGTGAACAACAAGCTGGTCGCTGTAGCCAAGCGCGTGCCGGGCCATGTGGTGGGCGATGGCACGCACACGATTGCCGAACTGGTCGATATCGTGAACGAGGATCCGCGCCGTGGCATCGGGCATGAAAAAGTGCTGACCATGCTGGAGATCGACAATCAGGCCAACCGCCTGATGGAAAATGCGGGCGTGACGGAAGAAACTGTGCTGCCTGACGGCGAGGTCTTCTATCTGCGATCAACCGCGAACCTGTCGACTGGCGGCACGGCCATAGATCTGACGGATGTGGTGCACCCTGACAACCGTGACATGGCCGAGCGTGCCATCATGGCCGTCGGGCTGGATGTGGGCGGCGTCGATTTCCTGATCGACGACATCACCAAATCCTACAAGGATATCGGCGGCGCGATTGTCGAGGTGAACGCCGCCCCTGGTTTCCGGATGCACGTGGCACCGTCCGAAGGTCAGCCGCGCGACGTGGCGGGCAAAGTGATCGACATGCTGTTTCCGGCCACCGAGGAAACCCGCATTCCCATCGCGGCAATCACCGGAACCAACGGCAAGACGACCACTTCAAGGATGCTGGGGCACATCATGAAAACCAGCGGCAAGACCGTTGGCATGACCTCGACCGATGGCGTTTATGTTGACGGCAAGCTGAGCGTGAAGGGCGACATGACGGGACCTAAGTCGGCACAGATCGTTCTGCGCGACCCGGCTGTCGATTTTGCGGTGATGGAAACCGCACGCGGCGGACTTGTGCGCTCGGGTCTGGGCTATCAGCGCTCGAACGTAGCGGCCTGCCTGAACGTCTCGGCAGATCATCTGGGTCTTGGCGGCATCAACACGGTTGAGGAACTGGCCGTTGTCAAACGCGTGGTGGTGGAAAGCGCCACCGACACGGCAGTTCTGAATGCCGATGACATCAACTGTTTGAAAATGGCCGACTATGCCGGTGCAGATCAGATCTTTTATGTCACCACCAATCCGGGGCACAGCCTGGTCAAGGAACATATCAAGGCAGGCGGCAAGGCAATTGTGCTTGAAAAGGGCATGAATGGTGACATGCTGACCATTTATGACAACGGTCTTCATATCCCGGTGCTGTGGTCGCATCTGATCCCGGCGGCATTGGAAGGCAAGGCCATTTTCAACGTCCAGAACGCGATGTTCGCCGCCGCGATGGCCTATAGTTTCGGAGTGGATCTGGACAATATCCGCCATGGGCTGCGCACCTTCGACACCAGCTATTTCCAGGCACCCGGGCGGATGAATGTCTATGACGAGCATCCCTTCAAGGTGATCCTCGACTATGGCCACAACCCTGCCGCGCTCAAGGCGATGGCGGCTCTGGCCGATCAGTTGGAGGTCAAGGGCCGAAGGCTGTGCGTTGTTGCGATGCCCGGCGACCGGCGCGATGAGGATATCATCGACGGGGCCGCCGCATTGGCCGGGCATTTTGATCATTTCATCTGCAAGGCAGATGACCGCCGCCGGGGCCGTGGACACGACGAAGTACCGCAAATGATGCGGCAGGCCCTGATCGACAACGGCGTCGATGATGCCGCGATCACGATCATCCCGGATGAGGTCGAAGCGGTGACTGCAGCGTTGGAACGGGCCGCACCGGGCGATCTGCTGGTGATTTTCGGTGATGACACAACGCGCTGCTGGAAGCAGATCATCTATTTCAACTCCGATAGCGAAGCGCCGGTCACAGAGGCTGCGCCGGTGGCAAGCCCCATCGACACCTCGTTCGAGGACATGTTCGAAAGCGACCAGAACCTGATCCGGGATGCGCGAGGCGTGCGCCTGGCCCGCGACATCAGCGAAGACGCGGATTAAGCGGGGGTACCGGAATGGACCGGATAGAAGAGCTTGAAAACGCGCTGACAATTGAAAGCGCGTACGCCGATCATGTCCGGGTAGACGATGCCCGACGCTTGACTGGGCCGGGACTGTTGTGGAACCGCCCCGGCGCGGTGATGGATGTGTTTTTCACCGATACCGGCACCGCGCAGGTCACTGCTTTGTGGGAAAAACACGCGCGCCGCGTGCTGGACGCACTTGGCTGGCAGGATCAGGACGTAACCCACCGCAGTTTCACCGGTGGCGTCAATCTGGCGATTTCAGCACCGATGGATCAGCTCTATTCCGCTATCTTCGCGGTGCAAACCGTCTGGCATTTCTGTGCTGCCGAACTGTTGGCATCCGAGCCCGGCGATTTCGATCAGATGGTTGCGGATGTCAAAAGCGTTATGGAGAAAGAAGCCAATCCCGCGCTGATCGCCCTGATTGCGGCAGCAGAAGCGCATGGTGTGGATATCCTGTGCGATGATGACGAAGTGTCGATCGGGCACGGTACTGGCAGTCAGACCTGGCCGGTCGATGCGCTGCCTACCCCCGATGACTTGGACTGGTCGGCTCTGCACAATATCCCGGTGGCCTTCATAACCGGAACCAACGGCAAAACAACCACAACCCGTTTACTTGAGGCGATCGCGCGCGCTTCGGGCAAGGTTGCCGGGCTGACCTCGACCGAATTTGTGCGGGTGGGAGACGACATTCTCGACCGTGGCGATTATTCCGGCCCCGGCGGCGGGCGAATGCTGTTGCGTGACAAAAGGCTGGAGGTCGCCTGTCTGGAAGTCGCGCGCGGAGGAATCCTGCGCCGGGGGCTGCCGACCCGCGCGGCAACGGCAGCGGCGGTCACCAATGTGGCAAACGACCATCTGGGGCAATACGGGGTCAACACGGTGCCGGAACTGGCTCAGGCCAAATTCGCCGTGCATCGCACGCTGGCCGAGGGTGGCGTGCTGGCACTGAATGCCGATGACTTGTATGTCCGCGCAGAAGCGGAAAATACATCCGCAAATATCTGGTGGTTCTCGCTGGATGCGCAGAACAACCTTGTCCGTCAGGCGCGTGATGCGGGCAAGTGCTGCGCCTATGTGCAGGAGGGAGATATCGTCTTTTTCGACGGTGCGGTCGAACAGGTAGTCATTGCAGTTTCCGATGTTCCCCTGACCATGGGCGGCGCTGCGAAATACAATATCCTGAACGCGCTGGCGGCCCTGTGCCTTGCCTTGGCACTGGACTTGCCCGTTCAGGGGGCTCGGGATGGGTTGGCCGGGTTCAAACCCGACGCCAAGGACAACCCCGGACGCTGCAACGAGTTTAGTTACAATAATGCGCGTGTTTTTGTGGATTTTGCGCATAACCCGCATTCGATTTCGGCCGTTTGCGATGCGCTGTCAAGCCTACCGGCGAAACGGCGTTACATTATGCTCAGCCATGCTGGCGATCGGTCGGATCAGGATATTCGGGACGTTACCGCGACGGCGTTAAATTTCCAGCCCGACGTAGTCGTCGCAGCCGAACTGGAAGGGTATTTAAGAGGTCGCGAATTGGGAGAAATCCCGGACCTGATCAAAAAATCCGCCTTAGAACAGGGATATGACGCGCAACAAGTCCTGAGAGCATCTTCGCCCTCTCTAGCTGCCTCGATGATATTGGAAAAGCTGGAACCGGGTGATCTTGCCTTGCTGTTGGTCCTGTCCGAACGCGACGCCGTGCTCGCGATGCTCGACGGATAAACAGAGCCGGGTGCCGGTGTCACGCAGTTGTAGCTAGCACACGGCGATGTAAGCGCGCGCAAATGCAAACAGGCAGGGAAGTATGCACCAAAAATGTTGCACCTTCGACCTGAGACCGATCGGAGGCGGACTACGGTGCAGAACCCGCCAAGTGATCGTTGCGCAGTATCCGGTACTTTGGGCTCAGTGGAGACTTTGAGTGAATTCCACTCAACGACCGCAGTGCGGAAAATGCTGTCGTTCTGTGCGAAGCAGCAGGCCCTCGAAATTGACTCCGAGCCGACATCTATAAATTGACTCAATTGCTGCGGATGCAGCCCGCTTAGCCATCATGCGTTGCGATGGTGGTAATACTTCTTTTGCGAGCGACCACAAAGCTGACGAACTGGCGCGAACGTCGCACAGGAACCCATTTCTTCCGTAGAATTTGGTACAACGACTCAATCTGCTTATGATTGGCTTAAGCCGTTGAATTCGGAGGCGCATATGTTTCGACTAATTATAGTTACTCTGTCGCTGTTCATCTTTCCGTTTGAGAAGGCATTGGCGGAAATCATCCATCTTCACGCCAAACGTGGAAATATTGAGGGCGTTCTCGCGGAGCTAGAAAAGGGTGTGCCGCTCGAACTTCGCAGTACGAACATGACAAGTGCACCGGGCGTTACACCGCTTTTTGTTGCGGCAAAATTCGGCCATACTGAGTTGGTTGAACTTCTTCTTGAGCGAGGTGCCGATCCCACAATTTTTTTCTATCAGGGAAATGATATTTATACGGTTGGAACCGCTCTCCACCATGCGGCCGGGTATGGTCATATCGAAGTAGTAAAAGTGCTCATTGAGGCTGGGGCGGATCCAGCCAGCTATGAACCATATATCTCAACTCCTTTGCATCAGGCGCTGAGAGCGGGGCACATAGAAATCGCCGAGGTGCTCATCGAAGCGGGAGCGCCACAGCGAGTAGAGAGCCAACCGATTGCCGATAAGTTGCAAGGTGCCAATGTTTCAAATGGAGAGTTTCTAGCCAAGGGGTGCGAAGTCTGCCACGGCAAACCTTCGTCGACGGGGATAACAGGTGATAATGGGCCCAACTTTTGGGGAGTATTCGAACGACCCACTGCGTCCGATCCCGAGTTTTCTTATTCAAGTTATTTGCGCGAATTAGGTTTGGTGTGGGATGCAGATACACTGAATAGCTATCTCGCTAGCCCATATCAGTTTGTACCCGGGACGACCAAAGTGATGCTCGGAATTGAAAATGAAAAAGATCGCGTGGATATCATTGCATATCTCGCAACATTGAAAGATTGAGCTGAATTCGGATGGCGACCAGTTTGTCCCGCTTTGCTGGGAGATGACAAAGTGTAGCGAACGTCTGCATTTCACCCACTCCGAAAATTGTTTGCCATGAAGCATCGGTCACATTGGGCTCAGTGTCGTCATCTGACGGTTTTAGTCGGATGACGGCTTTACCCCGGACTGCGGACATCACTGCGTTGATTCCAAAGGCGACAACTTCGTGTTTCAAGGGTGTCAGGAGGATAGTCCATGTCGCATCTATTCTGGCCGGACCAAGAGCTTCTCAACCGCATCAAGCATATGTTCCTAAAGCCACGGGGGGTTGCTCGTGGAGACGACCGAAAGCTTCTCAGCGGCGTCATCCATGTAATTCGCAATGGCTTGCGTTGGTGGGACGCTCCATCCGACTATGAGTCCAGAGCCTAGGAAGCAATCCTAGGGTTGGATCTTTGATTGCTAGCTGGCACGAGTTGCTGGAACAATCTACGAAGATCGAAATAGGTCTGTTATCGCTGGATGCCCCAAAAACTACGGAAAGCCGGGGCTCCGCGCACCCCCCAGGGGCGGCTTTCTTCTCGGAGGGACCCAAGCGAGGTTTCTCCTTAGGTCATAGCCCCACCATAAGCACCTTTCCCGCCTACATCGCCACTGCTTGCCACCCACATGGGGGAGCCTCCCCTGCAGGAGGGGCCACGGGAATCGACAACCCGGGGAGTGTAGCCTTCGTGACCCTGTGACCCGTAGATCGCAAATCTCTCCGTGGTACTCTCAACAACCTTTTCAGACCCTCTCGGGATCACTCCCAATCAACCTTCCTAATATTAGGGGTCACAAGGGTCACAATAGTGTAACAGCATGATATAAAATAGGATTGCGTGACTCCTCCAGCGGTGTATGAGGGGCGCGGCAGGGGTCACAACAGTTCATTTGCCCCTCGCATCCAGACTTTCCCGCTCCGCGTGTGGATCTTTTCGAAGCCCATTGATTTTAAGATGACCCCAACCCGCTTGGAATTTGCCATGGTTTGGTTTACCGGCTTCAGCTCCAAAGCATCGCTGAAAACTTCCCCCATGCGGATCACGCAGCGGTCGACGCGGTCATCATCTACGTACCGCTGGATCTTTTCTACCCAAGGGTCGATCTCTCGGGCTACGTCCTGCACCGGGCGGGCGTGTGCGACCTCGAACTCCCGATCCATCCACCATGGTTCGCCGCCCTTGAAGGCGGCCACAGCTTCGGCAAAAAGCTGATCGCGCTCAGTTCGCAGCTGCGGAATATCGATCAACCCTGGAACCTTAATTGGCCAGAAGCGCCGGCCCCCTGTGGGGTCGCGCAGGAACTCATCATCATTGGACGTCCCGATAAAGATGCACGTGCGTGGAACGTTTGTATAGAATTTGCTCCATGGGAAGCGCACACGGTCGATCTTGCCCGACAGGAACGCTTTTTGGTCTTCTTGATCCGTTTTGCGGCTTGGGGCCAACTCCGCCATCTCAACCAGCCACAGCCCGACCAGATGACGCATCGCTTCCTCCTTGTTATGGATCGAAGGCAGTGTATCGCTGAAATAGCCCTCCCCAGCGAGGATTTCGCCAAGCGTGCTTTTTCCTTGGTCCTGTGCCCCATGGAAGACCACCATGTGATCGAACTTACAGCCCGGTTCTATCATCCTCGCAACCATTGCAATCAGCATCTTGCGGCCAACTGCCCGGGCGTAGGGGGTATCTGAGGTTCCCACGGTCCGAATTAGCCAATCATCAATCCGAGGCCCGCCGTCCCATTCAAGCCCGTTAAGGTAGTCCAAAATTGGGTGGTAGGCGAAGCGTCTAGCCACTACCCCTAAAGCATCTGTGACATTCTGTTTCGTTGCCTTGTTCAGCCCGGCCGTTTCGATCCCGACTTGCGCTAGGGACAATGTGGCATCGTCGACCTTCCCGCCTTCCCATTCCATTTCGTGATTCAGTTTGTTGAAGCGCAGCCCGGGCACAATCGAATCTATATGCCGCCCCAAGATATGGATGGTGTTACTTAAATTGTTCACCAGCTGTCCGTTTCCTAAGGTGATCGGGCTGCCCCAATCTGGTGCGACTATTCCCGGCGGGGGAGCCAGGCCGATTAGATCGTCCCAATCGTCGGGATCAATCATACTACTTTTCTTGGGCCCCGTTGTTGTCGCCTCGGGCACGTCCTCCAAGGTCAGCATGTGCGATAGATCGGGCAGAGGGTCTACCGGCCGCAGCGCCCCGTGCTTCAGCTGTGTCGTGATTATTCGCGTGGCGTCCTTTTCGCCGCCGTAGGCGGCAAGGTAGCCGTTGGATTCCAAAGCGGGTAGGAAGGCATCAAATACGTCGTCTGGCTGTACCAGGTTATTGGCGATCAGACCGCCCAATAGAAACGCCTCGCGGGCAAGCGCGCCGTTGCGGTTTTCCCCTTGGATTGTGGCCGCCAGTCGCTTAGCGGATTGCCGCAGCATCGCCGCTGCGGCCTTCACACGACCGGTGTCGTTGGAAAGGTCTACCGCTGCCATCGGCTCGGACAAGTTCTTCTCGCGCTTTCCTATGGCATTGGCATCGAGGTCGTCGCACTGGTCGACAAATCGGCCGTCTATTAGCCGGACGTCCGGTGTGGTTTTGCCGAATACATAGCCAAAGGTGAAAGATTGAGATGCGGTAAAAGACTCGTTAGCAAGCACACCGCCCAACGCCCCATTCAGTCTGGCCACCAGCTGTGCGCGGCCGGAGGGTGACAACTCCTTTGAGCAAGGGCACAAGGCGCGCCAGCGGTGTTTTCTGTTCAATGGGTCATGCGAAGGCGACGTGTATAGAAAGGCGGCAACATTTACCTTACGTAGTAGCTTTTCGGTTTCATCAAGGCTCATCAAGCCCGCATCGTAGTCGACTTCGATGCCCGAGATAGCGATGTGAGCCGCGTTACTTCGCAGCGCGTTTTTCTCGGTGCGCTCGCCAGAAAAGCGGCCGAGCTTGATATGGGCCATTGCGCTCTTGCTGGAAGCGCAAAACTCGCCGCTGGACACGCGCTTCGCCAGCTGCCGCAGTGTTGCCTCTTCCTCTTCAGACTGTTGCGCATAGCGATTTGCGAAAAACGTGATCGCAAGCGGGTTATCCAGTGCAGGTCGCAGATTGTTGCCTTGTTCAATATTGCTGCTTGGGGTATTCATTTACCGTACCTTTCTTCCGTTTGGTGCAATCGAAGACCCCTTGCCGATGGTCGCGGCGAGGGGTTCATCGTCGAATATTGTTGTCAGTTTTCGCTAGAACGGGGCTTTGGCTGAGAGCGTAGAACGTACTGCTGTGCAGTCCGAATCTACGTCAACCCTGCGTCGCGGCGTTTACAGTTCGGGCCTCTGCCCATTTTAAAAGGCTGGGAACGTGATACCGAACAGCTGAGCGCCCAAAGATCACGTAGGGTGGGCCATCTGGGTCCTTGTGAAAACGGAACTTTTCGAGCAATGAACGGGACAATCCAAGGACCTTCGCCGCCGTCACGGTGTCAATATAGAGAGGGATATTTTGGGTTTGCATATTAGCCTCCGGACTTTGATCAGTTCGGACCAAAATGCATAGAATTTGAATTTATCATAATAAACGCAAGTAATTAGATTCCAAGCGCAAGTAGGTGGAAACCAAAATGCAGTTCCGTTTAACCTAGGAAGCCTCGGACTTAATTTTCTTCGCCCAATTGTAAATCGTGCTATCAGGCGGGGTATAATCGAACTCATGCGCGAACTCTTTTATGATTGCCGCCACCGTTTTTCCGGCACTGAGGCCCTCCTGCAAGAGAGGGTAAAACAGTTCTCGGTCCGGATTTGGTTTCCTATCCCATTTGGCTTTCCCACCCATTGAGGCGACTTCAGAGGCCATCAAAGGGGCTTGTACAGACCTAGTGTCACCGTATGCTGAGTCCGTTGGAAAGAACCGGCGGCAAATCTCGTCCGCTAGAGCAATATCAAGCCAAGGTACCACAATACCGGCTTCAACGGCCGCTCGGACTGCATTTTTGGGTTTAATTGTTCCGCTGAGCACCGCCACCCCTCGCAGTCGTTCAAAGCGGTCATTCAACTCCATTTCATTGACGTGGCTCGGTGTGCCCGGAAGGAACCACCAACCGCCCGGTTCCAAACTTATCGACACTTCCGGATCTATGCCCGCCAGCAGAAACATGGTTTCAGTTGCCGACCAATTCGGCCGCTGAAGCCAGTCTCGAAGCTGAAACACTCCTAGTCGTTCGTGTCTTGTTAAGTGCGGTAGTTCGACTTCGAGCGTTTCAATCTCAGAATCGTTTGCATCTAAAGGGTGTTCAGTTTTTTCGTTGTTCATGTGCGGTTTTCATGATCATAGGACACCAAATTATCGTCACAGAGCCCAAGGGCTGATGCAATGGTATTTCCGATTTGATCTGCGGCCCGGCGCATCGGATCGGACGCCAAATGCGCGTACCGTTGTGTGGTGCTGGACTGCGAGTGCCCCAGGAGTCCGCCAATTTGATGAAGGGACAGACCGGCACCTGCGCCTACGGCTGCCGCGTTGTGGCGCAGGTCGTGAAGCCGAACGTCCGACAGCCCAGCAACGGCACGCACCGCGTACCAGCACCGGTTTATGTCTGCACGGGGCTTTTCGTCTGGCGTACCAGCCGAACTGGACGCTATTACGTAGCGCCCGCGCCGAGGCAAGCTTTCAAGAACCGACATAGCTGCACTACCCAAGAAAATTGGTTTTGCTCCGGATTTGGAATCTTCGAGTCGGAGGAGGCTACGCTCCCAGTCTACGTGCCGCCATTCGAGGTGCAGAATCTCGCGCAAACGTGCACCGGTCAGAAGCAGCAGCCGAATTGCGGCAACCGAAAAAACGTCGAAGCGCGTGAAGCGGTTCTCTGGTTTGGGTAGGTGTTTTGAGTTGGGATTGGTTTCGTCCGCCTTCCATGCGAGGCCACTGGTTTCTGCCTGACGCAATGCTTTGCCGAGCCTGCCCATTTCGGCTTCAGAAAGATACCGTTCGCGCCCTTTTTCTTTGAATGCCTCGACCTGTTTGGCAGGATTGGCGGTACCTTCCGGCAGCAGTCCCATATCAAGTGCCCATGAATACATTGCCTTCAAGACGGCTAAGCAACGGTTTGCAATGTAGGGACCGCCGCGAGTCTTGATTGCCGCCCCACGCCGTGCTCGGGGTTCGGCCTTGACCTTAACCTTTGCAGCAATGCGTTGGTGCATCTTGGAGACGTCCTGCCGTGTCAGCGAAACGGCCTTTCTGGACCCCAAGGCGGGGAGGATATGACAGTCGAGAACTCCACGATACAGTGCAACCGTACTAGGCTTGCGCTTGGCTTCCACATGGTTTGCCATCCATTTTTTGGCTATTTCAGCCACCGTGTCGGCCGCACGTTCGTTCGAGCGTTCGGCCGCCACATCCTGACCAAGCCGTGCCTTCGCCAGAATGTCCTTCGCCATCGTGCGTGCCGCTTCCGGTGTAAGCATCTCGGGATCACCCAGCGTTAAGCGTCTCTTTGCAACACCGCGTCCACCATTGCCAGGCCGGTACTCTACAATCCACTTGCGCGAGCCAGTGGGGCGCACTGCCAGACCAAAGCCCTTCAGCGTTTCGTCATAGAACACCACGCGCTTTTCCGCTGTTTGCAAAGTGGCAATGGTCTTGCGGGTCAGTCGCACAGTCGGCATTTGGGGTACCTCAGAATGTGTCGCCACCGAGTCGCCACCGTGGCCTCAAAGACAAGGATACGTAGTCCATCTGGATGAAACAATATATAAGTTAATTCAGAGGCTTAATGATACTTTGTGCAACGTTGTGAAGCCCAATGTAAGCCCCAAAGCCTGACTACGAATCAAGGGGTCGGGGGTTCGAATCCTCCTCGGTCCGCCACTTGGTGAAAACTTCCGAAAAAACTTGATGGTGTTTGCTCAGGTCTGAGCGGCGTTATCCGTTTAGCATCCTGAAATGTGCAGGGATCACCTGGCAGTTAAGTGCGCTGGGCAGCGGGACCGCTTTTTTCGGCGCGTCCGCCGACGACTATGGCACTCATCAAGACAATACCGAAAAACGTGGGAACTCCGACAATTGGACCACCGATGGCGGACGCCATCCCGGTTATTACCAAGACGATAAGCAATGACAGCGACTGTGTTTTGATCATCTCAATACCCTTTTCGCGTTTTGGACGTCACTTTTGTTAAGTGGTCTGACCAAAGGCCCAAGGCTTGCGGCGCCGTGCCAAAATCTTGTGAGTTTCCGTCTGATTGTGTCGTGCACAGGCTTGGGTGGAGATGAGACGCCGAAAATAATCGCACAGGTGTCTGTGAAATGACCGTTCCCATCAAACGCGCTTTTACCGATAGGAGTTGGCAAAACTGCGAACGAATTTGGCAGCCGGGCGCAAGCCATATGGCTGGGCGTCAGCCACATATTCGGCAATCCGGCCGAACAGCGTGGCTACAATGTCCGCTGAGGGGAGTTCGGCAGGATAAGGGGGTGCGGCCCGCAGCCGACGTACCACGCACTCACAACAGTTGCGGTGCCCCCCCTTAGTCAAATCGGGTCGGGTGAAGACTGCGACGTCAGTCCGTGAAACTCAGCCATTGCGCATTTCGACCAGTGTCAGGGTGTCTGAAAAAGGATCATAGGCGCAAAAGCCGGGGTCCAATTCAGATCCTGAAGGGTCCTGTAGGCCGATGCTGATCAGGAAACCTTCGTGGTTGATGTGACGTTCTTCGATCCTGCGAAACGGAACCCGATATCCTGCGTCGTGCCACAACATTTTGCATCTTGTGCCCAGTGCAAGCTCTGGGTCTGTAAAGGCGCGATACAATTGAAGAAAAAAGGCGCAGACAAAAGACAGCACCGCCAAACCTGCCAATATCTTGAATTTGTGCCGCAAGAAAAATCCTATCTGTCTCAAGGCCTTACGCATATGGCCGCTAAAAAATTCGCAAACTGAAAAACGCACTACTGGTAATAACTTACCTCAGGATGCGTTTTGTCCAAAGCCGTTAGTTTTGGCTTGTTTTCCAAGTCATCCAACCTTGATTTCAGCTTTCGGGGTCGGTGGTTTTTCTGTTGAACAGACAAGATCGTTGCCAAAGATCGGTCGGTTTAGTGAGTGAAGATCAGTGAAATTGATCCCACAAGGATCAGGCTGAGCGCCCAAACCAGATCCAGGTTGAACCAGCTTTTCGACAGAAACCTGAGACCCAGCCAATGATAGACGCCAAAGGCAAGCAGGCCTCCGGAAACCGTCATGGCAAAGGTATGAGCAAGGGCAACAGCAACGGCAATCCCGGCATTTCCGGTCATCAGGTCAGACGCGGCCGCGTGGCCTGCGTTTGTTGCGACCGTGCGGCAGATACCTAGATAGATCGGAACCAGCATCAGGCCCGCTCCGTGGGCCAGCGCTGCCAGAAATGACCACAGCACCAGCTTTGACGGAGGCACACGCGCAAGAAAACGAGGGTGGCGGCGATTGAAAAGCAGATAGAGGCCCAAGCCAATCACCAAACACGACGCGGCAATTTGAATTTCCCGCTGCCATTCAGCCAGAACCAGCAATGCGGTGAAGGGGAACAAGATTGCCGCCATCGCCAGAAGATGCCCGGTCGCCAAGGCGAGCAGCGCCCGGAAGAGACTGCCGCCGCTTTTGTCCATCAATGCAGCGGACACCGCCAAGGGCCAACCCATTCCCGGGTTGATCCCATGATATATGCCCGAGGCGACAACAGCCCACCAAAGGGCTGTTGCCGTATCTAAACCGTCCACGCGTCAGACAGACGGATAACAGAAGCTGTCGGTTGAACAATCGCCGCCTTCCAGACGAATCTGGTGGCTGCGATAGCCCTTTGGAAACGTGACATAGAAGTCCTTGTCCAGTTCCAGCCCGCCATTTTCGCCGACATTGGCCATCACCATCTGGCCGCCTTCGTCATCGGGGTAGAACTGGTCGTCCCATGTCGAATACAACGAGTTGGTCCAGTAGACCCGCTTGCCGTCCCGACTGATCTCGACCATCTGGGGGCCATAGGCAAAGCCTTTGCCGTTGGGGTGTTTTGTTCCGCGGGCAATTCCGCCCAACTCAACCTTGCCGGTCAGTTTGGGTTTCATTGGGTCGGATACATCATACTGATGCATTTCACCCTGACCCCAGCACGCGACGTAAAGATATTTGTCGTCGAGGCTCAGGTCGATGTCGGTGACCAGTGGCGGAACGGCCTCGAACCCCTGCAACAGGGGTGGAAGGTTTTCGGCCTTTTCTGGCCGGGGGTCGATCGTGATCGTTTTCTTGGCTTCGAATGTGCCGTCATCCTTTTGCCACCAGGTGAAGATTGATCCCTGCAGGTTGGTCGTGTCCACAACGACCCCGCAGAACCCGTAATCCTTTGCCGGATCATGCGCAGGCCGGATTTCCAGCGCCATCTGGTGATTTTCACCAAGGTCGATGGTCTGAGCATTGCGGCGTTCACGCAGGTTCCAGAAGTGGATTTTGTGCCCGTATTTGTTGGACAGCAAATCCTCGGCCACGATCCCGTTTTCAAATTGCGGGGGCAGGGCCCATTCCGAGCTTACCATGTAATCGCGCGGAAGGTTCCACCAGAAGTCGTAGTGCTTGGTCTGTTCACCCCGATCCATCTCGTATCGGCCAAGGATTTCGAAGCTTTCACAATCCATGATGAAAATGCCGGGTGGTCCGTCCGTGCCGTCTTTGCCGCCACCCCCAAGCGTCGAGACATAGATACCTTCAGGGCCGCAATGGATCGTATGGGGTCGCGAATACCCTGTCTTGGCGAACACCTCTTCGGGCTCGATTATCTTGTGTATTTTTGCCTTAAGCGGTTCTTTGACGTCGATCACGTAGATGCGCGAGGAACGAATGCCCGGAATGATCAGATACCTGCGCTCAAGAAAGGCGTGTCCGGTCAGCGGGGACAGCGCGGACGAACACGCGTTCCAGCCGAAATGATGAAACTCATCGCCTTTGTTGGGCATAATGAGTTTGTGAACAATCTTGCTGTAGGTTTTGGAGTTGGGATCCACGTCAATGACTGCCAGCCCATCCGGTTTGGAACCGTCGGGACTTAGCATCAATGTAAAGGCCAGCGTCTCCGCCGGAGCCTCCATCGCGAGTTTCGGTGTTGCATGAAATGTAGGATCAGGTCTCAGGTTCATATCTGGCTCCTCCCAAAGCGCGGGCGCCGAGCCGAAAGGGTAGGCCGAAAAACGCCCATTCCTGAGAATGCCACATATTCAAGATTCGTTAAATATATGGCGGCAGGAGATCAATGCCGGGTATCGTCCTTGACCGGCAGACTCAACGACCCAAGTGCCGGTCCAAAGCGAAATGCCCTGCAAATTATGGTTGGTCCTTCGGTTTGGACAATCGCAGGATAAGGCTTGCCGCAATCGGCGCGCCTATGATGACCAGCACAATTCGTGTCAGGTGGTGCGTGATGACAAACCCCAGATCCGCGCCCGAGACGATGGCCAGAACTGTCATCTCGGCCTGCCCGCCGGGGGCAAAGGCAAGGAACGCTTCGACCGGACGCCCCAGACCCAAAGTTGTTACGACGGCAGTGAACCCTGCCGCCAAAACCGCGAGCACAACGACATAGGCGAACCCTGCCGCGACCACGCGCCGAAGCTCTCTCCAGGTGACACCCACGAATTGCACCCCTATGCCACAGCCGATGAAGAACTGAGCCGCCAAGATCGCCTCACGCGGGGGGCGTGAGTGGATGAAGTCGCCCAGCGATAGCGCGGCTGTCAAAATCATGGGGCCCAGAATGGATGCACCGAACAATCCGATTCTCTCTCCCCCCTTCCAGCCGATCAATGCGGCCAGGACCATCAGCAGAACTTCGTGAATGGGCAGTTCGCTGGCGGGCTGTCCAATCGGGTTTGTCAGTTCCGCATCGTAGAACACCGCCAGAAATATGGGCGCCAATGTCACGATGATCAGAACGC
Source organism: Ruegeria sp. CJ2 (assembly GCF_056536745.1). NCBI lineage: Bacteria > Pseudomonadati > Pseudomonadota > Alphaproteobacteria > Rhodobacterales > Roseobacteraceae > Ruegeria > Ruegeria sp. CJ2. Next base: position 85,661 of record NZ_JBQFQF010000008.1, read on the forward strand.
GTGTCCCGTGGATCAGCGACAGGGTGCGCGGGTTTGCCCCGGCTTCGGTCCCGAAAATGATCATGTCCTGCAAGCCGCCGGGCATGGCGGCATAGAATGCAGTCTTGGTGTCAAACCCCCAGAGCTTGCGGAAGAACGGGACACCTATCAGGGCGATCAGGATGATGAACACGGGGATCAGCATGATCGAGGCCGCCATTTTGGGCAGTTCGACAAACAGGCTGGGTGTGATTGACGCGCCGACCGCAACACCCAGAATTGTACGCGCTGCAACGGAAACCTGTCCGAAGCCTGCCATCGGCGCATGGGCCAGAGCAGCCATCAGGCAAGCTGTCATCGGGCCGAACAGAAACGGCAGCGGCAGGTTCAGCGCCCAGAAAATCACGGTGCCAAGACCCGCAAGGCCCGCAGTTACGGACCTTTTCAGCAGCAAAGAATGTTGAGTGTCTTGAGTAGCCAACTCTCGTGTTCCATCGACATTGACTCATTTTGTATCCATATGTATTCAACTGGACGCAACATGCAAGTATCGGCGTTATGAGCATTCAGGACGATCAAAACAAACCCGGGCCGCAGGGCAATTCCGCTTATCAATCTCTGTTGGACGAAATTCGCGCAGGGGCTTTGTTGCCGGGGGATCGCCTGCGCGAGATCGAACTGTCAGAACGGCTGGGAGTCAGCCGAACGCCTGTTCGCGAAGCGATCCGGCAACTCGAGGCGGATGGGCTGGTTACGCATGTTCCACGCCTTGGCGCGACGGTTCGCAGTCTCGACTACGCCGAAGTGATGGAGCTGTATGAGATGCGCGCGGTGCTTGAAGGGACCGCGGCGCGACTTGCTGCGCGGGCGGCCTCTGACATCGAACTGGATGAGCTGGACGTTCTCAATGATCGGCTGGCCGAGGCGGGTACAGGGTCGGATGCTGTTCGGATCAACAAGATTTTCCACGCCACGTTGCTGGATGCGGCAAAAAACAGGTTTCTGGCAAAATCCACATTGTCTTTGCAAAAGGCGCTGTTGATTCTGGGACCCTCACAGCTTTTGGACAGTGAACGGGCCGAGTCAGCCGTGGCCGAACATCGGCGCATCATGGCCGCGTTGAAGGCGCGCGACGGGGCGGCGGCAGAATCCGAAATGCGTGCACATGTTCAGGCGGCGCAACGTATGCGCATCCGCGCGCTGCAGGAACGCGACCGGGCAAAGGACCGGGATATGTGAAGCCCGGAGTTAAGCAATTTAGCCACTATTGCTCATAGAGACCGGGCACCAACCCTTCGGACAGTCTTTTCAGAATGTCGGGCGCGGTGCCCGCTGGCTGAACCGGGCCATAGTGAACATTATATGAGCCGCCAAGTTTGGCAATCAACTCGGACACGTATCGCAGAGACGCGACTTTGCGCCCGAACTCGTCATTGCCCCCACTCAGAACCGCAGCCAGACGACGTGTCCGGTAGTAGTGCCGAGAGTTGCGCATATTCGCCGAAGCGGGAATGATCGGCGCCCCGGTTTCTGCCGAGACACGGGTCACTCCGGTCCTCCAGGGAGGCTCGACCAGACGGCCATCTTTCAGATACGGAACACGGCCAGAGCCGAACACGAGCAGGGCACCATCATCCTTTAGATGTTGCAGCATTCCGGCGCGGGTCTGTCGGGCCGTCAGAACCCTGTCCTTTTGATCCAGATCCACCGGAACGATCAGATCGCGGCCCAGAAACCGTTCTGCCTCGCGTCCGGCGACGACTTTGAGGTCAGCGCGATGATCCTGCAATGCCCCCGCATGGGCCAGAAAATCAAAGGTCCCGATCGGATGGGTCGACGCGATGACGACCGCGCCTCGGGTCGGAATATTCTCAAGCCCATGGGCGCGGATCGTGGTTCCCTGGTTCATCTCCAAAACCGCGCGCACCAATTCGGGTCCGGTACGCTCACCAAGTTCCAACAATATTTCTTCGGTTTCTTTCAGGGCAAAGAAAGCCTGACCGGTCGTGGTCCGGTTGACCCAGTCGATGCCCTCCATCAGTTGCCGCAAGACCTTTAACCTAAAGTCTGCTCCAACTGGTATGCGCAGACGAGCGCGCAGTAGGTCGTCCACCGGATTATCAGTTTTACCTTTTCCCAAGCCGTGCCCAAACCCTTGCTTTGTTGTGACCAAGACGCTTACACGCTTTCAATTCAACTGCACAACCTTGCAGCGGGTTTCAGGCTGGGGCCTCGTGGTTTGAAGAGGGCTAGGTCGACGGGTACGGAAGCCTCCCTTCCGGATCGTCTGTGCGGTTACGCTTTCTGAGTTTCGTCTGGCCGAGATTTCGCGGCATCACTCGTCTTCTTCGATGTTAAAAACGGGGTCCAGCACCAGAACAAGGCGTGTCTCACCCGTGCCCGCGATTGGGGGCGAGCGATGTAGCAAACCAGATGGAGGGGGCGGGGGCCAAAGCGTGCCGCGCATCCCAGCAGTTCGATTTTGGCCAGTCCGTCGGGTGTATCAGATACGCCCACTCCGACGGCTGCGCTGCTCAGGTCTTTACGATGGTCCGTCACGCGGCATCCTCCATTTGGCGCCTCTGCGGAAGCGGATCGGGCCGTCGGCCTAGAGGTTGGGATTGATAACGTCAGCAGATCGCGATCACTTGGAACCTTGGAAATCACTCACTTGCGATACCACTGACGTTCAGCCCGACCGAGAGTTCAACGTCGGTCGGGCAGGGGATCAAAGGCAATCAGCCAGAGTTTTCGCCATGTTGCGTATGACTTGCGGGTACAGCGCTGCTCCGGGTTCAAGATCCGAACCAAGCGGGTCGATCACGCCGGTATTGGCATCGGTTCCATCCATCACGACCTTGACGATCCCCGGATTGAACTGCGGTTCGGCCAAAACGCATGTCACGCCTTCGTCTTTGATGCGCGCCTGAATTTCAGCAATCCGGGCGGGGCTTGGGTCGGATGCATCGGCGATCGAGATCGCACCTGAGGCGGGGAAATCGAACGCATCCTCAAAATACTGATAGGCATCGTGGAATACGATGAAGCTGCCTCCTCGGACCGGTTCCAGCGTCTCGGAGACCTCAGCAGACAATGCTGCCATTTCTTCGCGCGCCGCCGCAGCGTTTGCGAAATACGAACCGGCGTTATCCGGGTCAGCCGCAGACAGTTGAGCGGCGATCACGTTCAACCAGGTATTTGCGTTTTCAGGCGACAGCCACGCGTGCGGGTCATGTTCCCCGTGTGCGTGATCATCATGGTCGTCATGCCCGTCGTGATCTGCGTGGTCGTCATGATCATCATGCGCATGTTCGTCGTCATGGTCATCGTGATCATGTTCACCGTCATAATCATGGTCGTCGTGGTCCTTGTCTTCGGCGTGTTCGTCATGCCCGTGGTCATCCCCGTGGTCCCCGTGATCCTCATGATCATGGGCCTCGAACAAGGCGCTTTCACGGAAGTCCAGAAGAACCGTCCCATCCGTTTCCAACAGGGTCGTGACGGTAGCGCCGTCAGCAAGGGTTTCGACGGCACCTTCCATCCACGGTGTCAGATCATCGCCCATCCAAAAAACCAGATCTGCATCTTGCAGTGCAGCGGCTTCTGAGGGGCGCAGGTTGTATTCATGCGGCGATGCCCCAGGAGCAATGATCAGGTCCGGCGTTCCGACACCTTGCATTACCCGCGCAACAAGCGAGTGAACCGGCGCGATATCGACCGCAACATTGGGGACATCGGCCATGGCCGTCCCGCCCATGAATGCAGCGGTAAGAGTTAGTGGAACAAGCTTTCTGGACATCAGGCCCTCGATGTGATTTTATAACATTGCGAGCGATATACATGATATGGAATAACATGACAAGTGATACGCAACCCGCAATGACCGAGGATACGGCCCCGGTTGGGTTCCAAAAGCATGACCACAAGACTTGTGTCGAAACCGGGCTCTCGGCAGCGGAAAACCGATGCAAAGAAGAAGGCCTGCGTCTGACACCCGTCCGTCGCAAGGTTTTGGAGATGTTGTTGCAAGAACATCGGGCGCTGGGCGCTTACACGATTCTCGACCGCTTGCGCGAAGAAGGCTTTGGGTCGCAGCCACCGGTGGCCTATCGCGCGCTCGACTTTCTTGTCCAGAACGGGTTCGTGCACAAGATCGAGCGACTGAATGCGTTTGTTGCCTGTTCCCACCCGGGGGCCTCTCATTCGCCAGCTTTTATGATCTGCCGAAAATGCGACGCCGTGGCCGAGGCGCAATCCACGCCGGCCAAAGGCGTTCTCGGGGCAGCGGCGCGTGCGGCGGGTTTCGAAATCGAACGAACGGTTGTAGAAGCCGAGGGGCTTTGCCCCGACTGCACCGAAAAGGCGTAGAAATGACCCTGATCACTGTTGAAAAACTTAGCGTACGGTATGGTGCGAATACCGTTCTGCACAATGTGGATATGGCGATCGAAGCCGGTGAGATTGTCACCATCGTTGGCCCGAACGGTTCAGGTAAGACCAGTCTGCTCAGGGCCATTATCGGCGCGACCAATCCCTCTGCTGGCAAGGTTTCCCTGAAGCCGGGGCTGAAAATTGGCTATGTGCCACAGAAACTGCATGTCGATCCGACATTGCCGATCTCGGTGTCACGGTTCATGCGCCTGACTCACCGCGTTTCGCAAGGTGACTGCGCCAAAGCGCTGGAAGCGGCAGGGGTCCCGGATCTGTTAAAGCGCCAAATGTCACAGTTGTCAGGGGGGCAGTTCCAGCGCGTGCTGCTGGCACGGGCTCTGATCAATCGTCCTGACATCCTTTTGCTGGATGAAGCCACGCAAGGTCTCGACCAGCGGGGCTCGGCCAGTTTTTACCAGCAGATCGAGTCGGTGAGACGGGAAAGCGGTTGCGCCATTCTGATGATCAGCCACGAGTTGCACGTTGTTATGAGCGCATCGGACAGGGTGATCTGCCTCAACGGTCATGTCTGCTGCGAGGGGTCGCCTGCCGTTGTTGCGTCGGCACCGGAATACCGCGCCTTGTTCGGAACCGGAACGGGCGGCGCACTTGCCCTTTATCGTCACGAACATGATCACCACCACGACCACTCTCACGAAGCGGCAGAATAATGCTTGATGATTTTATGACGCGGGCAACGCTCGCCGGTATTGGCGTGGCCTTTGCAGCCGCCCCCCTTGGGTGTTTTGTGGTCTGGCGGCGCATGGCGTATTTCGGGGATGCAACGGCGCATGCCGCGATCCTTGGGGTTGCCCTGTCTCTGGCGTTCCAGATGTCAATCTTTCTGGGCGCGCTGGTTGTTGCGCTTATTATGGCGCTGGCCGTCACCATGCTGTCTGGTCGCGGATATGCCATGGATACGCTTCTGGGTGTCATGGCGCATTCGTCGCTTGCCTTTGGCCTTGTCGCCGTGTCGTTTTTGTCCGGCATTCGCATCGACCTGATGGCCTATCTTTTTGGTGACATTCTGTCTGTTTCACGCGCCGATCTTGTCGTGATCTGGGGTGGAGCCGCGCTGGTTGTCGCGTTGATCGTATGGCGCTGGTCGCAACTGCTGACGGCTACGCTGAACGAGGAATTGGCCTACGCCACCGGGTTCGACCCCAAGCGCGAACAGTTGATCCTGACTTTGTCTTTGGCCGTTACGGTTGCCGTCGCGATCAAGGTGGTCGGCGTGTTGCTCATCGCTGCGATGCTGATCATCCCAGCAGCGGCCGCACGCAGCCTTGCGCGATCCCCGGAAACGATGGCGTTGATTGCAGCGGCAATTGGGGCTTTCTCGGCTGTTGCGGGACTGCGAGCAGCTTATGTGTTCGACACACCGGCGGGCCCTTCGATCGTCTGCGTGGCTGCAGTGTTGTTTGCCGGTTTCAGTCTTTTCGGTTGGAGGTCGCGAAGCGGGGTGTAATACCGCAAAGCTTTGGACTTATCTTGCCGGGCATTGCGTGTTTCGAAAACTGAGTGGCCCCCACAACAATGTCGTTGACCTGACATGTGATCTGGGGCACTCGTTCGGATGATGGTTCCCGATGGTGCGCCCAAGGGATGAAAAGGGAATACGGTGCGGCTGCCTTTTGGCGCCCAGTCCGTGACTGCCCCCGCAACTGTAAGCGGTGAGCGACGCCTACGACCCACTGGCCCAAGTGCCGGGAAGGATGGCCAAGCATTGACCCGCAAGTCAGGAGACCTGCCATCAAGTGTTAACCAACCCGGGGCGGGGCGTCCTGGAAGGAGGCTTTGATGACACGAAGACATCGTGTTTACATTTCCGGCACCTTCCGCCCGCGCTTTGAAGCAGGCGGAGGAAACTGTGCCATCAACGCCTGACCATTTTCTTCTGATCTGCAAAACGTGCAAAGGCGAAGCCCGCGCGCAGGACTTGTCGGACGCCTTGTCAGACTGTTTGCCCGATGGTTTTGCTATTCGCACCGTCGATTGCATGGCCGGATGCGCGCGGCCTGTGACTGTCGGGTTCCAGGCAATCGACAAAGCGCAGTATCTATTTGGCGATATTCAGGACGCGCAGGATATTCAGGCGCTGATTGACTTTGCCCGCCAATACAAAGACAGCGCGGATGGCTGGACCAATGCAACCGAGCGTCCTGAACCACTGTTTACAAAAACACTGTCTCGTATGCCCCGCCTTGAAAAAGGGGGGTGCTTGTGACCAACCCGGCTATTTTGGCGGTGCGCGATCTGACGCATCAGGTACTCAGCGGCGATGTCCTGTTGCAGGAGGTCTCTTTCACCCTATGCGAAGGAGCGATCCTTGCCATTGCCGGGCCCAACGGGGCGGGCAAGACAACATTGTTGAACCTGTTATGCGGTGCACACGACGTCGGCCAAGGTGATGTTCTGGTCAATGGCCGCAGTCTGAAACGGATGTCCGCCCGAGATCGGGCCCGGACGATTGCCGTGGTCAGCCAGCAGGAGTTTCCTGATGGCAGGCTGCTGCTGCGGGATTATGTGGCGCTGGGCCAGATCCCGATCCGCGCCGACCGATCCGCGGATGAACACGCTGCGGATCTGGTCAGAATCCTGAACCTCACCGGGCTCAGTGCTTTGGCCGACAAAAAGATGGCCGTTCTGTCCGGGGGGGAACGTCAACGTGCGCATATCGCTCGCGCTCTGGCTCAGAATCCTACGCTTTTGTTTCTGGACGAACCCACCAACCATCTGGACCCGGATACGAAGGGGCGGATGCTGTCGCTGGTCGCCGAGCTGGGCATCACCGTGGTGATGATCCTGCATGATCTGGTGATGATCCCAGAATTTGCCACGCATGTGGCGCTGATGAAAGACACCCGGCTGACCGGTTTTGGGCTGGTGGCTGACGTGCTGACCCCGGACAGGGTCCGCGACACGTTTGGCGTCGATTACCTGTGCTTTCACCACGAAGGCCGCGTGATCCCGGCGCTGGATATCCGAAAAACCTCGATCACATCTTATGAATAGGATTATTTCTGAATGACAAAGCTCTTGTCTCTGGCACTGGCCACTGTTTTGGCAGGTGGTGCCGCCGCGCACGAAGTCACGGTAGATAACTGCGGTGCGCCTCTGGTGTTTGACACCCAGCCCGAGCGTCTGGTTGTGCATGACATGAACATGACCGACATGGCGTTTGCGCTGGGTCTTCAGGACAAGATCGTTGGTCTGACCGGCATCACCGGCTGGTACAAGACCAGCCCCGAGTTTGAGACGCTGCGCGGTGGCATCCCCGAGCTGGCGCCGAAATACCCAACTGTTGAAAATCTGGTCGCGGTAGAGCCGGACCTGTTCTTTGCCGGTTGGTATTATGGGATGAAACCCGGTGGCGACGTGACCCCCGACACGCTGGAACCCTTTGGTATCAAGACAATGATCCTGACGGAAAGTTGCGTGCATCTGGACAAGGATCGCCCCGAGGCCAGCATGGACCTGCTGTTTGACGACGTTCTGCGTCTGGGCACCGTCATGCATGTCGAAGACAAGGCCGAGGCTCTGGTTTCCGGCTGGAAAGAGGAACTGGCCGAGATCGAAGCGCAAACCGCTGATCTGGACAAGCCGCGCGTGTTCCTGCTGGACGGCCCCGCCGATGCGCCCTTTACCGCTGGTAAATTTGCCATCCCCGACGCGATGATCGCCGCAGCCGGTGGTGAGAACGTCACCCATGACATGGACACCAGTTGGGGCCGCACCTCGTGGGAGGCCGTTGCTGCCGCGAACCCTGAATTTCTGGTGCTGCTGGACTATCAGACCGGCAACGGTGCGGAAGACACGTTCAGGTTCCTGCAGGAACACCCCGTGATGTCACAGACCGACGCCGTGAAGAACGCGCGTTGGATCGGTCTGCGATACGAAGAACTGACGCCAGGGCCCGCAAATATAGAGGCGATCTCGAAAATGGCCAAGGCGATGCATCCGGGCCTGAACTAATATGGGCCGATTTGGTCTGACACTCTTGTTGGGGGAGGTCGTCGTGGTCGCCCTCTTGCTGGTTTCAACCATCTACGGCACAACGCAAATCCCGGTCGCTGTTGCGTTTGATGCGGTCAAGCTGGGCACCGGGATGGCGGATGGCGACATGTCACCGCTGCACCGCATTGTCTTTGACCTGCGCTTGCCGCGCGCGTTGTTTGCGGCCGTGATCGGTGCCGGGCTTGGCGTTGTTGGCGTGGTGCTTCAGACCACAACACGCAACGACTTGGCTGATCCCTTCCTGTTCGGCCTTTCATCGGGTGCGGCGGCAGGGGCGGTCTTCGTCATTACGGTGACCGGCGACATCCTTGGGTTCTGGACGCTGCCGCTGGCGGCGTTTTGCGGCGGGCTTGTCGCGTCGGGCATTGTTCTGGCACTGGTTCACGGATTGCGCACCAGTGCGCCCGAAAAGCTGATCCTCGCGGGTTTGGCTGTGTCATTTCTGTTTTCGGCGATCACGAACTATCTGATTTTTGCGGGCGACAGTCGCGCCGCGCACTCGGTCATCTTTTGGATGCTGGGCGGTCTGGGTCTGGCCCGATGGGAGACATTTCCGCTGGTCTGCGCCGGGATGCTGTTGATCCTGACGTATGCCCTGTGGCGCAGCCGCTGGTTGGATGCGCTTTTGACCGGCGACCTGACGGCGTCGACGCTGGGCGTTCCGGTACAGGCTTTGAGGTTCCGGATGTTTTTTGTCGCGGCCCTGGCGACGGCTGTGTTTGTTTCGGTTGCGGGGGTTATCGGTTTTGTCGGGCTCATGGTGCCCCATATCGCGCGTGGGATCGCCGGGCCTTTGCACAACCGTCTTGTGCCCGCTGCCGCCATCGTCGGGGCGGCTTTGCTGACCGGTTCAGATATCCTCAGCCGCCTGTTGCTTGCACCTCAGGAACTGCCAGTTGGCATCGTAACCACCTCGATCGGGTCGGTCTTTGTCTTTCTTTTGTTGTTTAAAACAACACGGGACACGAAGTGACGAGGGGGCTTTTGTTTAGGTCGAAAAGTTTGCCTGCAATCTCGCGATGAGCTTCCATTGCCAGGGGCGCGCGCTAGGCGGCCCCCTCGGTCACGGTGGCGGGAATATTCAGCCCTCCGATTTGCGCTAGAAGGTCAACGACCTTAGCCACGCCCTTGCGGTGCCGCAGCGAAGTGAACACGAATGGCCGACCGTTGCGCATCTTCGTCGCGTCTCGGTCCATCACCTCCAGCGAAGCGCCAACATGTGGGGCCAGATCGGTCTTGTTGATGATTAGGACGTCCGACTTGGTGATCGCAGGACCGCCTTTGCGCGGAATCTCTTCTCCTGCGGCCACGTCGATCACATAAAGCGTTACATCCGCCAGTTCCGGGCTGAACGTGGCAGACAAGTTGTCGCCACCGCTTTCGATCAGAACGACCTCGACGTCGGGGTGGCGTGACTGCATCTCGGCGACAGCCGCAAGGTTGATCGAGGCATCCTCGCGAATGGCCGTATGCGGGCAACCGCCGGTTTCGACGCCGATGATCCGGTCCTGCGGCAGGATTTGCATCCGCATCAGCGCCTCGGCATCTTCGCGGGTGTAGATGTCGTTGGTGATCACGCCAACGGATACCTTGTCGCGCAGCGCTTCGGACAGGGCCGCGGTCAGAGTTGTCTTGCCTGCGCCAACAGGACCACCGATGCCCACGCGCAGGGGGCCGTTCATATTGCTCATGTTCGGAACATCCTTGAATATTGAGTTTCGTGCTTCATCGACGCGATATCCGACAGAAACGCCGTCGACCCCAGATCGTCCAATCCCAAGGTCACAGCACCGGTCGCCACTTGCTGGCACATAGGCGTCAGGTCGCGGATTATTCGCTGTCCTTCGGTTTGACCCAACGGAACCAAGCGCGTTGCACATGCGACCAGATTGGACAGAAAGGCCTGCAAATACATCTGGGCCGTCAAGCTCAGCGGCAAGCCTTGTTGTTGCGCCGCATACCCCACGGCAACCGGGTAGGTCAGGGTGCCCAGCTTCATCGTCCAGACATCCGCGGTTATGCCGCAAAACGCCTCTCCCAGCAGGCGAGTTTCCATCAGCCGCTCGGACGAGGCGCAGAATGCGCGCGAGACCTGATCCACTTCGGTCAGAGACGCCGCGCTGTTTGCCAAATAAGCGGCAGAAAGTAACACGCAGTCGTTCCGGCCCGAGCCATGTTCGATCACGTCCGCAACCCATTCCTTTGTGTCGGCGGCGTTGGTGACGCTGCCGCATTCGATTGCCCATTCCAACCCGTGCGAATAGGCAAACCCGCCCACCGGATAAGCAGGCGAAAGCCATTGGGCCAGCGTCAGGATATCGGCGTCAGTGGGCGTGGCCATGGGTCCTGCCGTGGCCATAGGCGCCACCTTCGGGGGTGAAGGGTTCCTGCACCTCGCGCACCGTTGCGCCGATTTTCAGCAACATGTCGCGGATGACGTGATCGACCTGGATCAGCAGGCGGTCCGCTTCGACCTGACAGGGCGTGTGGCGGTTGCCGATATGCCAGGCGATGCGGGTCAGGTCGGGGGCCGTGACTTCCAGCAACGCTTCGGGCGCGGCCTGGATTTCGACCTCGCGCCCGTCATCAAGGATCAGGGCGCCGCCGTGATCCAGCGAGGTTGTCTGAGACAGATCAATCAGGATCTGCTCGCCGCTTTCACAGGTCAGCACCTTACGGCGCAAAAAACGGTCTTCATAGGTCAGTGACAGGTGATCGGCCGGATCCCCGTGCGTGTGGTTGGCATACTGACGTGCCGTGCAGAGAAGGGCGGTCATGCGGTTGCCCCCTCTGCCAAAAACCGGGTCAGAGCCAGATTGAATCCGCGAACACGTGGTGCACAATCCTGTCGCGCGTCAACCCGAGCTTGCGCAGCTCTTCGTCGCTGAGGGATTGCAGAAATTTGATCTGCTGAACGCGCGTTTGTGCGTCTGCCATGCGGACAAAAAACGAAAAGATCGATGTCCCGAGGGATGCGATCAGTCCGGGGAGCGAAACGCGCGGGATCGTGTGCTGTGCTGAATGTGCCATGTGGACCTTCAAATCTGTTGGTCCTCCCCTGGTCTTCATGATGTGTCATGTCGGCCTCACTTTGTAGTAGGTGTTTGGTCATGGCTGCGTTGCAAATGCTGCAACGCAGCATGTTTCAGAACATGAAATAGCGTTGCGCCATGGGCAGAACCTCGGCGGGTTGGCAGGTCAGTAATTCGCCATCGGCGCGGACATCATAGGTTTCGGGGTCGACCTCGACCTGCGGCGTGGCGTTGTTCAGCAGCAGATCGCGCTTGCCGATATTGCGAGTGTTTTGCACGGCAACGGTTTGCTTTGCCAGCCCCAGTGTATCACCAATCCCAGCGGCCTGTGCCGCACCTGAAACAAAGGTAATCGCCGAATGTTCGACCGAGCGCCCATAGGCCCCAAACATCGGTCGGCTATAGACCGGCTGCGGTGTCGGGATAGAGGCATTCGGATCACCCATCTGCGCGCAGGCAATGGTGCCGCCCAGCAGGACCATCTCGGGCTTGACCCCAAAGAAGGCGGGATTCCACAGCACCAGATCGGCGCGTTTGCCTTCTTCGATGCTGCCGATCTGATGGCTCAAACCGTGGGCAATTGCCGGGTTGATGGTGTACTTGGCGATATAGCGGCGCACGCGCATATTGTCGTTCTCGCCGGTTTCCTCGGGCAGACGACCGCGCTGTTTCTTCATCTTGTCGGCGGTTTGCCATGTGCGGATCAGAACCTCACCCACACGGCCCATGGCCTGACTGTCGGATGCGATGATCGAAAACGCGCCCATGTCGTGCAGGATATCCTCGGCCGCGATCGTCTCGCGCCGGATGCGACTTTCGGCAAATGCCACGTCTTCGGGGATGGATTTGTCGAGGTGGTGGCACACCATCAGCATATCCAGATGCTCCTCAACCGTGTTCACGGTGAAGGGTCGCGTCGGGTTGGTCGAGGACGGCAGAACGTGGTTCTCGCCACAAATCTTGATGATGTCAGGGGCGTGGCCGCCGCCTGCGCCCTCGGTGTGGAACGCGTGGATCGTGCGGCCTTTCATGGCGCCCACGGTGTTTTCGACAAAGCCGGATTCGTTCAGCGTGTCGGTATGGATCATCACCTGCACGTCCATCGCATCCGCGACCGTCAGGCAGCAGTCGATGGCGGCAGGGGTGGTGCCCCAATCCTCGTGCAGTTTCAGGGCGCAGGCCCCCGCGTTGATCTGTTCCTCAAGTGCTGCGGGCAGCGAGGCGTTGCCCTTGCCCGCAAACGCCAGGTTCATCGGGAAGGCATCGGCTGCCTGCAGCATCCGTCCGATATGCCAGGGGCCGGGGGTGCAGGTGGTCGCCAGAGTGCCATGAGCGGGGCCGGTGCCGCCGCCCAGCATGGTGGTCAGGCCGGAATGCAGCGCATCCTCGATCTGTTGCGGACAGATGAAATGGATATGGCTGTCAAAGCCGCCTGCGGTCAGGATGCGCCCTTCGCCCGCTATGGCCTCAGTTCCCGGCCCGATGATGATGTCGACGCCGGGTTGCGTATCAGGGTTCCCGGCCTTGCCTATTTTGGCGATGCGTCCGTCTTTCAGACCCACATCGGCCTTGTAGATGCCCGAGTGGTCCACGATCAGCGCATTGGTGATGACTGTGTCCACCGCGCCTTCGGCGCGGGTGGCCTGAGACTGGCCCATCCCGTCGCGGATCACCTTGCCGCCGCCGAACTTGACCTCTTCGCCATAGAGCAGCGCATTGTCTCCGGCCCCTCCGGTTGCGGCTGCCCCGGTACGCTCGGCGGTCAGGTCGCGTTCGACCTCGATCACCAGATCAGTATCTGCCAGCCGCAGCTTGTCGCCTGTGGTGGGGCCGAACATGGCGGCATAGTCAGAGCGTTTGATTGTTGCTGGCATTTTTTTTGACCACCCTGTCATGTATCAGCATGCATTTTGCTTGCCGTCGTTTGAGATTTTCTTCAGTGGTATTCATCATTATCTATTATTTTCATGGTGTTACTTAAGATGTAATGTTCTGAGGAAAATTCTTTTTCATTGTTCCAATGCTTTGGCAGAACTTTCTTGGGGACAGCAAATCCCCTGCGTTTCCGACTGCAAAAACTGTGTTTCAACCTCGAAATGTTGTGACTATTAGGAAGGATGTCCATCGCCGAATCATTCGTCGGCTTCGAACAAGGAGGGCATCCAATGGCACCTATCGAGTTCTGGCTGAAACTTACAAGTTTGCTAGTTCCAGCAACAATCGCTGCTGTGTTACTTATCGGAAAGTACCGTGGCTGGTTTTGAGCGCGCTCCGGGGAGTGATCCCCGGTTCGCCCCCGACCTGCCCCCACCCTCGAGCCGAGGGCGAACCTCAGTTCGAAATGGTTGACGGTTGTAGCCGAAAACATCAAAGCGACCCCATGACCTTTTGATTGAACCCATAGACCTTGCGCGCCCCCCCGATGGGGATCAGCGAGACTTCGCGCGCCTGACCGGGTTCGAACCGAACGGCGGTGCCCGGCGCGATGTCCAGACGCAGCCCGTGGGCGGCAGTGCGGTCGAAATCCAGCGCCGGGTTGGTTTCGGCGAAATGATAATGCGAGCCAACCTGAACCGGGCGGTCGCCGGTATTGGCGACCATCAGCGTCACGGCCGACGCACTTGCGTTCAGGGTGATCTCGCCCTCGGCTGGGAACAGCTCGCCTGGGATCATTTGTTCAGCTTTACCATCAAGGCCAAGGCCGTCACCGCGACGACCGCCAGACCGAGGCCCAGAGTGGCGTAGTCCGAGCCGTGCGCGTGGACATGCGTGCCGTTATGGGCCGCGGCAGGACCAGCAAGGATCAGGGCGGGGAAAAGCATACGGGTCATATCAGTGTTCCTTTGTTAGCGGATAGGGTTGTGGACGGTCACCAGCTTGGTGCCATCGGGGAAAGTGGCTTCGACCTGAACCTCGTGGATCATCTCGGGCACGCCTTCCATACATTGCGCGCGGGTGATCACCTCGGCCCCGGCCTGCATCATGTCGGCGACCGAGCGCCCGTCGCGCGCGCCTTCGACCACGGCATCGGTGATCAGCGCGATTGCCTCGGGGTGGTTCAGCTTGACGCCACGGGCCAGCCGCTTGCGGGCGACCTCGGCGGCCATGCTGACCAGCAGTTTATCTTTTTCACGGGGGGTCAGGTTCATGTCAGATCATCCAGCATCGGGGAAGCGTGTCATTGTTTAGGCGCTGCAAGACCGGCATCAGCGTGCGGCGGAGCGTGAAACTGTTCTCGGCCAGCACCCGGGTCACCAGCAGATCATTTTGAATCAGGGTCGCACCGGCAGTATCGGGCAGCATGTCTCGGATAGGTTCCAACTGGCCCTCGGCGGTGGGCGAGGCAAAGAGGATCAAAGCCATTGCCCCCGCTCCGTTCGCGATATGGCGGGCTGACAGGTGCGTATGCAGGTCCCCTGTAAACCGGGTGGCATCCAGAAACACGGGCGCTCCGCCTTGCAGGATTTCGATCCTGTCGCGCAGGCGGATGTTGGTCAGGGTCTCACCCATTGCTGCCCGCCCGAACACCAGTGGTTCAACCAGCAGGGCGGTGGCTTCGGGTGCGATCTCGATCGACAACTTTCGATCCAGCGCGCTGCCATCAAAAAGGATGGTTTCCTGGGGCAACCAGTTCAGACGCGCGCCTTCCTCAACGACCAGTTGGTTATGGATATGTCCCGATGGGCCGGGTTGCGCCTTGTATGCCCTCTCGCAGGCCTGTGTGGTCAGTGTCAGTGTTGTGCCGGGTCCCGCACGCCCGTGAAAGCGGAATGCGTCTCCGCCGGTGATGCCGCCAGCCGTGTTCAGAAGTACGGCGTCCAAAGCGTTCCCGTCGGTTCGGGGAAACAGGCACTTAAATGATCCCGATTGACGAAAGCCGTCTAAAACCGACTTTTCGCCCAATTGCTTTGCACTCAGGCGAATCGCCCCCTTCGCGCGCGGTGGCATCGCGTCTTGCTTGGGCAATATGGAGGCATGTTGGGTAATGACGCACCTGCGGAACCAGAAGTTATGCTGCCTGTTTCAACGCTTGTGCGTCGGAACTCTATTCCGTGACGCCGTTTTTCGTCGGTTTTCCGCAGTGCATGATTAATTTTTGGGCGTGACCTCAGGCAACTGTTCAAAAAACGGGCAGATGCGGCGGATTGCCGAAATTGATAGGTCCAGCATTTGCCAAATTCTCGCTGATGCAGAATCCGTATGGGTGCCCACCGAGGAGATGACCCGGGGGTGTGTGACGGCTGCGCGAATTGGACCTCGGACACAACCGCCACACGGAACGCAACAACAGTTGCGGGGAACAGGTAGAAGAAAGGCGCGCTTTTGCGCAAGCCCTCTCCTGCGCCCCGCCAGGAGGATTACATGAAATCTCTCAAATCCACACTCGCCGGATCGGTTGTATTTGCTGCCATGGCAACCGCTGCTTTGTCGGCGGAAGATACTATCAAGGTTGGCGTGCTGCATTCGCTGTCGGGCACCATGGCGATCTCGGAAACCACGCTGAAAGACACGATGCTGATGCTGATCGACCAGCAAAACGCCAAGGGCGGCCTGCTTGGTAAACAGCTTGAGGCGGTTGTGGTCGACCCGGCCTCGGACTGGCCGCTGTTCGCGGAAAAAGCGCGCGAGCTGCTGACCGTGCATGAAGTGGACGTGATCTTTGGCAACTGGACGTCGGTCAGCCGTAAATCGGTTCTGCCGGTGATCGAAGAGCTGAACGGCCTGCTGTTCTATCCGGTGCAGTATGAGGGCGAAGAATCGTCCAAGAACGTCTTCTACACCGGCGCCGCACCGAACCAGCAGGCGATCCCTGCGACCGACTATTTCCTGGACGAACTGGGCGTCGAGAAATTCGCGCTGCTGGGCACTGACTATGTGTACCCGCGGACTACGAACAACATTCTGGAAAGCTACCTGAAGGGCAAAGGCATTGCGGACGAGGATATCTTCGTCAACTACACCCCGTTTGGCCATTCTGACTGGTCCAAGATCGTCGCGGACGTTGTCGCGCTGGGTGCCGACGGTAAGAAGGTCGGCGTGATCTCGACCATCAACGGCGACGCCAACATCGGCTTCTATAAAGAACTGGCCGCTGCGGGCGTATCGGCGGATGACATTCCTGTCGTAGCCTTCTCGGTTGGTGAAGAGGAACTGTCGGGTCTGGATACCGCGAACCTCGTGGGCCACTTGGCTGCATGGAACTACTTCCAGTCGGCGGATACCGAAGCCAACGCTGAATTCGTCGAAACATGGAAAGCCACCATGGGCGATGAGCGCGTGACCAACGACCCGATGGAAGCACACTATATTGGCTTCAACATGTGGGTGAACGCCGCGACCGAAGCAGGTTCGACCGAAGTCGACGATGTGCGCGCTGCGATGTACGGGCAGGAATTCCCGAACCTGACCGGCGGCACCGCCGTTATGCTGCCGAACCACCATCTGGCCAAGCCGGTTCTGATCGGTGAGATTCAGGAAGACGGTCAGTTCGACATCATCAGCGAGACCGAGGTTGTGCCGGGTGACGCCTGGACCGACTTCCTGCCGGAATCGGCGGTTCTGATCTCGGATTGGAAAGAGCTGGGCTGCGGTATGTACAACACCGAGACCAAGACCTGCGTTCAGACGCTGTCGAACTACTAAACTAAAATGCAAGGCGGGTGTGATCGCCCGCCTTGCCCTCAAGACACCTCGGGTTTCACCACATGTTACGACTATTCCTTGCGGGCCTCGCAATCCTGTGCGCCTGCCTGACGGCCAACGCGCAAGAGGGCGGCCTGCAACCGATCCTGCAAGAGCATCAGGAGATCATCGCCAAAAGCTCGCGCAAGACGATCGGGCCAGCGATTGACGCGATTGCCAGCAGCGGGTTGCCGCAGGCGCAGGTGATGTTGGAGACATGGGCCGCCAAGAACGTGTGGATGCGCAAGTCGGATGGCTTGTTTTTTGCCGGCAAAAAGGGTGAAGGGCGGTCGTATGAACTGACCGATTTTGACACCGGAGAAGTTGTCGGCACGTTCGAGAAATCCGACCTGAAACAGTTGAAACCCAATAGCGGCATCCGCGCGATGATCGGCACGGCGTTGGTGCAGTTTCAACTGACCGACCCGGATCGTGCAAAACGACTGGCTGCTTTGACGTCAATCCAACGTGATCCCGAAGGCGCTTTGCTGGCTCCTCTGCGCGCGTCGATTGAGGACGAACCCGACGCCGAGTTGAAAGCGCAGAAACAGCGGCTCGAACGGCTGCTGACCATCGGCTACGACGAAGATACCGCCGCGCGTGTGGCTGCGATTGAAGAGATGTCCGACGATCTGGGTGTCGATGTCCGCGCAGCCCTGAACCCTCTGGTCGTGACCAAGCTGCAAACGGCGGTGGAACTGCCCTCGGACGCAAATATCGCAAACGTTCTGCAACCCGGTTCGGATGACCTGTCGCGAGATGCCGCCTATGACCTGCTGGTCGCCAGCGATTTGGCCGCGCCGCGTGTATCACCCGATGACATCCGCGAGGCACTGGCCGCCAATATCGACAGAGGTCGCGTGGGTGGCGTACCGGTCGCACAGTTGAACACCGACGGCGCTCGCGCGCAGGCTTATGCGGCATTGGCCAAGGCTGGGACCGTTCCTGCGTTGATCACGCAAGCAGATATCGACGCCGCACTCGGCGCACATGTGTTTTTCGAGACCTATGCCGAACCCTCGCCCGAAGTCACCGCGGCTGCCGAAAAAGCACTGGAGCAGATCGAGCTGAAGGTCGGCCTGAACCAGACGCTCGACCTGACGCTGGACGCGATTTCTCTGGCCTCGATCTATTTCCTCGCGGCTATCGGTCTGGCGATCACCTTCGGCGTGATGGGCGTGATCAACATGGCCCATGGCGAGTTCATCATGATGGGCGCCTACACCGGCTATGTGGTGCAGCAGTTCATCCCAGACCATACGCTCTCGATCATCGTCGCGATCCCGATGGCCTTTGCCGTCACCTTCGCCATGGGCGTCGCGATGGAGCGGCTTGTGATCCGCTGGCTCTATTCCCGTCCGCTGGAAACCCTGCTGGCGACCTTCGGCATCTCGATTGCATTGCAACAGCTGGCCAAGAACATCTTCGGCACGCAGGCCCGGCCGCTGACTGCGCCCGGCTGGTTGGACGGGGCTTGGGTTCTGAACGATGTAGTCTCGATCAGCTATATCCGCATCGCGATCTTCGTGCTGGCGATGATCTTTCTGGGACTGTTTCTTTACATCATGAAGCGCACGCGGTTGGGCCTTGAGATGCGTGCGGTGACTCAGAACCCGCGCATGGCCGGGTCGATGGGCATCAACCCGGGGCGGGTGAACATGCTGACCTTTGGCCTCGGCTCGGGCATCGCCGGGATCGCGGGGGTTGCGATTGGGTTGTTCGCCAAGGTCACGTCCGACCTAGGCAGCGATTATATCGTGCAAAGCTTCATGACAGTTGTTGTCGGCGGTGTCGGCAATATCTGGGGCGCGCTGGCCGGGGCCGGAATGATCGGCTTCCTGCAAAAGGGGATCGAGTGGATGAACCCTTCGAACACCCTCGCAGCCCAAACCTACATGATCATCTTCATCATCATTTTCATCCAGTTCCGGCCACGGGGGATCATCGCCCTCAAAGGCCGCGCGGCGGGGGATTGAGCCATGGAACGCAGCTTTGTCGCCAAGAACCCCTCGGTGCTGGTCTTTCTGGCCATCCTGTCCCTGTTCACTTTGGGCGTTACCGTCCTGTCCGAAGGGTTCGGGATCGGCGTGATCTCGACCAGCTTTGTCAAAACGCTGGGCAAGACCCTGTGCCTGTGCCTGATTGCCGTGGCGATGGATTTGGTCTGGGGCTTCACGGGCATCCTCTCTCTGGGCCATTTCGCCTTTTTCGGGCTGGGTGGATACATGATCGGCATGTGGCTGATGTACGAACGCACGCGCCTGATCGTGGTCGAGTCTCTGTCCCAAGCCGACATCCCGCCAACCTCAGCCGAGGTCGTGGACGCCATCGGCACGCAAATCTTTGGCGTGGTTGGATCATCGGACTTCCCGCTGATCTGGGCCTTTTCCCACAGTTTGACTCTGCAACTGATACTGGTTGTATTGGTGCCGGGCCTGCTGGCGTTGATCTTCGGCTGGCTCGCCTTCCGCAGCCGGGTCACGGGCGTCTACCTGTCGATCTTGACTCAAGCCATGACCTTGGCGCTGGCGCTGTACCTGTTTCAGAACGACAGCGGGTTGCGTGGCAACAATGGCTTGTCGGGCTTGCAGAACCAGCCCGGCGTCACCGCCTCGCAGGACGTGGTGTCGATCTGGTTCCTCTGGGCCTCGGCGCTTGCGCTTGGCTTGGGCTATATGCTGGCAGCGTGGATCGTGTCCGGCAAATTCGGCTCGGTCATCCGCGGCATCCGCGATAACGAGGCACGGGTGCGGTTCCTTGGATATTCGGTCGAGGTCTACAAGCTGGCCGTCTTCACCCTGACCGCCTGCATCGCGGCCATTGCGGGCGCGCTCTATTACCCGCAAGCGGGCATCATCAATCCTGAGGAAATGGCCCCGATCGCCTCGATCTATCTGGCGGTATGGGTCGCCATCGGCGGGCGTGGTCGTCTGTATGGTGCCGTCATCGGCGCGGCGTTTGTCAGCCTGCTCAGCACATGGTTCACCGGCGGGCAGGCCCCGGACATTCCGCTGGGGTTCTACACAATCAAATGGGTTGACTGGTGGCAGGTGCTGCTGGGTGTGTCCTTCGTGCTGGTCACGCTGTTCGCCCCGCAAGGGATCGGAGGGCTGTTTGACCTCTGGACCAACCGCCGCGCGCCGCAGCGCCACGGCGCGGCCCTTGGGCCGGATGAAAGCGCATTGCGCGAAAAGGAGGCCACGGAATGAGCACTCTGCTAGAGGTCAGCGGCGTGTCCGTCACCTTCGACGGGTTCCGCGCCATCAACAACCTGTCGTTTCAGATCGGCAACGCGGAACTGCGCGCCGTGATCGGGCCGAACGGGGCGGGCAAGACGACCTTCATGGATATCGTGACCGGCAAAACCCGCCCCGATGAGGGCCGTGTGATCTGGGGTGAGAAATCCGTTTCTCTGCTGCGCATGAGCGAGGCCAAGATCGCGCAGGCTGGCGTCGGTCGGAAGTTCCAGAAACCCACCGTGTTCGAAGATCAGAGCGTGCAGGAAAACCTGTTAATGGCCCTGAAGGACAAGCGCGGCTGGCTGGGCGTGCTGTTCTATCGCCCTTCGAAGGGTGATCTGGAGAAGGTCGAAGAACTGGCCGCCGAGATCGGCCTCAAGGATGAACTGACCCGCAAGTCCGGCGAGCTGAGCCACGGGCAAAAGCAATGGCTTGAGATCGGGATGCTGCTGGCGCAGGAGCCGCGCTTGCTGTTGGTAGACGAACCAGCTGCTGGGATGACCCCGCAGGAACGCGAACACACCACTGACCTGCTGGTGCAGGCCGCCAAGACCCGCGCTGTGGTGGTCGTGGAGCATGACATGGAGTTCGTCCGCCGCCTGAACTGCAAAGTAACGGTGCTGCACGAGGGCGCGGTTCTGGCCGAGGGCTCTCTGGACCATGTGACATCTAATCAGGACGTCATCGACGTCTATCTGGGGCGTTAGGCGATGCTGAAATTGAACGATCTGACCCTTCATTACGGGCATTCGCAAATCCTGAACGGTATTACGATGCAGGCGGCGCAGGGCGAGGTGACCTGCGTGATGGGCACCAATGGCGTGGGCAAGACCAGCCTGATCAAGGCGATCTCGGGCACGCATCCGCGATCCGGTGGGCAGATGGTCCTGAACGGAGAGGATCTGGGCATTCTGCCTGCCCATCGCATGGCATGGAAAGGCGTGGCCTATGTCCCTCAAGGCCGGGAGATCTTTCCCTTGCTGACCGTGCGCGAGAACCTGGAAACCGGATTTGCCTGCCTTCCAAATGCCGAGCATCACATTCCCGAGGAAATTTTCGAGCTGTTCCCAGTGCTCAAACAGATGCAGAATCGACGCGGCGGTGACTTGTCCGGAGGGCAACAGCAGCAACTGGCAATCGCGCGCGCTTTGATCACCAAACCAAAGCTGTTGCTGCTGGATGAGCCGACCGAAGGGATTCAGCCAAATATCATCCAGCAGATCGGAGAAGTCATACGCCACCTTCGCTCAAAAGGTGAAATGGCAATTGTGTTGGTCGAACAGTATTTTGACTTTGCTTATGACCTTGCTGACCGCTTTGTTGTGCTAAGGCGTGGTGAGGTTCTGATGAAGGGCAGCAGGCAGGAACTGTCGCGCGAGCAAGTTCTTCAGGGCGTAACTGTCTAGAATAAATAGATTTTGTTGCTCTGAGCTGCCTTTCATATGTAAGGCAGCTCTTTCTTTGTGTGCGTTAAAGATTCTTTAAGAATCATGGCGCGACTCTCCTGACTGAGGCCGAATTTAGGACACAAATCTGCCCCAAACGACAAAAAATTCCCGTTATACGGGAAAACTTTTGCGTTTGTGGGGAGGTTTGGCAGCTTCCCGCTTGGTAACCATTTGTTAACGGGGATGTCTGCCTCGTGAGTGCGGATTTCGCACGTTGTTAAAACAGTCTGGAGTAAAAGTTATGTCGAATTCCATTCGCAAAATTTTCCTGAAACTGCGCAAAGACGAGCGCGGCGCGACCTTGGTCGAATACGGTGTTGCACTGCTGGTTGCGATTATCGCCGGTGGTACATTCCTTACGTCCCTGGCGACCCAAACGAACTCGAACTTTAGCGACGCTACTTCGTCGATCCAAACTCGCTAAGTCGCGTTGGTTTGTGCGTCTATCGCACTCTAACAATAATCTGGAGAAAAAATCATGTCGGAATCTATTCGCAAGATTTTCCTGAAACTCCGTAAAGACGAGCGTGGGGCCACTTTGGTGGAATACGGAGTCGCTCTGCTGGTTGCAATTATCGCTGGTGGTACATTCCTAACCAGTTTGGCGAGCGAAACGAACTCTAACTACACTGACGCCACAACAGCCGCCGCGACGCGCTGATTCAGGGCGACATGAGTTCTTTGAATAGCTAACTCCCCGCAAGCTCTTTGTGGGGGGTAGCACCCAACTTAATCAGTAGCGTCAGTTTGATTACCGTTTTGTAAAGTTACACAGCAATTCGCCCAAATCTGACTGCCAAAGCCGACTTCGGAAATTGGAGGGCAAAATGCGAGTTAAATCATTTTTGATGACAGTCTTCGGGGTCGCCCTGGCGGGGGGCGCGGTATTCTGGGCCCAAGACCAGCTTGAAAGAAATCAGGCAGCCGCTGTCGATAACACCATCGTTCGCGTAGTTGCCGTGGCAGATAACATTGCCTTCGGTAGCCCGATCGAAAGATACAAGCTTACAACGATTGAATGGCCGGCCGACTCTGTTCCGCCGGGCGTGTTCACAAATTTCGACGATGTCGTACCCGCTCAGGGTGGAGAGCCGCGCCGCGCGAAGCGTGCCCTGGCGCAGGGAGAGCTTCTGCTGGCATCCAAAGTCTCGGGATTTGGTGAAAAAGTCACGATTGTTCAGACAATTGGTGAAGGCAACCGCGCGATGGCGATCAACGTCAACGCGCAGACCGGCGTTGGTGGCTTCGTCACCCCCGGCGATTTTGTCGACATCGTTCTGACCCGCGGCAGCGATGATACCCTGCGCGCGCTGACCATCCTGCAAAACATTCGGGTTATTGGTGTGGACCAAAAAACCGATGAGGAACTGGACCAGCCAGGAATTGCCCGCACCGTAACGGTCGAGGTGACACCGGATGAAAGCCAACGCCTGGCGCTGGCACAGAAAGCCGGTCAGCTGAGCCTGTCCTTGCGGTCTCTGGATGAGCTTGACGACAAGCCGCTGGAAACCGTGCGCCTGAGCGACATCCTGCTTGAAAAGTCACCGGTTGATGACGGCACGCCGCAGCCTGTGGTCAAGGTACGCCGCGGTATTACCGATGTCCAAGAGGTTCCGGTCGTAAATAACACTACAGAAGAAGAGACACCTGTCACTGATACGTCCAGCACCGTGAACTAAGGCGCGTCGAGTTTGTTCGGAGGGTTAATGATGTTCTCGTTACGTACTTTCAAGAAAGAAGAAGACGGAACCATCCTGGTCTTTGCGGCCCTATGTCTGGCCATGATCATCGGATTTGCCGCCCTGACCTTTGACCTTGGACGTATGGCGTCGACGCAAACTGACCTTCAGTCTTATGTCGACCATGTCGCCTTGGCCGCCGCCGGAGAGCTGGATGGGAACCCCGACGCGATCACACGCGCTACAAATGCGGCCAATGCGATGATCGCAGACAAGCAGTTCTTTGCCGATGGTGACAAAACCTTGGATTCGGCTGCGGATTTCGATCTGCTTTTTCTTAAGGCGTTGCCTAGCCCCGACGACGATCCTGAAGACAATGATCCCGTAGACCACGCGGATTTTCGGACAACAATCCCCGCCGAGGCTGTCATGGTCGAAGTCACAGCAACCCCCAGAACCGTGTTCATTCCGTTTGCCCGGGCCTTGGCATCCTTAGTTGGTGCAGCCACACCTAATGAAGAAGTTAGTGCCAAGGCGATCGCAGGGTACACTTCTTACGCCTGTGACGTGACACCTCTGATGTTCTGCATCCCGCGTGGATGGACATCCAATGCGAATAAAGGTTCAACAATCCAACTTCGCACAGGTGGGAATAGTTCCGCTTGGGGCCCGGGGAATTTCGGGTTCCTTGACCCGGAAGACATTGGAATCAACCCGAATGGTCCTTGTGTAGACAGTTCTGGTAAGGTGCTGACAGGCTCAAAACTCTATATCTGCTTGATTGCGGCAAACGGCAACTTGACAAAATGTGTTGCCCAACGCGGTGTTGACACCGAGCCAGGTCAAAGGAACGGGATCGGCAGCGCCATCTACAATTCGCGCTTTGACATGTTCAATGCGACGATGAAGAGCTTCAAGGATGATGCTGCTTATGCGCCTGGACCCCAAGTGATTTCCGGCTGGGAAAACACAGGCGGTAGCTGCCTTGGCAATAACCCAACGCGATCTACCGATACGATGCCTTTCCCGCCCGATGATTGTTTTGAAACCGATAGCTGTGCCTCGGTGGTTCCAAATGGCGCTGGTCGGTTTGGCGACGGTGACTGGGATGAGGGCAAAAGCGACTACCTTGCCCTGAACTATGGCACTGGTCTTGACCCTGAAAATAATCCCCTGGAAGAGCATCCGTCGATCGAAAATGGAACTATCTTGATGCCGGCCGGAACCACTCGCTATCAAATGTATCTTGATGAGATCGAAAAGTTTAAGAATGAGACAAACATTCTTGAAAATCGGAGTGAGACTGGTCGCGCGCAATGTTCCAAGCAACCGAGTTCCGATCCTGACCGCAGAACCCTCATCGCAGCCGCGATCAATTGCGAAGACAATCCAGTGTCAGGTCGTGCAGAGGACGTCCCGGTCCAGGAATTTGTGAAAGTGTTCCTGATCCAGCCGCTTGAGGAATCCACTGGTAGTGATTTCGACATCTATGTTGAAGTTGTCGAGCAAGTTGGCGGATCTGGCACAAGTACCGAAGAAGGCATCTTCCGTGACGTCGTGAGGTTGTATCGGTGAAACGTCTGATTGCACATATCACGCGGCTCAAGCGTTGTGAATCAGGCGCGCCGATGGTCGAGTTTGCCATCATCCTTCCGGTCCTGCTGCTGTTCATCGCGCTTATTATCGAAGGCGGCCGGATCACCTGGATCCATCAGGCGACGGCAAGTGGTGTTCGGGATGCGTCCCGCATGGTTGCTCGCATTGCGCCTGTGGACTTGTGCAGCGCTGGAACCGTTGCGAATTATGATCCGCTGGTGACTGACATCGTAACCAACCAGTTGGGTAGCTCTTCGATTATGCCGGGGGGGACGAACGTCGTTGATGTCACCCCTACCTGTATCCCCCGTTCAGGAACGTATCGGGTCAGCCCTGCCTCTATCGTCGAAGTTACGGCCGAGGTTGAGATTGACTTTATCTTTGGTGGAATTTTTGGCTGGTTCGGCGACTCGCTGACTTCCATTACCACCGTGATTTCGGATCAAAGCAGGGTGTACGGCGTATGAGACAACTAGCCCATATCGCAAGGTTGCTTGGCCGTCAGGACCGTGGCGCGGCATTGGTCGAACTGGCCATCGTCATTCCAATATTCCTGTTCCTGATTTTTGGCGTCATCGACTACGGTCGCCTGTATTGGTCAACAACGGCTGCGCAAAAAGCGATGCATACAGCCGCGCGGCTGGCAACTGTTGGCCCACCTTTGTGTGGGATCCTTCCCCCAGAACATGCGCTGGCAAGTGGCCAATCGACTAACACCAGATTTGGAACTTTGTGCAGAACGGGTGGATCAGGTGGTATTTGTGTGAACGAAACACCAAACTTGCCACTTCCGTGTACCCTAGCGGAAGTGCCGACGAGAAACCCAATCGCTAATCCAGGCGATGTTAACGTAGCGCGCGAGTATGCGGATCGCATTTGGGCCGAGATTGGGCCATTGCTTCCGCCTGGATCGACCCGTGACAATGTTCAATTTACCTATTCGCATGATTGGCAGCTTGGTTTCCTTGGAGGACCCTATACGCCTGTTGTCACAGCAGATCTCATTGATGTTGACTTCGATTTCGTGATGCCACTGGCGGGACTGGCTGCCTTGGCAGGTGGAGGCCCTGCGGTCACATCCAATACCCCAAACAGTATTTCCCTTCCCGCCATGAGCACTTCGGTTCCTGCCGAAGACCTGGCTGTCGGGGCGGTAGAGTAAGGAGAAAGATAATGAGTGCTAAGCAGATTTCAGTATTGTTGATTTCACCTGACGAAGAAATCTATTCGGCGATCGAAGGATCCCTGGCCAGTCAGGATAACTGCAAGTTCACCGGCCAGAAGGACACGGTCGAGAGTGCCAATGGATCGGCGATCTCGATGGCCGCGCTGCATGATGTCGTTCTCTTCGACGTGGATGAAAGCTCTGACACCATGCTCGATACGGCGCAGTCCATTTGCGATGCCCGGATGCCGAATGCAATCATTATCGCTCTGGCCTCCGAGGATCTGCCGCTTGAAAAGGCGCGTCAGCTCAAGAAGCTGGGCGTGGATGATGTTCTGCCCCGTACGGCGATTAACGAAGAAATCGTCCCGCAGGTAGACGCGATCCGTGCCCGCCGCCAGGCGCAGTTGCCTGCCGTTTGGGGTGGTCAGGCAACGCTTGGCAAGGTCATTGCCGTAGCGAAGTCCCGAGGCGGGGTAGGGTCTTCGCTTGTTGCCGCGAATATGGCCAACGAGCTGCAGTGCAAAGAAGGGTTTTTTAAGAAAAAGGCCGCGCATGAAGTCGCCGTCGTAGATCTTGATTTCCAGTTCGGATCCATCGCGGCTCTGATGGACGTCGAAGAAAGCGACGCAATGTGGCGGATGGCAATGGAAGAAAGCATCCCGGACAATGCGTTTCTAGAACAGGCCATGGTGAAAGCGCCCTGTGGCGTTGACGTTCTGGCCGCGCCGTCGCGCTATGGGCCGCTGTCTGCAATCAAGGAAGAGCAAATCACGGCAATTCTTGATAGCCTGAAGCGTACACATGACTATGTCATCGTGGACCTGCCGCGTGCATTGGTTGAGTGGATCACCCCTGTGCTTGCACAGGCCGACCGGTTGTACCTGGTTACGGACGTCGCGGTTCCGTCGGTTCGCTCCGCCCGTAAACTGATGGATTTCTATCAGGCCGAAAATCCGGCCATTGATATCCAACTTGTCGCCAGCCTTGAGAAAAAGCCGCTGTTCCCCGCCGCGCATCACCGCGCTGCGTCGAAACTGCTGGAAAAAGACTTTGCCTATTGGGTGCCCAAGGACGACCGCACCGTGCGTGAATCCGTTGATCGCGGCATTCCGTTGCAGGAGGTCTCGAACCGGGCGCCTGCGACGCGCGCTATCAAGAAACTGGCAGATGAAACCCGTATCGCAATGCCGCCTCGTGTCGGCAAGTGATCGGTTGCCATCTGTAGACGTGAATTAACAAGTAGTAAGGGTTTGGAATATGTTTCGTGAATTTGACAGAACAGGTCGCACATCTTCTGGCGCAGCCAAGATTGTGGCTTTGGACACGAAGCAGGTTGCCGACAACCTGTCCGATATTGCCGCATTTGACGCCGAGAAAAAAGCGAACCAGCAAGCAATGGAGCTGGAGCGCATTGATCTGAAGGCGCGGATGCACAACTCGTTGCTGGATAAGCTGAATCTGGCTGTCATCGACAAGGTCGAAGAAGAAACGCTTCGCGGTGAGATTGGCAAGCATGCAACGGAACTTCTTCGTGCCGAAGGCCGCGCGATGCGCAGCGAGGAAGTCAAGCAACTGGTCGAAGAACTGATGCATGAAGTTCTGGGACTTGGTCCTCTTGAACCGCTGCTCGCCGATCCGACAATCAACGATATCCTGGTCAACGGGCATGAACAGATTTTCGTGGAACGTGCTGGTATTCTTGAAAAAACGTCGGCCCGGTTCCGTGATGAACGCCACCTGCTGAGAATTATCGACAAGATCGTCAGCCGCGTGGGTCGCCGGATTGACGAACGCCAGCCTTGGGTGGACGCGCGTCTGGAAGATGGCAGCCGTGTCAACGCGATCATCCGCCCCTGTGCGCTGGACGGTCCGGCCCTGTCTATTCGTAAATTCGCCCGCGTTCCGTTGACGATGCAGCGTCTTGTTCAGAACGAAGCCCTGAATGACAGTGCTGCGGCCCTGTTGCGCGGACTGGTCGAAGCCAAGATGAACGTCCTGATTTCGGGCGGTACCGGTTCGGGTAAGACGACCATGCTGAACGCTCTGTCATCTTATATTGGTGCCCGTGAACGTATTGTTACGATCGAAGACGCCGCGGAATTGCAGCTGCAGCAGGAACACGTCCTGCGCATGGAAACACGTCCGGCGGGTCTGGACGGAACCGGTGCGGTGGCGCAGCGTGATCTGGTCCGCAACGCGCTTCGGATGCGCCCCGACCGTATCGTGGTGGGCGAGGTGCGTGGCTCGGAAGCCTTTGACATGCTGCAGGCGATGAACACAGGTCACGACGGCTCAATGACGACGGTTCACGCCAACACGCCCCGTGACGCTCTGGCGCGGGTCGAACAGATGGTTCAGATGGGCGGAATGGAACTGCCGCACACGGCGATCCGGTCAACCATCGCGTCGGCCATCAATTTCGTGCTGCAGCTGAACCGCATGTCTGACGGCACCCGTCGCGTAACGTCCATTGCCGAAGTCACCGGTATGGAAGCGGACGTCGTGACCATGCAGGACATCTTCGTCTTCAAGCGTCAAGGCAAGGACGAAAACGGCAAGGTCCTGGGCAAGTTCGTTGCAACCGGTATTCGCCCCAAATCCAGCGATGTTTTGGCCGCGGCCGGTGTGGACTTGTCTTCGGTCCAATTCAACTAAGGAGGTCGGCTATGTTTGAACAAATTCGGGCTTTCTTTGCAGATATCGACGTCAACGCCATTTTGGGCCCAGAGTTGGAAGTGGCCGGGTTTGACGCCCAGTTGGTTATGGCACTGGCAATTTTCCTGGGCGCGCTTATTGCCTTTGAAGGAATACGGCAGTTTCTGAAGCGCGGTGAAAACCGCGAAGAGGCGATCAATCGCCGGGTTCAGATGCTGAACCAGGGGTCAACCGGAGAAGACGTACTGAACCTGCTGAAGCCGCAGGAAGCCAGACCGCTGCTGCGGAAGTTTCCTTTTGTCGGCGATTTGCCTGCCGCGCTCAAGGCGTCTGGTTTGAACATGGTTCCAGAAGTATTTCTGATGGCCTGCGTCGCAGCGTTCCTGATTTGTGCGATCGGTGGGTCGATGGTGGCTAACCCTCTGCAGGTGGTCTCAATCTCAGCTCTGGTCTTTCTGATCGGACCGCTTCTCGCCTTGGGTGCTACGCTTCGTCAGCGTAAAGCCGCATTGATCAAGCAACTGCCCGATGCGCTGGACCTGATGTCGCGCGGGTTGAAAGTGGGTCACCCTCTGAACGCAACCTTGCAAAGCGTCGCCGAAGAAATGCCGGATCCCATCGGAACAGAATTTGGCCTTGTCGTTGACCAAGTGGCGTTTGGTGAAGAATTGACGACAGCTATGAAGGCTATGGCGGACCGTGTTGACGAAGAAGATGTTCAATACCTCGCCGTTGCGCTGATGATGCAGCACGGTACAGGCGGTGACCTTGCGGGTATTCTTCGCACATTGTCCCGTGTGATACGGGCGCGCATGTCTTTGCGCCGCAAGATCAAGGCGATTTCGGCCGAAGGACGGATGACCGCCTATATCCTGTCATCCATTCCGGTTCTGATCGCGGTATTCATGACGATTATTACGCCCTCATATTATGGCGATGTAATGGACGCTCCGGCATTTTGGCCGGCAATGAGCGTCATTGCGGTGGCAGTCGTTCTCAATGCCTTCGTGATGTTCAAGCTCGTGAATTTCCGGATATAAGGAGCATTTACGATGGAATTTATTAGTTCACTTTTGGATGGTGGCTGGGTAACGCAAGCCTTGATCCTTGGCCTTGTTGCTGTTGGTGCCATTATTGCCTTTCTGGGAATTTCGTCATCACTAAGCGAACGCTCTACAGCGGCCGAGCGCATGATGCCGAGTCGTCAGCGTCAAAACCTGGCCCGTACAATAACCAATGACCTCGAAGGCGAGGCTCCGGTAGGGTTAAGCGCGGCCTTGATCCCAAGCGATGCAAGTGAACGCTTCGAAGTTGGGCAGGTTCTGGCGAAATCGGGCTTTCGCGGAAAGAATGCGATTGCGGGATATTACTTCCTGCGGTTGATGTTGGCCACGTCTCTGCCTTTGCTGTTCATCCTGTTGCTGAACTGGCAGCCCGCCAACAGTATCGGCAATTCCATCGGCAAATACATGTCCAGCTTGGACCTGTTGGAAATCATCCGTAATGTCGCCATTTTGTGCGCAATTGGTTTCTTTGGCCCTCAATACTGGATGAACGCGCGTATCAAAGAGCGTAAGCGGCTCATGGAAAATGCCTTTCCCAACATGCTGGATCTTCTTCAGATCGGCGTCGAAGCGGGAATGGGCTTTGATCAGGCCCTTCTGAAGGTCGCTGTGGAAATGCAGCTGGTTTCGCCCGAAATGTCAGAAGAAATCCTGATCGCTCTCAGTGAAATTCAGGCCGGTCGCGACCGTGACACAGCCCTCATGCGCATGGCGCGTCGCACCGGGATCG
The DNA here is from genome assembly GCF_056536745.1 of Ruegeria sp. CJ2. Classification (NCBI taxonomy): domain Bacteria; kingdom Pseudomonadati; phylum Pseudomonadota; class Alphaproteobacteria; order Rhodobacterales; family Roseobacteraceae; genus Ruegeria; species Ruegeria sp. CJ2. Next base: position 116,381 of record NZ_JBQFQF010000008.1, read on the forward strand.
AGGAGATGAGCTCCTTCGTGAGTGTTGTTCTGCAGTCGACCAGGTTCGGTGTGCCGCTTGCGGCAGCGCTGAACACTTACGCGGAAGAAATGCGCGAGCTTCGCGAATTGCGGGCACAGGAAATGGCAAACAAGCTGCCGGTGAAAATGTCTGGTGTGATGGCCTTCCTGATGCTGCCCGCGATCGCTGGCCTTATCCTGACGCCGATCTTCATCCGCTATGCCGAAACTTTCGGGAACTGATCGTTAACCGGTCAGTTCCACGATTGATATGGCGATCAAGACCAATCCTGCCGACCCAATTGCGATACCCATTGGAAACTCTCGCGATTGGGCGGTCGACTTGAAGCGAGGTGACGTGTCGCGGGCAAGACGGCGGAACACAGCCATCCCAACCAGACCGACCGCCATCGCAGCAGCAAACAAGAACAGATAGTTCGGTATCTGTGTTGAAGGGATAACAAGAAAGACGATGGGCAGCATTTTGGCGTCCCCTCCGCCAAGCCAATTGATGGCAAACAGGCCGAAACAGATCGCAAAGCACGCCCCTCCGATCAACAAGCGCAGAAGTAGCTCGTTCCACGCCAGGAAGGGGGCAGCAGCCACAAACAGGATTAGGCCCACAATGCAGTAGGTGTTTGGAATCCTAAGTTGGGTGAAATCTGTCCAGGCCATCGCGACGAATAGCGGTGCGAACAGCCACAAGGCCAGCCAATTCTGCCAGTCGGTGTCTGGCATCAAGCCCTTGCCTGATGCTGCTTTCCGTGCAGTGCTTCGCGTTCTTCGACTGAAACCAAACGTCTTGCCAGCATGTGAAAGTTATCCAAACCTGTTTTCGAATAGATATGCTTCAGATGCGTTCTAACAGTTGCTGGCCCAATTCCAAGCTCTGCGCCGATCCCCTGAGGCGAAATTCCGCGCGAAACCAGCGCGCAAACGCGCCATTCAGCGCGGGTCAACCCAGCCGGGTTTCCGGTGCTCAGGATAGGGGTGTCGGTCGTGCTTTTCCGAATTGTCGAAACTGTTTGGCGCGACAATGCTTCGGTGACCAAACCCGGCCGACGGCTTTGGTAGGTTTCCGAAAGCTGCGGAGCGATCTGTTCAATGGCTTCCTTGAAACCGGGTTCGGGGGTTTGCCCGAAATGCAGTTCCAGAAAGTCGATCTCACCCCCCTGATGATCAAGGCAGACAAACAGAATATCCTTGATCTTGCGATGAGATACCCAGTCGACAAGGACGGGCGACAAATTGCTGGGGTCTTCTCCGTCCTCGCGCAGGCTGAAAACGGATGCCCGTTTCGGCATGTTCCGGAAAGGGCCCAACGCATCGTTTGCAAAGGACAAGAACAGCGGACGGCTGACGGCTGGGTCACGTGTGTCCGCTCGGGCGGCAACGCGATGTGCGCCCTTGTTGAGCCAAAGCCGGCTGACAACGCCGCATTCTGCGCCAAAGGCCTCAACAATGCCCTTCAGCGCGGCGTCCAGTACAAGACCGCCTTGGCTCCAGTGAATGAAATTTATGATGGCTCTTGCGTGAAGCGTGTTCGGCAGCCACACTCCTCGATGAGCATTCCCCCCATTCATGTCACACCGTTCCGTTACTCGTAAAAAATTACAGGTTAATGATTTATAAAGTCTTTTCACTTCTACCGATTCTACTCGGCCTACCAGAAATATCACCTGAAAATGAACCGAAAATTAATTTTTGATAAATTCTGGGGTAACGCTGGAAAGCTGTGACTAATTAGTCGCCGTTGCGGTGACAATGCGTGTTTTGACCAGCCACTGTGTCCGCGAAAGGCCAATAAACGAAGGTATTCCGGGCCGATCTTAGAGGTATCAAAAGGGGTCTTTGGGTCGGGTTGGCAACGGTCGCTGACGTCCCTGTTTGAGCCAGTCATGCGCAAGGACATGGGCAGGAGGCCTTGTCTGCAAGTTTCAATTTGGTACTGCTTTGTGGATCTATCCGGGCGAATAATCTCATCTCGTACGAGAATATTGGGAACGCCTCGCGTATTTGGACTGCGCATGTTTACTATTTTATTGACTAAAAGTAACGCCTAACGACCCATTTTGGGCAAAACAATTACAAATTCTTCCCGTGCCTGTGTATTTGTTTACATAAGATTCCTGCAAAATTAATGGGTTGTTGTGAATTTTTCAGAAGCACCTCCATACTTGCTTTACGCAGAAATGCGATTTCGCCCGATGGAAGAGGAGCCAGAGGGCGGAAAATGGGAAATGGGAGGAATTAATGACTAATAAAACTGTCACACGCCGCGGCGTGCTGAAGTCCGGTGCCGTTGCGGGGACCGGTCTGGCCCTGCCTACGATCTTTACGGCTTCGTCGGCTGCCGCCTACACCAATGAACCGACGGGGTCCTCTGTCACCCTGGGGTTCAACGTCCCTCAGACGGGTCCTTACGCCGAAGAAGGCAATGACGAACTGCTGGCGCAACAGCTGGCGGTCGAGCATCTGAACGGCGAAGGCGACGGAGGCTGCCTGAACACGTTCTCGTCCAAGGCACTGCAAGGGAACGGTATCCTTGGCAAGAAGGTCGAGTTCGTCACGGGCGACACGCAGACCAAATCGGATGCCGCACGTGCATCGGCCAAGTCGATGATCGAAAAAGACGGCGCGATCATGATCAATGGCGGCTCGTCCTCGGGCGTGGCCGTTGCGGTTCAGGGTCTCTGCCAAGAAGCGGGCGTGATCTTCATGGCTGGCCTGACCCATGCCAATGACACCACCGGCAAGGACAAGAAGGCCAACGGCTTCCGCCACTTCTTTAACGCCTATATGTCGGGTGCAGCCCTTGCGCCGGTGTTGGCGGCTGAAATGGGCAACGAACGCCGCGCCTATCACCTGACGGCAGACTATAACTGGGGCTGGACCCAGGAAGAGTCGATCGTCGCCTCGACCGAAGCCTTGGGATGGGAAACGGTCAACACGGTCAAAACACCACTCGCGTCGACAGACTTCTCGTCCTACATCGCTCCGGTTCTAAACTCGGGCGCGGACGTGCTGGTTCTGAACCACTATGGCGGCAACATGGTGAACTCGCTGACCAACGCGATTCAGTTCGGCCTTCTGGACAAGGTGGCCAACGGCAAGGACTTCAAGATCGTCGTGCCGCTCTATTCCGAACTGATGGCCGCAGGTGCGGGCGAGAACATCAAAGGCGTTCTGGGTTCGATGAACTGGAACTGGCAGCTTCAGGATGAAGGCACCAAAGCCTTCGTGAAGTCCTTTGGCGAGAAGTATGGTAAACCACCATCGAACTCGGCCCAGACCTGTTATGCGCAGACATTGCTATATGCGGATGCCTGTGAGCGTGCGGGAACCTTCAACCCCTGTGGTGTTGTCGAAGCTCTGGAAGATTTTGAGTTCGACGGTTTGGGCAACGGCCCGACCTGGTATCGCGGTGCCGACCACCAGTGCTTCAAGGACGTGCTGGTTGTGCGGGGCAACGAGAACCCGACCAACGCGTACGACACGCTGGAAATCGTTGAGATCACGCCGCGCGCGCAGGTCGAATACGATCCCGAGCACCCAATGTTCGCCGGTGGCGAGCTGGGTCAGTGCAACCCGGGCGCATAAACCTGAGGTAATGGTCTGGCTGCCTGAGGGCGGCCAGACATTTTCGGCAGGCATGCTGGCCTGCTGAACCACTCAATCTACGCTGACCAATCTCGAGGTGGGGCCAATGGACGCCATCCTATTGCAAATTCTGAACGGTCTGGACAAAGGGTCGGCCTACGCGCTTATCGCGTTGGGGCTGACGCTGATTTTCGGAACGCTGGGGGTTGTGAATTTTGCGCATGGGGCGCTGTTCATGATCGGGGCGTTCTGCGCCGTTACCCTGCAAAAGCTTTTGAATCTGAGCTTCGTAACCCTTGACGAAACCCAGACCGACTTTCTGGGAAATCCGCTGAAAGTGGAAACGCCTTACGTCGAGGCTTGGTTCGGCCCCGAGGTCGGAGCGAGCATTATCGACTGGTCGGTGCCTCTGGCGATCCTGTTTGCGATTCCGATCATGCTGTTTGTCGGGTACGTGATGGAACGCGGCCTGATCAAGCATTTCTACAAGCGCCCGCACGCGGATCAGATCCTGGTGACCTTTGGCCTTGCCATCGTTCTGCAAGAGATCGTCAAGTATTTCTTCGGTGCCAACCCGATCCAGACCCCGCCGCCTGACGCGCTGAGCGGTTCGGTCGATCTGGGCACCATGATCGGCTTTGACCCGAACGCGATCATCTATCCGATCTGGCGTCTGGTCTATTTCGGGTTTGCTGTAGCGATCATCGGCGCCGTGTTCTCGTTCCTGCAGTTCACCACCTTTGGTATGGTCGTACGGGCAGGTATGGCGGACCGCGAAACCGTGGGTCTGCTGGGGATCAATATCGACCGGCGCTTTACCATCATGTTCGGTATCGCCGCCGCGGTCGCAGGGCTGGCCGGCGTGATGTACGGGCCGCTCAACCCGCCGAATTACCACATGGGTATGGATTTTCTGGTTCTCAGCTTTGTGGTTGTTGTTGTCGGCGGCATGGGATCGCTGCCCGGAGCGGTGTTGGCCGGGTTCCTGCTGGGCATTCTGGAAAGCTTTGCGTCGACCACCTGGGCCACGACCACGATACCGGGCATCAACCAGATCATCATCTACCTTGTCGCCATCATCGTGCTGCTGACGCGGCCGCGCGGTCTGATGGGGCGCAAAGGCGTGATGGAGGAATAATCAATGTTGGGACTGAACAAAAAAGACACCAGCCTGCTGATCATCGTCGGCATCCTGACCTTGCTGGCCCCCTTCATCCTGAATCCGTTCCCGGAAGGCAGCGCCATGGCGCAGTTCAACGCGGGCTACCCGGACCTGATGCAGCGCTTTGTGATCTTTGGCATCTTTGCCATCGGGTTCAACATCCTGTTTGGCCTGACCGGATACCTGTCCTTTGGTCACGCGGCCTTTTTGGGGGTGGGGTCGTATTCGGCCGTGTGGATGTTCAAACTGCTCAGCTATAACGTCATCCCGGCCATCGCGCTGAGCGTCGTCGTCGCCGGGCTGTTCTCGCTGCTGATCGGCTTTGTCAGTCTGCGGCGGTCGGGGATCTACTTCTCAATCCTGACGCTGGCCTTCGCTCAGATGAGCTTTGCGCTGGCCTATTCGGTGCTGTCGAACCCCAAGTTTAACCTGACCAATGGTGAAACCGGCCTGCAAGTTTACGCGGATGATCCGCAAATCCTTCAAGGGGCCAATGCGCCCGACCTTCCACACCTGTTCGGGTTGCCGATGCGTGCGACCTACACGATGGACGTGGGCGCGTGGAGTTTCGATTTCAACGCGGGCTACTACCTGTGCGCGGTGATCATGATGGTTGTGTTCTATCTGGCCATCCGCATCTTCCGTTCGCCCTTTGGCATGATGCTGCGGGCGGTGAAGTCAAACCAGCAGCGGATGAACTATACCGGCCTGAACTCTAAGCCATACACGCTGGCGGCCTTTGTGATCTCGGGCATGTATGCGGGACTGGCCGGTGGTCTGATGGCAGCGATGGACCCGCTGGCCGGGGCTGAACGGATGCAGTGGACGGCCTCGGGCGAGGTGGTGCTGATGACCATTCTCGGCGGTACTGGTACATTGATCGGTCCGGTTCTGGGCGCGGGCTTCATCAAGTATTTCGAGAACATCTTCTCGAAGATCAACGACAATGTCCTGCACAGCTGGTTCGCCTTTTTGCCCGACGGCCTGGAAGACGCCGTTGTGTTCCTGATCCACCCGTTCATCGGCAAAGGCTGGCATCTGACGCTGGGTATCCTGTTCATGCTTGTCGTCATCTATCTGCCGGGTGGCCTTGTTGAAGGTGGGCAGCGCTTGCTGAATTGGTTCAAGCGCAAGAAATCAGGCACCGACGACGCGCCGTCGGGCAAAACCGAGCCAGCGGAATAAAGGAGGGCGATCATGGCAATTCTACGTGTGAAAGACGTCAGCAAACGCTTTGGTGGCCTCAAGGCGCTGACGGATGTGAACCTGAGCGTCGAGGAAAACTCGGTGCACGCCATCATCGGGCCAAACGGTGCGGGCAAATCGACGCTGCTGAACTGTCTGGTGGGCAAACTGATGCCGGATACCGGGTCGGTCCTGTTCGACAATAACTCGGTCCTGGGGCTGGAGCCGTACCAGATCAACCAGATGGGCATCAGCCGCGTGTTCCAGACGCCTGAGATTTTCGGTGAGCTGACGGTGATGGAAAACATGCTGATCCCGATTTTCGCCATGCGGGATGGGGCGTTTCGGATGCACGCCTATGAGACGATCGCCAATGAAAAGGACATCGTCGAACAGGCCGAAGCGATGCTGGTCGAGATGAATATGGCCGACAAGCGCGAGATGCACGCGGCCTCGCTGTCGCGCGGTGATAAACGACGGCTTGAGATCGGCATGTGCCTTAGTCAGAACCCGCGTCTGTTGCTGCTGGATGAACCCACGGCGGGTATGGCACGGGCCGATACCAACAACACGATCGACCTGCTGAAACAGATCAAGGACGAACGCGATATCACCATCGCGATCATCGAACACGACATGCACGTGGTGTTCAGCCTGGCCGAACGGATCACCGTTCTGGCGCAGGGGACACCATTGGTCGAGGACACACCGGAAAACATTCGCGGCAACCCCAAGGTCCGCGAAGCCTATCTGGGCGAGGCTGCGTAAGGAAAAGCTATGAACGAGAAACCTGACTTTTCAAAAAACGCGAACATGGCCAGCACCGCACCTGCCTTTCTGTCGGTGTGGGACATGCATTCCTACTATGGCGAAAGCTATATCGTGCAGGGCGTCAGCTTTAACGTGCACGAAGGCGAGATTCTGGCGCTGCTCGGCCGGAACGGGGCAGGCAAGACCTCGACCCTGCGCTCGATTGCGCGGGTGGGCGAGCCCGAGGTGCGCCATGGCGAAATCTGGCTCGATCATCAGCCGCTGCACAACATGACCAGTTATGAGGCGGCGGCTGCGGGCTTGGGTCTGGTGCCCGAGGACCGCCGGATCATACCCGGCCTGACGGTTGAGGAGAATCTGCAACTGGCCCAGATCGCGCCCCCAATCGGGTGGTCACTGGAGCGGATTTACGAGCTGTTTCCCCGTCTCGGCGAACGCCGCAAGCAAGAGGGGGTGACCCTGTCGGGCGGTGAACAGCAGATGTTGTCGATTGCCCGCGCGCTGGCCCGTGACATCAAGGTGCTGTTGCTGGACGAGCCTTACGAAGGGCTGGCCCCGGTGATCGTGGATGAAATCGAAAAGACGCTGGTCCATGTCAAACAGCAAGGCATGACAACGATCATCGTCGAACAGAACGCTGTGCGCGCGCTGGAACTGGCGGATCGGGCGATCATTCTGGATACGGGCAGCATCGTTTTCGACGGCACAGCCAGCGAAGTGCTCGACAATTCCCAGTTGCGCGAAGAGTATCTGGCTATCTGACATCTGCCGAACGGCAGGATGTTTCAATTCTATCGTGGCGGGATGGGCTCTCATCCCGCCATTTTCATTTGGTGGAGCGGGTATTTTCGGCTTTCTTGGTCAAAATACCAAGACCTATCAGGTGATTACGCCGGACTACGGGAAATCCCCTATATCTTGCCCCGGCGTAAGTGGTTAACACGGGCTTATCCAAGGAATGACTGCGGACAATACCACTTTTCCCCTGAGGGGCTGGCAACTTACCCCCTAAGCTGGCCCCTCGCTATCACGAGGTCAGTTGCTCCATCTCAATCAGCACTTCATTTACGAGCGCAGTCAATTTGCTGGCGTGATCATAAGCGCGAGAATGTGGAATTTCTGAAACGGGCGTTTTTCGATACCCTTCCGTAAACAGCAGGAACGGAACCTCGGCCCGCTGTGCTGTTTCCGCGTCAACTTCACTGTCTCCGACATAAAGGCGCGGGCCAGCGGATGTCACCGCATCAAAGCTTGCGTTCAAATGGGCAGGGTCCGGTTTGCGAACCTGTAGCGTGTCTCCTCCGAACACGGTGTCAAAATGATGATCCAGCTTGAGGGCGCTTAGAATATGCCGGGCAGGGGCCTCGGGTTTGTTGGTGCAAACGCCAAGGACGCACCCCATCTCTTGTAGCTGCGCCAAGGCGTCGGCAACGCCGGGATAGGGAACCGTCCGGTCGCTGGAGGCTGCGTTGTAATAGGCCAGCGTTTTCTGCGTCAGGTCCGCGTGGTGCTCCAAAGGAAGATCGCAGTGCAGGATCACACGCTCGACCAGTTTCGGCAGGCCGTTGCCGACAAACTGCTTGATCGTGTTCTGCGGCAAGGGTGCCGTGTCTGTGTCCTGCAGCATCCTGTTCGCGGCGGCAGCGATGTCGGGGATGCTGTCGACAAGCGTGCCATCAAGGTCGAACATGATTGTTGCGGTCATCGAAATCTCCACCCGTTTAATCGTCGCGTGACACCTATCCCCTGCGGGAATGCCTTGCAATTGAGGAAGGCCGATCCAGCATTCGATTTTGGCGCTTGACAAACCTGAGTAAAATAATCAGATTAAAAGCAAGTCAGTCAGCTACCCCGGAATCGGGCCAGCCAGAAACTTGAATTGCGAACAAAATCGGCCAAGTGCCAAGATATTCTGGAGTTGCCCTGATGAATATGCAGACCCCGAACCCCACTCAATCCTATGCTGTGTCCATGCTGCCCTCGCACAAGGCCGAAGACCTGACCAAGGGTGGCAACCTGGCCCATATTGAACTGGGCGATCAGCTTTACACGTTGCGCATCACCCGCGCCGGTAAATTGATCCTGACGAAATGAGCGGTCCATCTTCGCGCGGCGGGGCACCCGTCGGTCGCTTGGCAGATTTAAGCCCGATCGAGGCCGGTGCCGTAATGTACCTGCGTTTATGGAGTGACGGCGGCCAGTCCCGCGCTGATGCGGCCAGCGATTTTGAGATCGCGCTGGGCTCGGACGTGGGACGCGCTGCCATGATGACGTTGGACCGGTTGTGTTCCCTATGCGCCCATCACGGACGCCGCCCCCTGATCCGGCACGGGTTGAATTGTTCGTGCCTGGGGGCGGATGAAAACTGTTTTGCCCAGATGATCGCCTCGGCCTCCGAAGGGGCGCGCGAGGATGCCATGATGATGGCATCACTGATCGTGAGGGCGGATTTTGCCCCGGCTTTGGCCTCTCTATCGGAAGAGCTTGGGCTGGCTCTGCGCCGCATGACCACAGCCATCCCCATGCCGACCACCGGCCACCAACCCCCAGCGACCGTGCTACACTAGCGGCGGGCGCGTTAGACCCCGGCACGCTCCTCGCGCCGGGGTTTTTCTGGTTCAGCAGCACCCGCAGCCGGCATGGTGATGGTCATGATCGCAGGTCGGGGCAGGGGCATAGTCGCCCACCTCGGTCAGCACGTCGCGCAGTGTCCACAGGATCATGTCGACATCATCCGCCTCGATGGTCAGGGGCGGGCGGATTTTCAGGATGTTGTCCTTTGGCCCTTCGCTGCCGATCAGGATGCGATGATCGCGCATCCGGTTCTTGACGTATTTGCAAATCTCGGTGCCCTCAGAGCCGTCGGGGTTGATCAACTCGACCCCCAGAAACAGGCCCATCCCCCGCACGTCGCCGACACAGCCGAAATCACCCTCGATCCCGCGCAGCCCGTCCATCAGCCGCGCGCCCATCACGCGGGCGTTCTCTTGCAGCCCCTCGTCATCGACGATGTCCAGCACCTCTTTCCCGATCCGGCAGGACAGGGTCGATCCGCCAAAGGTCGAGAAGAACTCGATCCCGTTGTCAAAGCTTTGCGCGATTTCCTTTGTCGTGACCAACACGCCCAAGGGGTGCCCGTTGCCAATCGGTTTGCCCATCACCACGATATCGGGCAGCGCGCCCTGATGTTCAAATCCAAAGTAATACTCACCCAGACGCCCCAGCCCGGTCTGCACCTCATCGGCGATACACACCCCTCCGGCGGCGCGGATTTTTTCGTAGACTGCTGGCAGATATCCTTTGGGAGGGATGATCTGACCCCCGACCGAGGGGAAGGTCTCGGCGATGAAACCCGCGATGCCGTGGCCTTTATCTTGCAAAGCGGCAATCGCAGGGTCCACGAAATCCGCGAATTTTGTGGCGCGGTCGGGATCGTCGCGACGGAACGATCCGCGGTAGTCGTCGGCCACCTCGACCAGTTCGACCCAATCCGCCTGACCCACGCCATCAGGCTTTTTGAACTTATAGGCCGAGATCGCAACCGCCGCATTCGTATTGCCATGATAGCCGTGATCTGGCGTCACGATCCCCTTGGCCCCCGTATGGGCGCGCGCCAGTCGCAGGGCCAGTTCATTGGCCTCGGTGCCCGAGTTCACGAAGAAGCAAACTTCAAGGTGATCGGGCAGTTTCGACAATACCTTATCTGCAAACTCGGTCTGCGCTGGGTGCAGATAGCGCGTGTTCGAGTTCATGCGCCGCAGCTGATCTGCCGCCACCGCCTGAATGCGCGGATGGGCGTGGCCCACATGGGGGACGTTGTTATAGGCGTCCAGATAGGGGCGACCCCATTCATCGAACAGGTGGTGCTTCCACCCGCGCACCAGCATGACCGGATCGTCATAGGTCAGGCTGAGATTGCCGCCGAAATGGTGCTGCCGACCTTGCAGGATCGCCTGTTTGTCGGTGGGGTGATAGAACACCTTGTCATCTGGCAGGTTCAGCAGGGCCGCCGGGTTGGGGCAAACCGCGTGCCACAGCTCCATCTCATCGGGATCACCCACACCGGGCCAGTCGCTTTGCATCCCGTCGGTGGTCATCGCCAGTTGGAAGTGCACATGCGGGGCCCAGCCGCCGTTCTGTGTAGCGTCCCCCAACCGCGCGAACGCAGCGCCCTGCGCCACTGGATCGCCGGGTTTCAGCCGATCACATACCTCGGGGTCCAGATGACCATAGAGCGTATAGAACGCATCCCCCTCGGGCGTTTCGTGATGCAGGATGACGACCCCGCCATAGTCCAAATGCGCATCGCGGTTCTCAATCGCCTCAACCCGCCCACTGACCGGAGCATGCAATACGGTCCCCGCCGGGGCGAACACATCCACCGCCAGATGCACTGTGCGCCGGTCTGACGCCTTCCACGGCCCCTTGCGGAACCCCGGCTCGGCATAGATCAGGCGCGGCTCATTGTAATAGCCCAGCCACAGGCCCTCACCGTATTCTTCACCCACACGCGCGGCCTCGGCCAAAGGCATGTGGAACGGATTCTGCGGCCAGACGCAGTTCTCCACCGAGAGCGACCCCATGGGAGCATCGCTCAGGTCCTGATCGAATATTGCAGCGAATTGGCCACGATGCTCATGCAAATATGCATGGATGCGCTCTGCCCCGTCAGAGACCGGTAGACTGCACGCGGCGCGCAATCGTGCAGACATCAGACCACCATTCACCGCCTCGTTCTCTAGGAACCGCCAAGCGGGAGCCTGACTGATCGTGACATACGGATCATCGGGGTTTTCAACCGCCATCAGGGTCGAGTTCACAACCGATACCGCCAGTCGCATGCGCAGCAATGGCCAGATCAGATCAACCTCTTCTGCACGCAAAGGATTTGCCGCGTGATACCCACGCACCAAAGCGGCCAGCGCCTGTTCCGGTTTGGGGTGATCCAGAACGATATACGCCCCGGCAATCGCCAGATTACAAATGCGCGGCGCGGCGCACATGTCGCCCAAATCTATCAATCCGGATACGCTTTGGCGCTGCCCCAGCTCGCCATCGACCAGGATGTTATAGTCATTGGCGTCGTTGTGAATAGCCTGCTTTGGCAATTCGGAAAGTACAGTTGAGGTCGCCGCGAAACTGTCGCAAATCTCGCCCAAAAGTGCACGTCGCGACGGGTCAGTGATCGCGTCCAAGTTTTCAAAGATCCAGCCCGCCTGCGTCAAATCCCATTTGAATCCAGCGCGGTTCAACCCGCTATGGGAAAACCCTTCCAAGGCGCGATCCGTTGCGCCCAATACGCGCCCCAGCTTGAGTATAAGGTCTTCGGTCTTGGGCGCAGCCTTGGCGTAACACTGTCCCGGAAGGCATTCCAGCAGCCACACCAAACGAGGCGCACCCTCCTGATCGTTGACGTGTGGCAGAACTACACCCTCAAGATCTTGAATCACCTTCGGAAAGGGCAGTCCCGGCGCAACGTGCGCGATGTGATCCAAAGCTTTGACCTGAAGGTCCACGAGTTCCTGCTCACATCCGGCGCGCATGACTTTGAGCACATAGTCCTGACCATTTGTCGCCTGCACCAGAAAGTTAAGGTCGTATTCGCCATCCAAACGGGTCAGTCGCGCATCCAGACCCCAATGCTGGCGCAATGCGCCCGTCCAGAAACCAATCAAGTCGCTCATTCGAATTCCTGTCCCGCGTTCAGCGGGATCCTCTTCATCTGGCCCTAAATATCCTCGGGGGTGAATTGGGCCGCGGCCCAAGAGGGGGCAGACAGCCCCCTTGCTTCATCCCAACGCGCGCAAACGCTTGATCAGGGACGAGGTGTCCCAGCGCCCGCCGCCCAGTTTCTGCACATCCTTGTAGAACTGATCAACCAAAGCCGTCACAGGCAAGGACGCGCCGGTTTCATCTGCTGTGCTCAGGCAGATGCCCAAATCCTTGCGCATCCAGTCAACGGCGAAGCCGTGATCGAAATGGTCGTCCAGCATGGTCTCGTACCGGTTCGCCATCTGCCAGCTACCTGCTGCGCCCTGGCTGATCACCTCAACCACCGACCGACCGTCCAACCCCGCTTTTTCCGCAAAATGCAGCGCTTCGCTCAGGCCCTGAACCAGACCGGCAATCGCGATCTGGTTGCACATCTTTGTCATCTGCCCCGCACCGCTATCGCCGATCCGACGGCAGATTTTGGAATAGACCTGCATGACCGGCTCTGCCGTGTCATAAGCCGACTGGTCCCCGCCACACATGATTGACAAGACCCCGTTTTCAGCCCCCGCTTGTCCGCCCGAGATCGGAGCATCGACAAAGGCGATCCCGCGGGTTTTGCCCGCATCATACAGCTCGCGTGTAACCTTGGCAGAAACGGTTGTGTGGTCGACAAAAATCGCACCGTCTGACATCCCGTGAAACGCGCCATTTTCACCGATGCAAACCATGCGCAGGTCATCGTCATTGCCAACGCAGGACATGACGAACTCGGCACCTTCGGCTGCCTCACGCGGCGTCGCGGCCATTGCGCCGCCATGCTGGGCAACCCAGGCTTCGGCCTTGGCTTGCGTTCGGTTATAGACGGTGACGTCGTGACCTGCGGCCTGCAGATGACCGGCCATTGGGTAGCCCATGACGCCCAATCCAAGGAATGCGACTTTTGCCATTTGGTGATCCTCTCTCATGCCCGGCTGGGTCGTTCAGCAGAGACAAATCAAAGCTGCGTGCAAAGGGCAACCCCGTGTTACGCTTTGCCTCCCAAATCTTGCAGGATCGGACAGTCCGGCCGATCATCACCCGCGCAGGCATCAATCAGGTGACCCAATGTATCGCGCATGGCGTTCAGGTCAGCGATCTTGGCCTCGATCTGGGCCAGATGCGCGCGCGCGACCTTCTTGACGTCGGAACTGGCGCGGGTGTCGTCTTCGTACAGGGCCATCAATGTCCGGCAGTCTTCGATCGTGAAGCCCAAAGCACGGGCACGGCCCAGGAAATTCAGCTTGTGTATGTCCTGACTGCGGAACCGGCGGTAACCATTGTCATCGCGCAGGGGTTTGACCAGTCCGATGTCTTCATAATAGCGGATCGTCTTTGCGGGCAATCCGGTCTGAGTCGATACATCACCGATATTCATGGTGCCACCGTTTGCTGAGTTTGTGTGTGTTCTCTTACAGGCAAAGTGGCCCGGACCCTGCGCAGGCGCAGCGCATTTGTGACTACGAAAACACTGGAAAGCGCCATTGCTCCGGCGGCCAAGGCTGGGGACAGCAAAGGCCCGCCAAAGGGGAAAAGCACGCCCGCCGCAACCGGAATCAACAAGACGTTGTACCCGAACGCCCAGCCCAGGTTCTGCCGGATGTTACGCATGGTGCGGCGACTGATATCCATCGCGTTCGCCACCCCGCGCAGATCACCGGACATGAGCACCACATCCGCCGTTTCAATGGCCACGTCGGTTCCCGTGCCAATCGCAATACCAATATCCGCTGCTGCAAGCGCCGGGGCATCATTGATGCCGTCCCCGACAAAGGCCAGCGATCCAAACTGGTCGCGCAGGTCAATGATCGCGGCCAGTTTGCCATCCGGCAGCACCTCGGATGTCACGTGATCAATACCAAGTTTCCGGGCAAGCGACTGCGCCGTGCCGCGATTGTCGCCGGTGACCATCGCCAGAGTCAGCCCCATCGCGTGTAGCCTGCCAAGGGCCTCGGCAGTACCGGGTTTCAGCGGGTCTGAAACCGCAATCATTGCGGCGGCCTTGCCATCGACGGCCAGAAACAAGGGGGTTGCGCCCTCGGCCGCGCGCAGGTCGGCATCCTGTTCCAACTCTGCCACATCCACGCTGTTCCGCCGCATCAGCCTGTGCGACCCGATGATAATCTCTTGCCCGTCAACCAAGGCCCGCGCCCCCAAGCCTGTCAGCGATTGGAAATCCGAGGCATCGGGCGGCACCGCAGGCCCCGCGCGCGTGATCGCAGTTGCGATCGGGTGTTCGGATCGGGACTCAACCGCTGCTGCAAGCCGTAGGGCTTGATCGTTGTCGAACCCGTTGGTCGTCACGATACTCTCAAGCTCAGGCCGCCCCTGTGTCAGCGTTCCGGTCTTGTCCAGCGCCACGACCTTGGCTTGCTGAAGCAGTTGCAGAGCATCGCCCTTGCGAAACAGAACACCCAATTCGGCTGCGCGGCCTGTGCCCACCATGATCGACGTTGGCGTTGCCAGCCCCATGGCGCAGGGGCACGCGATGATCAGAACCGAAACACCTGCGACCAAGGCCATCGGCAAGGCGGGCGCAGGCCCAAACAGCAACCAAGCCGCAATCGTTAGTACTGCAACACCGATAACCGCTGGCACGAACCAGGCGGTGATACGGTCGACCAGCCCCTGTATCGGCAACTTGGCGCCTTGCGCCTGCTCAACCATCCGAATGACTTGCGCCAGAACAGTATCGGCGCCGACACGCGCGGCCTTTATCCGCAGCGCCCCGGTGCCGTTGATGGTGCCACCCACGACCTGATCCGCCTCGGATTTGCCAACAGGGATCGGCTCACCTGTGATCATGCTTTCATCCACAAAGGACGTACCTTCCAGAACCTCGGCATCAACCGGAACACGCTCTCCCGGTCTGATCTGAAGGATATCACCCACCACTATCTCCGAGATCGGGCGGTCGATCATTGTGCCGTCCCGTTCCACTCTGGCTGTTTTGGGCTGCAGGCCGATCAGTTTCTGGATCGCAGCACCGGTGCGCCCCTTGGCCCGAGCCTCCATCGCGCGACCCAGAAGGATCAGGACGACGATGACGGATGCGGCTTCGAAATAGACATTGGCGCTTCCCTCCGGCAGGGCCCCCGGCGCAAAGGTCGCGACCACCGAATACAGATAGGCCGCCCCGGTCCCCATGGCGACCAGCGCGTTCACGTCGGGGGACCTCCGCAGCAGAGAAGGAATGCCTTTTGCGTAAAAGACCCGTCCCGGACCAAGCAGAAGAAGAGAGGTAAGAGTAAACTGAATAAGGTGGCTAGTCTGCGTTCCAACCGTGGCTTGAACCCAATGATGAAAGGCCGGGATCATATGCCCGCCCATTTCCAGCACAAAAACGGGCAACGCCAAAATTGCGGCAAATAGCGTGGCGCGTGTCAGCGAATTGGCTTCTTCCACCTTGCTATGGTCAGCTTCTCCGTCCTCTTGCGCGACACGAGCTGGATAGCCCGCTTTGGTACAGAGTTCAGCCAGCGCCTGCGCAGTGGTTGCCCCGTCGACATACGCCACAGTCGCATGTTCGGTCGCAAGATTGACCTGCGCGTCAACGACGGCGGGGTCATCTGACAAAACCCCCTCGATCTTGCGCACGCATGAGGCGCAGCTCATGCCGGATATGGCCAGCGTCGTATGAGCAAGAGCAGCCGGGTAACCCGCCTGATCCAGCGCGCGTGTCAGGGCAGCAATTGGCCCGGAAAATGAGACCTGTGCGGTCTCTGTTGCAAAATTGACCGAAGCCGATGTAACGCCCGGAACATCGCCGAGTGCGGTCTCAACGCGACCAACGCAAGACGCACACCCCATTCCGGTGACTTTCAGTTGAATTTCATGTGGTGCAGCCATCCGACTCATCCCGATGTGCTTTTCACCCTCTAAATGAGGGTTCCAGTCACAGGAAGGTCAAGGGGATGGGCGCGGATAATTGTGAAATTCGGCGAAGAATTAAGCCCTCACCCGCCTTATCGTTTCGCAAGATGCTCTAACAGCAGAGAGTTGTAGGGTGTTGGCGGAGAGGAGCGCACCGCTTCGGGGGATGCAAAAAAACCCAGCATCAGAATTCCGGTCGACAAGGTGAAACCGGCCAGGCACACAAAAGCGAAATTCAACGTGGAACGCGGCATGAAATGCTTCCTTGTTATCAGAAAATACTCGGAGTTCCGGGCAAGCCGTTTCAGGATCGGCTTGACAGTTGCTGTTTCAGCCTCTCGTTTTCGGCCTGAAGCTGCGCCAGTTGTTGACCCAAGTTGTTCAGATGAGGGCGCAATTCAGCCTCGGTAAACCGCGGTGTGATGTGGCGGGGGCAATTCCAATCCAGCCCCTCAACCCGAATAATGGCGGCGCGTTCCGCCACAGCATCGGCCTCATCTGGAAACAGGCTGGCTGCGGCGGCCTCGCCTTCGGTAAACGTGACCCGCCCCAGAATCTTCAATCGACGCTGATTTGCATAATCCATCAGGATCATGGCCACCCGGTCATTGCCGTCCAGATTTCCGCGAGAGATATACTGCTTGTTGCCGGAAAAGTCGGCGTACCCAATCGTTGTCGGGCCAAGCACTTTCAGAAATCCGGCAGGCCCTCCGCGAAACTGAACGTAAGGCCAGCCAGTTTCAGACACGGTGGATTGATAGAACCCATCCCGCGCTTCGATGAACGCTTTTTCGGCCGGGCCAATCTCATGGCCTTGCTGGGGGCCGCCTTCAAGGAACTTGGCATAAGTTTTGGCGGATCCCATACGTTCCTGATGGGCGCGGACGGAGGGCGTGAACATCAGTTCGGAAAATGCGCGGGGCATGGGCTGTCCTTTCTAAAGACCAAGCTCTGACAGGCTGGGATGATCGTCAGGCCGGGGGCCGCTGGGCCAGTGAAACAGACGGTCCTGTTCCGAAATCGGTAAGTCGTTCAAAGAAGCATGGCGTTTGGCCATCCGGCCGTCGGCGGCAAATTCCCAGTTCTCGTTTCCGTAAGACCGGAACCATTGGCCGCTGTCATCGTGCCATTCATACGCGTAGCGCACGGCGATGCGATTGTCTGAATGCGCCCAAAGTTCCTTGATCAGGCGGTAATCCAGTTCTTTCCGCCATTTTCGCGTCAGAAAGGCGTGGATTTCCGCGTGGCCGGTGATGAACTCGGCGCGGTTACGCCATTGGCTGTCTTCGGTGTAGGCGGGTGTGACGACATCCGGGTCGCGGCTGTTCCAGCCGTTTTCGGCCATCCGAACCTTTTGGATGGCGGTTTCCTGTGTGAATGGGGGAAGAGGGGGCCGGGTCATTTCGGTGCCTTTCAGGTTAGCGAGGCTGCAAGCAATGCGATGGTCAGAAGAATGGGGACATACTGAGGTGAGAATGGGCTGGCACGGCGTCTCATCTGAAGGCTCCAAAGTTTACTGATCGGTACATCTTGGGGCTGAAGGTGTACAGATCGGTAACCTTTGTCAAGTGTCAAATGGATTTTTTCTTCGGGGAGAATTGCTGGTCGGCCCCGTTTGCTGAGAAAATCCTAAAAAAATTGGAAATAGGTTGTAGTCTCTGACCGGCACTAATATGTACAGATCAGTCAAGGATTGAGCGAACAAATGCGCCCGAACAAACGAGATGAACTGGTCCGCAAGGCATTGCAGGTCTTTTATCAAGACGGATTCCACGCCACGGGTATGGATAAGCTGGTGGTGGAAACAGGTGTGTCCAAGACTTCGATGTACAAGCACTTTCGCACCAAGGAAGAGTTGATCCTTGCCGCGCTGCGCCTGCGGGACGAGAATTTTCGCAACTGGTTTCTGCGCCGCATCGAAGACCTGGCCGACCCGCCAGCCGATCAGTTGATCGCAAGTTTCGACGCTTTGGCCGAATGGTTCGAAGAGGATGGATTTCGCGGCTGCATGTTCATCAAGGCCGGTGCGGAGTTTCAGGACAAGACGCATCCGATTCATGTTCAGGCTGCCGAACATAAACGCCTGCTATTGGAGTATTTCACCGATCTTGCACGCAGGGCAGGCGCGTCAGCCCCTGAGAACCTCGCCTGTCAGATCCTGCTGCTGAAGGAAGGGGCCATCGTTACGGCGGTTCTGCTGAAAAGCTGCGATCCGGCCCGCGAAGCCAAAGCCGCGGCAACGGTGCTTCTGGAAGCGGCATTGGCCAAATAGCTACGGCCCGTTCGAATTTCTGAAACGACGTTGCGTTGCGTGCCTTTGGGTGCATTGGATTGGCTGCCGGAGCGGATTACGCTGAGCGAAATTCGAATTGGGAGGACGCTCTATGTCTCTGTTTTCTGCTACATCCGCTTGGGCGACGGACGAACACAAGATGTTTGCTGAAATGGCGAACCGGTTTATGGCCGATGAACTGGTGCCGAATATCGAACGCTGGAATGACAATGGCGTTGTTGATCGGGACTTCTGGCGCAAGGCCGGGGATATGGGGTTGATGGCGGGTGCCATCCCCGAGGAATTCGGCGGTGTCGGCGGCGACATTGGGTTCGACGCGATCACGATGTATGCGCAAACCTCGCATGGGGATGCCGGGTGGGGCTATGGGATTCAGTCCATCGTCACCCATTACATAACAGCCTACGGAAGCGATGAGCAGAAACAAAAGTGGTTGCCCAAACTGGCCTCTGGCGAGATGGTCGGCGCGCTGGCGATGACGGAACCCGGAACGGGGTCTGACGTTCAATCCATCCGCACGACGGCGGAAAAGGATGGGAATTGTTACCGTCTGAACGGCTCCAAGATATTCATCACCAATGGACAATCGGCCGACCTCATTCTGGTTGCGGCGAAAACCGATAAGTCTCAGGGCTCCAAAGGTGTTTCACTGGTCGCTGTCGAAACAGACGGTGCCGAGGGTTTTCGCAAAGGACGTAATCTGAAGAAGCTGGGCATGAAAGCCAATGATACGGCCGAGTTGTTCTTTGAAGACGTGAAGGTTCCGATGACGAACCTGATCGGACCGGACGAGGGTCAGGGCTTTTACCAGATGATGAAGCAACTGCCGTGGGAGCGCCTGACCATCGCAATTGTCGCGCTGGGCGCCATTGATTACGCCATTGCCGAAACGGTGAAGTACACGCAGGAGCGCAAAGCCTTTGGGCAGCGTGTGATGGATTTCCAGAACACCCGCTTCAAGTTGGCAGAATGCAAGACCAAAGCCGAAGTGCTGCGCAGCTTTGTAAGCGATTGTATTGCCAAGCTCGAAGCCGGAACCCTGGACGCAGCGACGGCATCCATGGCCAAGTATTGGGGCTCCGAGGTGCAAAACGAAGTCATGCATGAATGCCTTCAGCTATTCGGTGGTTACGGGTTCATGATGGAGTATCCCATCGCCCGCCTGTACGCGGATGCACGGGTTCAGATGATTTATGGCGGGACCAACGAGATCATGAAGGAATTGATCGCCCGTTCTCTGGATACCTAGATCGACTGGGGTTCTCCCGCCCGTCGTCGATGTTTCTGTCGAAACACCTCCTCCCGTTGGGCATGGCAGGCGCGGACGTGGCCCGCGCCTGCCGCGCGCGTTGCCAACTGGCAGTTAAGTTGAAGGCGCGGTCTCAGTCCGCGTCAGCGCCGTCAGTAACTGAAGCCGCAACCTGATCTTGCAGCCAGTACCGGAAGGACTTGAGCGGCTCAGGCTCTGCCCTGGATTGCGGCCAAACAAGATAGAAATCGCCCAGACTGAAACCCGGACCGTCCCATGCAAGGGCCAGCCGTCCGGACTTCAGGTCGTCATCAACCAAATAGCTGGGCAGCAATGCAACGCCCAGCCCGTGAATGGTTGCCTGGCACATTGTCGAGAATTGGTCGAACAGCATCCCCTGAATGCCCGAAACCTCATGTCCTTGCACGGCGAACCATTTCTCCCATGCGTCGGGGCGTGTTTCCAATTGCAGAAGGGGCGCTTTCAGCAACCACTCGATGTTGTCGTTCCGGTCGGGCAGCAGCGCGGGCGCGCAGACCGGAAGGACGTCCTCTCGCATGATGGGAAGATAGTTGACCCCGGTCCAGTCTTTGCGGCCGAAATGGATCGCGGCATCAAAGCGGTCGCGGTCAAAATCAAAGGGGCGCAGGCGTGTGTTCAGGTTCACCGTTACCTCGGGGTGCTTGCGGGCAAAGTCCTGAAGGCGCGGCGCCAACCAGTGCATTCCGAACGCGGGCAGTATCGACAGGTTCAGGGATCCGCCGGTCGGGTTGGCCTTTAGTTTCAGCGAAGCCTGCGCCAACTGATGCAAGGTCGCGCGGGCCACCTGGACATATTCCTGTGCCGCAGGCGTCAGGTTAAGGCGCATATGGGTGCGTTGGATGAGGTCGACGCCCAACTGTTCTTCCAAGGTTTTGAGCTGCCGGCTGATTGCGCTTTGGGTTAGGGACAGCTCTTCGGCGGCGGCCGAGGCGCTTCCCAAACGATCCACGGCCTCAAGCGCCAGCAGCGAGGGGATCGAGGGCAGAAACCGACGAGGCGCAATCATATGACATTTCCTCATACCTTTTGAATGGAATATCACTGGCCTTTCGTGTGCGCCAGTCCGATACAGAGATCTGGATTCACCTGCGGCGAAGGCGCCTTGGGGCCGGGCTGGATGGGATATGTTGGCGGTGCAAGGGGCAACGGCGACTTTCCGTTGCCAAAACTGTGTGAAGCCTGTGACAAAGAGAGTATCCCATCGTGGATGCTGCTGCGAAACAGTTTTTGAATGAGGCCGCTGATGGATCGCGCTCAGATCGTTCACGACAATTTTCTGACCCGGGTTGCGCAGGGGGATCTGCCAGACGGTCCATTGCCTTGCCCGGGACTAAGCAAGACAGATGCGGTTTCCCTGTTTCGATCACAGGTGCTTAGTCGTGCGTTGGACCGGACCAGCCGTGCGATGCAGAAGGCGGGGCAGGGGTTCTATACCATCGGCTCCTCGGGGCACGAAGGGATGGCTGCGGTGGCCCATGCGTTGCGTCCGACCGATATTGCGTTCCTGCATTACCGCGATGCGGCGTTTCAAATCGCGCGGTCCGAGCAAGTGCCGGGTCAGCAGATAGCGTGGGACATGTTGCTGAGCTTTGCCTGCTCGAAAGAAGACCCGACATCGGGAGGGCGGCATAAGGTCTTGGGGTCCAAGGCGCTGATGATTCCGCCGCAGACATCTACGATCGCAAGTCACCTGCCCAAGGCGGTCGGGGCGGCCTATTCATTGGGCGCGGCGCGGCGTCACGATCCTGAACACCGGGAATTGCCCGAAGATGGAATAGCGATGTGTTCCTTTGGCGATGCGTCGGCCAACCACTCGACAGCGCAGGGCGCGATCAACACGGCGGGGTGGACCAGTGTTCAGTCAACGCCGTTGCCGCTTTTGTTTGTGTGTGAGGATAACGGGATCGGTATTTCGGTGAAGACGCCCACCGGGTGGATACAGGCATCCATGCAGCACCGACCGGGGATAAAATACTTCCAAGCCAATGGGCTGGACATCTTTGAGACTTTTGCCGTGGCAAAAGAAGCCGCCGATTACGTCCGCATCCGACGTAAACCAGCCTTTCTGCATCTGCGCACAGTGCGGCTGTACGGTCATGCCGGGGCGGATGTGCCCACGACCTATTTGTCAAAATCCGAAGTTGAAGCGGATGAAGCGAATGATCCCCTGCTGCACTCGGTGCGCCTGCTGGATCAGGCGGGCGCGCTGACACCCGGTCAGGCGCTGCAGATTTACAAGGACATTTGCGCGCGTACCGATCGCATCGCGGCCGAGGCCGCCACCCGCCCGCACTTGGCCAACGCGACCGAGGTCATGACAAGCCTGATCCCACCGACACGCGCCTGCAAGCCGACAAATGGCCCGAGCGCCGAGGCGCGCGCGACCGCGTTCGGAGGCGATATGCGCGCGATGGACGATCCCCAGCCCATGAGCCGTCTGATCAACTGGGCGCTGACTGATTTGATGCTGGAACATGGCGAGATTGTCTGCATGGGCGAGGATGTCGGTCGCAAGGGCGGCGTCTATGGCGTGACCCAAAAGCTGCAGCAAAGGTTCGGGCCGGATCGGGTGATTGATACGCTGCTGGATGAACAGTC
Organism: Ruegeria sp. CJ2; assembly: GCF_056536745.1. Lineage (NCBI taxonomy): Bacteria > Pseudomonadati > Pseudomonadota > Alphaproteobacteria > Rhodobacterales > Roseobacteraceae > Ruegeria > Ruegeria sp. CJ2. The sequence continues at coordinate 138,904 of NZ_JBQFQF010000008.1, forward strand.
AATTCTGGGGCTGGCGATCGGCATGGGGCATAACGGGTTCATCCCGATCCCCGAAATCCAGTTCCTGGCCTATCTGCATAATGCCGAAGACCAGATCAGGGGCGAGGCGGCGACATTGCCGTTTTTCTCGAACGGTCAGTTTTCAAACCCGATGGTCCTGCGGATTGCGGGTCTGGGGTATCAGAAAGGGTTCGGTGGGCATTTCCACAACGACAACTCTCTGGCCGTACTGCGCGATATTCCCGGGGTGATCATCGCCTGCCCGTCGACCGGATCGGACGCTGCGCAGATGCTGCGCGAATGTGTGCGATTGGCGCGGGAAGAGCAGCGCGTTGTGGTGTTTCTGGAGCCCATCGCGCTGTATCCCATGCGCGATCTGCATGAGGCTCAGGATGCGGGGTGGATGACGACCTATCCATCGCCGGATCAACGCATCGCGCTGGGAAAGGTTGGGGTGCACGGTGACGGGACCGATCTGGCCATCGTCACCTATGGCAACGGGCACTACCTGTCACAAAAGGCGCTGCCGGCTTTGCGGGCGGCCGGGCTAAAGCCTCGTGTCATTGATATGCGCTGGCTTGCGCCACTACCGGCCGAAGCGCTGCGCGCGGCTACCAAGGGATGCAAACATATCCTGATCGTGGATGAATGCCGCCGGACCGGAAGCCAGTCCGAGGGTTTGATGGCCTTTTTTGCCGAAAACAGCGCCGATACCCCTGTCACACGAGTCGTGGCCGAGGACTGTTTTATCGCAACCGGCCCCGCCTATGCCGCGCCGCTGCCATCCGAGGAAGGCATCATCGAAGCCGCGCTCAAGCTGACCGGAGGCCGATCATGACCCGCACCGCTGTTGTCATCTGTCCCGGACGGGGCACCTATAACAAGCCAGAGCTGGGATACCTGCACCGCCACCACCGCAATCGCATGGACATGTTCCGCGGGTTTGACGCTATGCGTACTGAGGCCGGGCAAGAGCCTGTAACCGATCTGGACGGCGCGGGGCGTTTTGCGGTCAGCAAGTATTCGCGGGGGGATGTGGCGTCGCCATTGATCTACGCGGCATCCCTGTCGGATGCGATGGCTCTGGCAGACGATATCGAGGTGGTCGCCGTCACCGGGAACTCGATGGGGTGGTACATTGCTCTGGCCGTGGCGGGCGCGTTGTCGCCCGAAAACGGGTTCCGCGTCGTGAACACCATGGGGACGCTGATGCAGGATCACCTGATCGGTGGGCAGCTTGTTTATCCTTTCACAGATGAGACCTGGAAAAACGATCCGGTCCGTAAGGCGGACTTGCTGGCCGATGTCGCGCGGATCAATGCGATCGACGGTCACGATCTGGCATTGTCGATCGACTTGGGCGGCATGTTGGTATTGGCGGGCAACGAGGTGGGACTGAAAGCCTTTGAAACTTCTCAGCCCGTTCTTCAGGAGCGGTTCCCGATGCGACTGGCGAACCACGCTGCATTCCACACGCATCTGCAAGCGCCCGTCGCCGCCGAAGGGCGGTTGCGTCTGGGGGTTGAACTAATCGGCCAACCAACCCAACCCCTTATCGACGGGCGCGGCAAAATTTGGTGGCCCGGCGCCACCGATACGCAGGAACTTTGGGATTATACTCTGGGGCATCAGGTGACGGAGGCTTATGATTTTACCCGCTCCGTACAGACCGCTGCCCGCGAATTTGCCCCCGACCTTTTCATTGTCACCGGCCCCGGCGCAACGCTGGGCAGTGCGGTTGCGCAGTCACTTGTTCAGGCAAACTGGCGCGGGTTGAAGGACAAGGCCGCGTTTCAGGAACAGCAGGACACGCAGCCCATTCTTCTGGCCATGGGGCGCGAGGATCAAAGGGCTCTTGCAACCGGCTGACGCAAGCCGGATGATCCGACCAATTTTCAAGGAGCAGCCCGTGCGCGATCACGACCAGTCCCTTTGGCAAAAGACCTGCCGCGAACGGGTCGAAAGTACCGTGCTGACAGAGACTTTGACAGTCGATCTTGCGGTGATTGGCGGGGGGTATACCGGCTGCGCGGCTGCGCTGACCGCAGCGCGGGCTGGGGCGTCGGTCTGTTTGCTTGAGGCGCAAGAGATCGGGCATGGTGGATCGGGCCGCAATGTGGGTCTGGCCAATGCCGGATTGTGGCTGCCGCCCGAGGAAATCCGGGCGCATCTGGGGGCAGAGTCGGGGGATCGCCTGATCAACCTACTTGCTGCCGCACCTGCCGATGTCTTTGACTTTATCAAGCGGCACGCGATTGATTGCGAACCCGTGCACAACGGAACCCTGCATTGCGCCCATTCCGGGGCGGGGTTGAAAGACCTGCAAAACCGCTACGCGCAGCAACGCGCGGTGGGTGCGCCGGTTGAGCTGTTATCCGCAGATCAAACGCGCCAACGTACAGGCAGCGCGGCTTTCCACGGATCGCTTTTTGATCCACGGGCCGGAACCATTCAGCCGTTGGGCTACGTGCGCGGGCTTGCAAGGGCCGCGTCCCAGGCCGGGGCGCGGGTTTATACGCGCAGTCCGGTTCGCTCGCTGACACGTGATGGGGATATCTGGGTGCTTGACACGGAACGAGGCTCGGTGCGGGCCAAGGCCGTGCTTCAGGCCACAAACGCCTATCATCAAGGCCTTGCGGCTACGGCACCGGCTTATGTCCCCGTCTACTATTTCCAGTTTTCCACCGCCCCCTTGTCGGACAACCTGCGCGCCAGCATTTTGCCGGACGGTGAAGGGTGTTGGGATACTGGCCTGATAATGACTTCGTTCCGCGTCGATCAGGACGGCCGGTTCATTATCGGTGCGATGGGTGACCTTGCGCATGCGGGGAGCGGTTCACACAAGCGTTGGGCCAGGCGCAAACTGGCTGAACTGTTCCCGCAACTGTCCGACCAGCCGTTGATCGAGAGGTGGCACGGGCGGATCGCGATGACCTCGGATCATATCCCCAAGATCACTGAGATCGGCCCAAATGCGCTTTCTGTCCATGGGTATTCCGGGCGCGGCATCGGGCCGGGAACCGTGTTTGGCCGACTGGTGGCTGAAAGCCTGTTGCGCGAAGATCGCGATCTCTTGCCCGTCCCTTCGGTGTCGGACTATCGCGAAAACTGGACCGGTCTGCGCCGCGCCTATTTTGAAACCGGCGCGGCGTTGACTCATTTTGTCAAAGCGCGGTTTTGACCTCAGACCGACCGGGTAATGCCGCCGTCAACGCGAATGTTCTGGCCTGTGATGTAACCTCCGCCTTCTGACGCAAGCAAAGCAACGACCGAGGCGATCTCATCATAGCTGCGCCCATATCGGCCCAGAGGAATGCGGGCGCGGAAATCCTCGTTCTCGGGCAGGCTGTCGATAAATCCGGGCAGGACGTTGTTCATGCGGATATTGTCGGCGGCGTATTTGTCCGAAAACAGCTTGGTGAAGGCGGCAAGGCCCGCGCGGAACACGCCCGAGGTTGGAAACACGGGGTCAGGTTCGAACGCGGCAAATGTTGAGATGTTTACGATCGAGCCACCGCCTTGCGCTTGCATGATCGGCGTCACCAGCCGTGTTGGTCGGACGGCGTTCATGAAATACACATCCATTCCCGTGTGCCAGTCTTCATCGGCCAGGTCCAGAATGGGCGCGCGCGGCCCGTGCCCCGCCGAATTCACAAGCACATCAATGCGCCCCCAATGGGCCATGGCCGCATCGACCAGTTTCTGAAGATCGCCTGCCGATTGGTTCGATCCGGTCACACCAACCCCGCCCAGTTCATGCGCCAATGCCTCGCCTTTGCCCGACGAGGACAGGATGCCCACTTTGAAACCGTCCGCGGCCAATCGGCGGGCGGAATCTGCCCCCATGCCGCTGCCACCTGCCGTAATGAGCACTACTTTCGTCATCTCAAACCTCCGATGTCTGATGTCCTAAAGATGCGCTCTGACCGACGGTTTGACCAATCAGTTCTTCTGTCTTTATGCTGTAGAAAAACTACAGGATAGGCAGATGACTGCTTTGCCCCCACTGAACGCGCTCCGCGCCTTTGAAGCTGCGGCCCGGCACTTGAATTTCCGGCTTGCCGCAGAGGAGCTTGGCGTCACTCAGGGTGCCGTGGCGCAGCAGGTCCGCGGGCTTGAGGCGCGGCTGACGGAAAAGCTGTTTCAACGTCTGCCGCGCGGCCTTGCCCTGACCGAGGCGGGTCGTCGTTTTCATGCGCCACTGCGCCGGGCGTTCAGGTTGATTGAAGAGGCCGTGGATGAATTGTCCAGCGATCGACAGGTTGTTGTTTCTGTCACACCCAGCTTTGCCTCAAAATGGCTGGTGCCGCGTTTGCCAAACCTGACAGACAGGCACCCAGATATCACGGTCAAAATCGACGCTCGGGAACGGCTGGCGGATTTCAAGGGTGACGGCGTGGACATCGCCGTGCGGCAGGGACGGGCACCGTTTGGGCCCGATTTGACATCAACCCCATTGTTTTCAAGCGCGTTCGTGCCGGTCAGCAGTCCCGAATTGGCGCGCCAGATCGCGCGGCCAGCGGACCTTTTGGACCATGTGCTTCTGAACGATACGCATGGGTTATGGCCGCTGTTTCTTGAACACCTTGGGCTGGTTGGGAAGCCTCGGGTGATGAGTTTCAGCCAGACGAGTCTGGCCATTGACGCTGCTGCCTCGGGGCAGGGGATTGCGCTGGCACATGAACCTCTGGTCGCGACGGAAATTGCGTCTGGACAGCTTGAACGGCCCTTGCCGGATGTTCTGATCGAAGACCTCGGGTTCCATGTTGTCACCCCGGCAAAACCGCGGCAGCCCGAATTGGTTGCGTTGATCAAGAACTGGCTGCTGTCTCAATCCTGAAGGGTGGCGGCTATGCTCTCGATTCTGTCGCGCAACCAGAGATGAGCTGGATCATTGGCAAACCTCTGATGCCAGACCATGTAGATCGAGACAGGTTCGCAGTGAAACGGCAAAGGCGCGCAATCCAGCGCGGCAAGAGGGCCGCGTTTCATCAATGCCGTGTCGGTTGATATCAGATCGCTTCCTTTCACAAACGAAGGGATGGCGTTGAAATGGGGCAGGGTAACGGTGGCTGGCCTGATCTGGCTTTGATCCACACCCCGCATGACCGCGCGCGAACTGCGCCCGTCCGTGAACCGCACCTCGACATGTTCCGTTTCGCAATAGGTTTTCCAATCGGTCGGCGGCTGGCGGCGGTTTCCGTCGTAGTAGATCATCAACGGGCTGCTGAGGACACGTTTTTGAAAGATGTCCGGCCCATCCGGTGGCAATGGGGACAGCATCAACTGACACCGGTCGCTGCGCAGTAGGTCCGGGTCCGGCACGCCCGAGGGAATAAAGCCAAGCCGCAGTCTGATACCTTCGGCCCGGACCGTGCGGAGCAACGTGGGGAAGATCAATTCGCGCGGCATGTCGTTTGTGGCGATCTGTACGTGCAAATCTTCGGAAAGCGGATCGAACGGTCGATCGTCGGTCAGGGCGCGCATCCCGTCCAACACGCGCTGCACCGGGTCTTTCAAGGACAGCGCCCGCTCGGTCGGGGTCAGCCCTTGACCGGAGCGGACGAACAAAGGGTCGCCCAAAACATGTCGGAGTTTGGCCAGCGTATGGCTGATCGCTGACTGGGTCACGCCCAAACGGTCAGCAGCCTTGGAAACCGAATTTTCATCGAGGATCGTGAGAAAGACACGCAGGACTTTGCCGTCCAGATCAGTAAAATCAATTTTGCTCATGCAGACTATGATTATTCATGAATGGATTGGAGGTCCATGACACATTAGGAAACTGGTAGGAAACAGGAGGCGCGCGATGGGGATCCGCTTTTTCTCGGACAAGAACAGGCCGGTCCATATGGGGTCGTACCCGTTGGAACGGCTGGCCCGGCAGACCGCGATGCCTGATCTGACCGGGGTCCGTCAGATGCCAGCTCTCAATTTCCACCGTTCTGATCGGCCTGAAAGTATCGTGAATGCGATGGGTGAGTTTCAGGCGATGATGGATGCGATCCGCGACGGGTTCGTGAACCCGGTGCCCTCCGAGATACCCGCAGATCCGACAGAGCGTGCCAACCACCTGAAGGCGTTTGGGTATTTCAGCGATGCCTCCATGATGGGTTGCGGCCCGCTGCCTGCCGAGGCTTTGTTGCCCGAACCCCGCCGCAACCCCGATATTGACCGTCTGGCTCATGCGTTGAAGACGCGCCAGACCAAGACGCTGGCCTCGGGCATTGATCTGATCATGGCCGACCTGAAAGAAAGCATGGAGGCCGAGCCGCGCCCCATGGACCGGCATCGTCACGCCATTGTCTTTTTGTACGAACGCATCCGCGATCCCGATCCGAATGAACCCGGCGCGGATTGGATCATGGATGCGCAGGATCACCGCGCGTGTCTGCTGGCCACCGAGAACGCGGTGGTTATCGCCAACTACATCCGCATTCTTGGGTTCGATGCACGGGCGCACACGGTCATGTCCTCCGAGGTCGATTTGGGCAAACTGGCGGTCGCTGCCGGGCTTGGCTCGGTCGAGGATGGGGAGGTTATTGTACCGTGGTTGGGCAAACGGTTCGGGCTGGCGGCCGTGACGACCGAGATGGAGATCACGCACGACCAGCCTTTGGCACCGATGGCGCAGCAGCCGTGGTTTCGCACCCAAGGTCCCGCATGGTGGCTAGGCACGGGGTTTGCCAAGAATGCGCTGAACCGGGACTCTTATGCCAAGCGACGCTATGTGGATGGGGCGCATCCGTTTGAAAAACTCAAGCGGGTCGATGCGCCCACTACCTATATTGATGGGGAAAACGTCGCCCGCGTCCCCAAGCGCGCCGACATGTTTGCCCGTGCGCAATTTGGCGATATGGGCAAAAACCTGCAAGACGCGGCGAAGGGCGGTTATTACGTGCGCAAAGCGGCCCCCAGTTTTGCTCAACGTCGGGCGCTGGGCGCGTTTGTGTTGTTGCAGGATGGAGAGAGCGCGGACACCCCACCCCCGACCGATGCCGCGCGGAACGCTGCGAATATCAAGGCGGCAACCTATTTTCTTGGTGTTGATGCGGTGGGCCTTAGCCGGTGCCCCGAATGGGCGTGGTATTCCCATGATGCGACGGGGGAAGAGATCACACCGCCCCACGACCAAGCCATCAGCATGATCATCGACCAGGGCTATGAAACGATGGAGGGCGCAAGCGGTGATGACTGGATCAGCGTCGCGCAGTCGATGCGCGCTTATCTGCGGTTCTCGCTGCTGGGCGGGGTGATCGCGCAGCAGATCCGCAACCTCGGCTACAAGGCCCGTGCGCATACGGTGATGGATGGCGAGGTGCTGCAACCGCCCCTCCTGTTGCTGTCCGGGCTGGGTGAGGTCAGCCGGATCGGAGAGGTCATCCTGAACCCCTATCTGGGCCCGCGTCTGAAGTCCGGCGCGGTGACCACAGATATGCCGATAACGCATGACAAGCCCATTGATTTCGGCCTGCAAACCTTTTGCGAAAGCTGCAACAAATGCGCCCGTGAATGCCCCTCGGGTGCGATCACCGCCGGGCCAAAGCTGATGTTTAATGGCTATGAAATCTGGAAATCCGACAGCCAAAAATGCGCTACCTACCGCGTGACCACTCCGGGCGGCGCGATGTGCGGGCGGTGCATGAAGACCTGCCCGTGGAACCTTGAGGGGATTTTCAAGGAACGCCCTTTCCGCTGGGCTGCGATGAACATCCCCCAAGCCGCGCCCGCGTTGGCAAAACTGGATGACACTGTCGGCAATGGCGGTCTGAACGACATCAAGAAATGGTGGTGGGACATCGAACTGCAATCGGACGGCGCCTATCGCCCGACCGGGCATCCGTTGAACCGGCGTGACCTGCAAACCGATCTTGACCTGAAATACGAGGACCAGACACTTGCGGTCTACCCCGCCTATCTTGCGCCGCATCCCTGGCCCTATCCCTTTGCCATGGACCGTGAGGCCGGGATTGCCGCGTATCAGGCGATGGTGACTGCCGATGAATACAAGGCGCGCAAAGCGGCTGGTGATATGTCCGTGATCCACCGCTACGCGATCGCGGGCGATGCCCCGGTGATGCGCGTTGAGCTGACGAGGGTCGGCAAGATGACGGCGGATGTGACCAAGTATGAATTCTCGACACTGGACGGCTCGCCCTTACCCGAATGGACGGCGGGCGCGCATTTGGACGTTCTGGTCGCGCCGGAATACCTGCGGCAGTATTCCATGTCCGGTGACCCGTCCGACCGCATGACCTATCAGATCGGTGTGCTGCGCGAGGATGACGGACGCGGCGGATCGGCCCTTTTGCACCGGATTTTCAACGAGGGGCGCAAGGTCTTCATCTCGAAGCCCATCAACCATTTTGAACTGGACGAAAGCGCGACGAAAACCTTTCTGATGGGCGGCGGGATCGGCATCACGCCGATGATCGCCTTTGCCCATCGGCTGCACGCCTTGGGCAAACCGTTCGAGCTGCATTATTCCGCCAGCACCCGCGCCGGTGCCGGGTATCTGGAGGACTTGGCAGGGATGCCTTGGACGGATCATGTGCACTACCATTTCTCGGACGAAGGCACGCGCGCCGATCTGGATGCGATCCTGAAAGACTATCAGGACGGCTGGCACGTTTATACCTGCGGGCCGGACCGGTACATGGATGGCGTCATGCAGGCGGCTGAGCGTCAGGGCTTTCCCGAGGATGCGCGGCATCTGGAGTATTTTTCGGTCCCTGAACTTCCGGAATACGAGAATCACGACTTTACGCTGAAACTGGCGAAGTCAGGCCGCGAACTGACCGTGCCTGCCGACAAAGATGCTGCTCAGGTGCTGAATGAAGCGGGTGTTCACGTGGATGTGAAATGCGCCGACGGCATTTGCGGTGTCTGCAAGTGCGGTGTGATCTCGGGCGAGGTCGAGCACCGAGATTTCGTTTTGTCCAACAAGCAGCGCGAGGGGGCTATCATTCTTTGCCAAAGCCGCGCCGCGCAACCGGACGGTGTGATCGAGATCGACCTCTGACCAGAGGCTCAGAAACGACATTTTGAATCACAAAATTTGGTCGCTCCAGCCATGGACGCGGGGGCGGTGCTGCACTAACGTCCCCTGCGAACCCCAGTGAACCCTGATCAACAGGTGCGAGGTATTTTCATGGATTATCACAGCCCCGCCAGTTTTGCCGAGGCGTCGGCTCTGGCTGCAAGCGCAACGGGCGTCACCCGCTTTCTGGCTGGCGGAACAGATGTTCTGGTGCAGTTGCGCTCGGAACTGGTCACGCCCGATACGTTGATCGACATCAAGAAGATCGACGGTGTTAGCGACATCACCCGCAATGCCGATGGAAGCTGGACGCTGGGCGTTGCTGCCACAGGTGCCGAGATGAGCGAACACCCCGAGCTTGGCCGTGACTGGCCCGGCGTGGTTGAGGCGATGGATCTGATCGGGTCCACGCAGGTGCAGGGGCGCGCAACGCTGACCGGCAACCTGTGCAATGGCTCTCCGGCGGCGGATTCGGTGCCTGCGATGGTTGCGGCAGGTGCGACCGTGACGGTCACTGGCCCCGATGGTGAGCGCGAGGTGGCGGTCGAAGACATCCCCACCGGACCCGGCAAGACGTCACTGACCAAGGGTGAGGTGATCTCGGCCGTCAACATCCCCGCGCGCGGAGACAACGCGGGCGACGCCTATCTGCGGTTCATTCCACGCACCGAGATGGACATCGCCGTTGTTGGCGTGGGTGTCAGCCTGCGTCTGGACGGCGACACGGTGACCGAGGCCCGCGTCTCGCTTGGCGCGGTCGCGCCGACCGTTCTGCTGGTTGACGATTGCGCCAAGGCCATCATCGGCAGCACTCTGGATGACGCCGCGCTGGAAGCGCTGGCGACGGCGGCATCGGCCGCCTGTAACCCAATCGACGACAAACGCGGTACGATCGCATTCCGCACCGAGGTCGCTGGCGTTCTGGCCAAGCGCGCCGCCAAAATCGCCTATGCCCGCGCGAAGGGAGAGAAAGCATGAGCAAGCTCCACGTATCCACCACTGTAAACGGGGATGAGGTCGATTTTCTGTGCGACCCGCGTGAAACCCTGCTGGATTGTCTGCGCGACAAGCTGAACCTGACCGGCGCGAAAGAGGGCTGCGGCACCGGCGATTGCGGCGCGTGCTCGGTCACGGTGGATGGCCGTCTGGTCTGTTCCTGCCTGATGCTGGGCGCCGAGGCCGAGGGCAAGCAGATCGAAACCGTCGAAGGTATCGCCGATGGTGACGTGCTGCATCCGCTGCAACAGAAGTTCATCGAACACGCCGCCCTGCAATGCGGCATCTGCACGCCGGGCATTCTGGTGGCGGCCAAATCGCTGCTGGAGAAAAACCCCAACCCGACCGAGGAAGAAACCCGGTATTGGCTGGCGGGTAATCTGTGCCGCTGCACCGGCTATGACAAGATCATTCGCGCCGTCATGGAAACGGCAGAAGAATTGCGGGAGGCGTCGTAATGGCTCTGGACGATCGTAAAACGGATTTCACTTTTGTCGGTACTCGCCCGAACCGCCCGGACGGTTTGGATAAGGTAACGGGCCGCGCCAAGTTCGGTGCGGATATGTCAGCCCCGGGGATGCTGCACGGTGCCATCCTGCGCTCGCCTCACGCCCATGCGCGGATCGTGAAGATCGACACGTCCAAGGCCGAGGCGTTGAAAGACGTCAAAGCCGTCGTCACCCGCGCCGATTTTGCCGAAGTGCCGTTCAAGCCCAGTCTGGAAGGTGAATTCTGGAATGTGCTGGAAAACGTCATGGCGGGTGAAAAGGCGCTCTATGACGGGCATGCAGTTGCGGCTGTTGCGGCGACGTCTGCTCTGGCGGCGCGCGACGCGTTGAAACTGATCGAGGTCGAGTACGAGGTTCTGCCACACGTCACCGACGTGGACAAGGCGATGGCCCCTGATGCGCCGGTCATCCGCGAAGGCGCGGCGGATTATTCCGTGCCCGAGGGGATGCATCCCAACGTCGTGCGCTATCACGAAAGCGGCCATGGCGATGTCGAGGCCGGGTTTGCCGAGGCTGATCTGGTGATCGAAGACAGTTTCACCACCGAGGCGACCCATCAGGGCTATATCGAACCGCACGCCTGTCTGGGGATGCTGGGTAATGACGGCAAGGGTGAGTTGTGGTGCACCACCCAAGGCCACTGGATCGCACAGAAAACCTGTGCTGCGCTCTTGGGCATCGAAACCTCGCAATTGCGTGTCACTGCGTCCGAGATCGGCGGCGGTTTCGGCGGCAAGACAACTGTATTCATCGAACCCGTCGCGCTGGCGCTTAGCCGCAAGGCCAACCGTCCGGTCAAGGTTGTGATGACCCGGTCAGAGGTGTTCCGGGCGACCGGCCCGACCGCGTCGGCGTCGATGGATATCAAAATCGGGATGAAGAAGGACGGCACGATCTCTGCCGCGCAGGGGGTATTCCGCTTGCAGGGCGGGGCATTCCCGGGTGCGCCCGGCGACATGACCGCCATGTGCGCCTTTGCGCCTTACAACCTGACCAACGTCAAACAGATCGGCTATGACGTCATGGCCAACCGTCCGAAACAGGCCGCTTACCGCGCGCCGGGTGCGCCGATGGGTGCGTTTGCTGTGGAGTCGGTGATTGACGAGCTGTGCAAGAAGCTGGGTCTGGACCCGGTCGATGTGCGCCTCAAAAACGCAGCCCATGAAGGGACCAAGGCCAGCTATGGTCCGCGCTACCAGCGGATCGGTCTGGTGGAAACGCTGGAAGCGGCCAAGGCGCATCCGCATTACTCGGCCCCGCTGAAACCGGGGCAGGGGCGCGGGATTTCCTGCGGGTTCTGGTTCAACCACGGCGGTGAGACAAGCGTGTCGCTGGCTTTGTCCGAGGACGGCTCGGCCCAGTTGATGGTGGGGACGCCCGATATTGGCGGCTCGCGTGCGTCGATGGCGCTGATGGCGGCCGAGGTGCTGGGCATTCCCTATGAAAATATCCGTGTGACAATCGCAGATACCGCGACGCTGGGCTATAACGACGTCAGCCACGGTTCGCGCGTGACCTATGCCAGCGGTCTGGCGACGATCAAGGCGGCGTGCCATGCTGTTGAGAAACTGAGCGAACGCGCGGCGGCCAAGTGGGGCATTCCGGTGGACGCGGTAAAGTGGGAAAACGGCTGCGCTGTCCCGTCCGGCCCCAATGCCGGAGATTTCGATCCGATGCCACTGGCTGACATCACGGCCAATATGGGCAGTACCGGGGGGCCGATCTCGGGCCATTTCGAGGCAACGCCTGAAGGTGCAGGCGTGTCCTTCGGTACGCATATTGTGGATGCCGAGGTTGACCCGGAAACGGGTAAGACCAGCATCACCCGCTACACGGTCATTCAGGACGCGGGCAAAGCCATCCACCCGACCTATGTGGAGGGACAGTACCAAGGCGGTGCCGCTCAAGGGATCGGTTGGGCGCTGAACGAGGAGTATATCTATGGCGAGGATGGTCGATTGCAGAACTCGATCTTCCTTGACTACCGTATCCCCGTCGCCAGTGACCTGCCCATGATCGACACGGTGATTGTCGAAGTCCCCAACCCCGGTCACCCGTTCGGCGTGCGCGGAGTGGGCGAGACAGGCATCGTGCCGCCTCTGGCCGCTATAGCCAATGCGGTATCGCATGCGGCAGGTGTGCGGATGAAGCAACTGCCGATGTCTCCGCCGCGCATTCTGGCTGCGCTCAAGGACAATGGTTGAGGTTCACCTCTGGTCTAGCCTTCGGTTTTTGACCGGGGGCCAGCAGGTGGTTGAGGTCGACGCCAAAACCACGGGTGAGCTGCTACAGGAACTGGTGCGGCTGCATCCCCAGTTACAGGGGCCGATAGATGCCGGCGTGTCCATCGCCATTGACGGGCGCGTTGTTGCCAGCGGTCTGACCGAGCCGATCCCCGAAGGCAGCGAAATCTACCTGATGCAAAGGCTGAGGGGCGGTTAGCCCATCGGCGACCACGGCTCACGCCCAACCATCCGGTCAGCCTCGGCAGTGATGTCGTTCATGTGTTTCTCAAGGCTGAGGCGCAGCGCTTCGATCTGGTCTTCGGTCGCTTTGCGGGGAACGGGATCCGTCCATTCGCGGCACAAAAAGACGCCTTCATTCCGCCAAGGGCGCGGCATCAGAAGACGATCCCAGGTTCCGGCCTCGCTGCCGTGTTTGGCCGAGAACGTGATGCCAAAGACCCGTTTGCCCGAGGTGCGCGCCCAGATCAGGGGCACGGTCGAGGACACACGTTCGGGCCCGCGCGGGCCATCGGCGGCGATCCCGATCGAGATACCCTGTTTCATCTTTCCGAGAACTTCGCGCGACAAGGCGACGTGTCGTTTGTGGCTGGACATGGCAATCGTGTCCATGCCGAACAGTTTCTGCACCCGGCCTACCATGCTGCCTGCACGTGCCGACGAGGTGATCGAACAGATGCGACCCTTGTCCAGCGGAAAGAAATAGGGCGATTGCGCCAGTCGCTGATGCCACAGAACAACGATGACAGGCTCGCCTTCTTCGGCCAGTTGGTCCAGTTCTTCATACCCGATGCGCTGCCATTTGGTATTGCGGTTGACCATCCGGATATAGCTTGCGATCCGCCGCGCGGCCCAGTTCAGGACGGCTTCGCTGTCGGCAATTTTCTTGCGGAGGTTCACGTCAGGCGTCCTTCTATTGGCGAAAACGTGTCTTATAGAACTCAACGCCGCGCGCAACTTGTTTGTGGATTGGATAACTGTGGCGGAATCTGAAAAAGCCTCTTGAGTCCGCCGCGCTGCTGGCATATCTGAGGCGCACCTTAGGGGTATAGCTCAGTTGGTAGAGCGACGGTCTCCAAAACCGTAGGTCGCGGGTTCGAACCCTGCTGCCCCTGCCATTTCCCTCAAAACCTCGGACGAGCCTGTGCCGTTGGCACCGTAGCATTCTGGCCGGGATTTCTGAATTTTCCGCAAATCAAGTAGTGTTAGCCACGTTATTGATGAGTTTTCGCTGTTTTGGGGGCACTTCATGCGTATTTTCTTTAAGCAAAGCCTTGTGGCGTTTTGGTTCATATGGTGGGCCTTTGCCTTTCTTACGGACTTTATCGGTGGTCTCGAACTGCTCGGGTATACCACCACGCCTTGGTTCGATGGGCATAACTACCCATTTCTTGAAAAGACTCTGGAACAGTTCGGAGCGACTCCGGCCGTGGATATCGCCCTGTTCGTCGGTATCATCGCTTGGGCCTTGATTGCGGCGTTGCTGTTTTTGTTGGCAGTTGCAACGCCTTATGAGAACAAAAAGGTATGGATTAAACGTGTGGATACGGCCTTTGTGGTGTCAATTGGCCTGTGGCTTGCGTTCTTTCTGTCTGACCAGACGGTCATGAAATTCGACCTTGAAGAAAACCATATGGTTCAGGGTGGTTTTCAGCTTTTGTGCTACCTGACTATTCATCTGCTGCCGGATTGAGGTAAAATTCGGCGGCGTGTCCAATCGCGGTTTCCACGGCTTTCCGAATACAATACTGTCACCGGGAACTTTATCAGACGAATGGGGTCTCATGTCGCGCTTTGATGGCTATTTCCTGCGGCAACTGCTGATTCTGTTCGGCTTTTTCACCCTGGTTCTGGTGGGGGTGTTCTGGATCACCCGGTCGGTCAGCCTGTTTGATCGCGTGATCAGCGGCGGTCAGTCGGCAATGGTGTTTCTGGAGTTCACTGCCCTGACCCTTCCGACCTTGATCCGAACCGTGATGCCAATGGCGGTGTTTGCTGCCGCGGTCTATGCCACCAATCGACTGAGCCGGGAAAGCGAGCTCACGGTCATGTTGGCCACCGGATCCAGCCCGTGGCGGTTGGCCCGCGCCGTGTTTTTGTTCGGGCTGATTACCGGGCTGATGATGGCTGCGATTAGTGTCTTTCTGCGCCCCGCCTCCGTTGATCAGCTCGAGCAACGTCAGGCCGAGGTTGCAGGTGATGTCACCGCCCAGCTATTGAACGAGGGTGAATTCATGCACCCGTCGGTTGGTGTGACGGTGTATATCGGGCGGATTGATCTGGATGGGACGCTGTACGAAGTGTTCGTCTCGGACCGTCGGGATGAGGATAATCCAGTCAGTTACTCAAGCAAAACCGCCTATCTGGTCAATAATGGCGAGGGGATACACCTTGTAATGGTGGACGGGGTCGCTTTGCGTTTGACCAAAGAGGGGCGAACGCTGTCATCGACCCTGTTTCAGGACGCGTCCTACGACATCTCTGGGATGACAAACACCAACCGGATAAAGAAACGCAGTCTCGAGGCCATTCCGACTCTGGAGCTTTTGCAAAGCCGGGATCAGATTATCGCGGCAGGGGAATTCAGCGAAGGCGAGTTGATCGACGAACTGCATCAGAGGTTTTCGTGGATTGCCATATGCGTGGCGGTCGCGATGGCCGGATATGCCACTTTGATGCTGGGAAGTTTCTCAAGGTTCGGACTCTGGCCGCAGATATTCGGGGCGTTTACGATTCTGGTTTTGCTGGAAGGCGTGCGGGGATTTGTGTCGCCCGTTGTGATCGACGACCCGGATTTGTGGATATTGCTTTACCTGCCGGCGATGCTGGGCATCCTGATTTCGTGCGTGTTCCTGTTGATCGCAGGTCGTCCGTTGTTTCGCGCCCGCCGTCGAACGGCGCTGTCTGCGGCCTAGCCCGACCCTCTGAGGTCTGTCATGCACCCCAGAACACTTTCCATGGCCGGGCTGTTCTTTCGGGCGATTAGGTAAACAGGCAGCATCAGGTCGTGCGAACCGGTCACGCGGCATAGATCGCCAGCATGTAAATACTCATCAACAAGGTATTCTGGGAAATAGCCGGTTCCGCCCCTCTTGAGGATGTAGCGCAGGGCCATCATGCAGTTTCCCAAAAAGACCGATTGGGTCGACGCCTGTCGCGCGATTGACCGCACATGATCCTGATAGACCTCTCCCAGTTCCAGATTGACGAAGACGGGGTCGTGCAGGTTGGATGTCGCCTGAACCAAGATCAACCGTTCCGGGGCGAGTTCCTTATACTCAACCCGCGCATCCGTTGGCTTTTCATGAGTCAGCGCCACGTCCAGAACATGCGTCGCCACGGCGTCGACCATATTCAGATCGTGATCATAGTTCAGTGTCAGCAGAATTTGCCCAAGGCGCTGTTCAAATCGGACTGCCACGTCGACCAACAGAGGGTCCCAAACGCTGAGTTGCGCACCCAGGCGCAAAGCGGCCCGGTTTTGTGTCTGGGCTGGCAGATCGCGGGATGCAAACGACCAGAGCGACAGCATCTGTTCGGCATAGGGTCGGAATTGGCGTCCGAATTCCGTCAATCTGGTGCCCCCGGCACCGCGTGTGAACAGGGGCTTTCCGGTCTCTTCTTCGATCAGCCGGATGCGGGCACTGACGGCAGTTTGCGTCACGTTCAATTTGCGGGCCGCCGCGTGAAAGCCTCCGGTCTCGGCAACGCACAGAAAGGTCTCAAGGGCTTTGGTTTGCATGTTGAAAGTATTTTTTGATTGATATGATAAAATCAATTCATTTTTTTGGGCAAACCGCCTGCGCTATCCTTGTTGCAGAAAACAGCCAAAGGACCGCGCCATGCTGGACAAAAGCCACAAGCCCACTTGGACCAGTTTTGAGGAGGCCACCAAAGCCGACTGGGATGCCGTTATCGAATATGAAGAGGCGTATAACGCAGCTCTGCCCGACCGAATTTTAGACGCGATCCGGTCACTGGACGAAGACTGGACGCCATACCCGGTCAACCGCTATCAGCACAGTCTACAGGCCGCGACCCGCGCCTATGAGGATGGCGCGGATGAGGAATTGGTGGTCGCCGCCCTGATCCATGACACCGGTGATATCCTGTCGCCCTATAACCATGGTGAGCTGTCAGCAGCGATGATGAAGCCCTATGTCAGCGAAAAGACCTATTGGATATTGAAACATCACTGCGTGTTTCAGGGCTATTACTACAACCATCATTGGGGCGGAGATCGCAACGCCCGCGACAAGTATCGCGACAGCCCTCACTGGGAGGACTGCCGCTATTTTTGCCACGAATACGATCAGAAAGCCTTCGACCCGGACTATCCGACCAAGCCGCTGGAGTTCTTTGAGCCAATGTTGCGCCGGGTGCTGAGCAAGGGCGACGGGCATATGGAACTGAACGAAACGGCTGAGGGTTAACAGGCCGCCATCAGGCGATAGACGATTTGGGCTGCGGTAAAGTCCCACGCCGCGTTGCCATCGGGGGCCAGTTCGACCACGTCAAAGCCCACGCATCTGCGACCTTTCAGGGCATGTTCGACCAGCCGCAGGGCTTGATAGTAACCGAGCCCGCCCGGAACAGGCGTACCTGTGGCAGGCATCAGCGAAGGGTCCAGACCGTCTACGTCAAAGCTGACATAGACCAGTTCGGGGAAATCCTCGGGCAGGTCAACGGCGTGGATATTGCCGGTGACAAGCTCCTCGGCATCCACGTGGAAGACATGGTTTTTCAGACGGCTTTGCGCTTCTTCGGTGGAAAAGGCGCGGACGCCGAATTGGGCCAGTTTGATGCCTTCTTCAGCCAGCAGGTGCATGACGGATGCGTGGCTGTGTTTCTCGCCCTGATAGGCGTTGCGCAGGTCGGCATGGGCGTCGATCTGCACTATACCGATAGGCTGGTTCAGTGCCCGCGCCACGCCCATAACTGCGCCATAGCTGAGCGAATGTTCTCCGCCCAGCGTCACCGGCACTTTGCCCGCGCGCACGGCGTTTTCGGTGCGTTGGGCGAGGCGTTCCATGATCTCGGACAGCGCGGCGTCGCAATCGACGGGCTCTTCGGTGAAGATGCCCTCGACGCAAGGCTCGGCATGGCCGGTGATGCGTTCCAGCTCGTTGCTGGCCTCGATGATGGCTTCGGGGCCCTTGGCGGTGCCTGATCCGTAAGACACGGTGCGCTCCAGCGGCACCGGGATGACGCGGAAACGGGCGTCTTCGGTGCGCTCGGATGCGGTCAGTTCACTGTCGAGGAAAATGCTCATGAAAGGCGGTCCTTAAAGTCGTCATAGCCGAACTGCTTGATGATTTTCAGTTCGTCCGTTTCGCTGTTCCATAGGGCGATGGTTGGCAGAGGAACACCGTTGAACGTGTTGGTCTTGACCATCGAGTAATGCGCCTGATCGAGGAAAGCAAAGCGCTGGCCGATTTCCAGCGGTTTGTCCCATGTGTAGTCGCCGATCACGTCACCGGCGAGGCAAGAGGGGCCGCCCAGACGGTAAGTATGGCCCGCCTCGGCCTCGTCCATCAGAGCGGGGCGATACGGGGCCTCGATCACGTCGGGCATGTGGCAAGTGGCCGAGATATCGGTGATGGCGAGGGCCATGCCATTGGTGGGCAGGTCGAGGATTTCTCCGACCAGAATGCCCGCGTCCAAGGCGACGGCTTCGCCGGGTTCGAGGTAGATATCGACATCGTATTTCGCGCGGATGGTCTTGATGAAGTTGATCAGCCCCTCGCGATCATAATCGTCGCGGGTGATGTGGTGTCCGCCTCCGAAATTCAGCCATTTGAGTTGGGTTAGGAAGGGTTTGAGTTTCGGTTCAACGGCGGCCCACGTGCGTTGCAGTGGCTCAAACCCCTGTTCGCAGAGCGTGTGCATGTGCAGCCCGTCGACGCCGATCAGGGTCTCAGTCGTCAGTTGGCTGACGGGTGTCCCGAGGCGCGAGCAGGGCGCGCAGGGGTCGTATTTGGGGATCTCTCCCTCGGAATGTTCGGGGTTGATGCGCAGGCCCACCTGCACATTGGCAGCTTGGGCTTTGGCGAGGAACCGGTCCTTTTGCGCTGGCGAGTTGAAGATGATGTGGTCGGAGAGCGACAGGATCTCGTCGATGTCGGCGTCTTTGTAACCGGCACAAAAGGTTGCGACCTCACCGCCATATTCTTCGCGGCCCAGTCGCGCCTCGTAGATGCCGCTGGCGCAGGTGCCGCCGAGATGCTGGCGCACCAGCGGGGCCAGTGAGAACATCGAAAACGCTTTGAGCGCGCTAAGGATATGTGCGCCCGATCGGGTGCCGATATCGGAAAGGATAGTGAGGTTCCGTTCGACGGCTTTTTCGTCGACCACGAAGCAGGGGGTGGGGACGCGGCTGAGGTCGAATTTGCGGAAAGCACCGGCGTCACCGGCTTGGGTGGTCATCATGTCGGACATGTCAGGCGTCTCCGATTGTGGAGAGGCCGGGGGGCCAGCCCCCCGGACCCCCCGGGATATTTATAGCCAGATGAAGTTCCGGATCTAGAACTCGACCGGGCCGTCGAGTTCGTGGACTTGCCACGGCAGGCCGTGGGTGTTCAGCATATCCATGAAGTCATCTGGGTCCAGTTGTTCCATGTTCCAGACGCCCGGCTCGGTCCAGTTGCCTTTCAGGACCTGTGCCGCGCCGATCATGGCGGGGACGCCGGTGGTGTAGCTGACCGCTTGGCTGCCGACTTCGGCGTAGCATTCTTCGTGGTCGCAGATGTTGTAGATGTAGTAGGTTTTCTCGCCCGAGCCGTCCTTGGCCTGACCGGTGGCGATGTCGCCGATGCAGGCTTTGCCCTTGGTTTCCGCGCCCAGATCGCCGGGGTCGGGCAGCAGGGTTTTCAGGAACTGGATCGGGATGATTTCCTTGCCATCATGCATCACCGGGTCGATGCGGGTCATGCCGACGTTCTCCAACACCTTGGCGTGGGTGATATAGGCGTCGCCGAAGGTCATCCAGAAGCGGGCGCGTTCGATCTCGGGGAAGTGGGTGCTGAGCGACTCCAGTTCCTCGTGATACATCAGGTACATGTTCTTGGGGCCGATGGCGGGGAAGTCGAATTCGACTTTGTGGGTCATGGCCGGGCTGGTTTTCCACTCGCCGCCTTCCCAGTGACGCACCTCGGCCAGCACTTCGCGCAGGTTGATTTCGGGGTTGAAGTTGGTGGCGAATTCCTGGTCGTTGCTGCCGCCGTTGGCGTCCAGCACGTCGATCTGGCGGATCGTGTCCAGCTTGTGCTTCTTCAGCCATTTGGCGAAGACGGACGTGACGCCCGGATCGAAGCCCGAGCCGAGGATGGCGGTCAGGCCCGCCGCCTTGAACCGTTCCTGATAGGCCCATTGCCAGTGGTATTCGAACTTGGCCTCATCCTCGGGTTCATAGTTCGCGGTGTCGAGGTAGTGGATACCAGCCTCAAGACACGCATCCATCAACACCAGATCCTGATAAGGCAGGGCGAGGTTCACAAGGATCTCGGCACCGGTTTCCTTGATCAGCTTGACCGTGTCCTCGACCTTGTAGGCGTCCAGTTCGGCGGTTTTGATGTCCACGCCGACGCGGTCCTTGACGGCTGCAGCGATGGCGTCGCATTTCGATTTCGTGCGGCTGGCCAGAGTGATTTCGGTAAAGATGTCCGAATTCATCGCCATCTTGTGCACGGCAGCGTGGGATACGCCGCCGGCGCCGACAACCAGTGTTTTGCCCATGGGGTAGTCTCCTCTCAAGGGGTTATTCGTAATAGGTGTAGCCGTTGATGGAGTCGCGATAGGCGCTCATCAGGGTTTTGCGGTCCTTGGCTTGCAGAGTACCGGTCGAGATCGCCTCGTCCACCATTTTGCGGAAGGCGGCGACGCAGTCTTGCGGGTCGAATTCCACATAAGACAGGACCTGGCTGATCGTGTCGCCTTCTTGTTCATGCAGCAGATCGAACCCGCCATCGGCGCGCAGGTCGATGGTGACGACGTTGGTGTCTCCGAACAGGTTGTGCAGATCGCCCAGCGTTTCCTGATAGGCACCGACGAAGAAGACGCCCATGAAGTATTCGTTATCCTCGGGCAGCGAATGCACCGGCAGGCTGGGCGAGACACCGTCGGCCAGAATGAATCGGTCGATCTTACCGTCGCTGTCGCAAGTGATGTCGGACAGCACGGCGCGGCGGTCGGGGGTTTCGTTCAGCCCTTGCAGCGGGACGATCGGGTGCAACTGGTCGATGGCCCAGACATCGGGCAGGGATTGGAACAGTGAGAAGTTGCAGTGGTAGATATCGGCCACTTTCTCAAGCTGTTCATCCACATCCGTGTCCAGATCATCGCTTGCCGCCAGCGCCTTGAGGCGGGCCATCAGCGACAGGTAGATACGCTCGGCGCGGGCCATCTGGCGCAGATCGACATAGCCGCGGCGGAACAGGGCGCGCAGCTCGTTACGATAGAAGGTGGCGTCGTTCCAGCATTCTTGCAGACGATCTTGGCTGAGGTATCCGTGAACGGCAGCAAGGTCCGAAACCAGATGGTTGTCGTCAGGTTCCACATCCGGTGCGGTCGGTGCATCGTAAAGCGTGCTTTCCAGCACATTGAACACCAGCATCGAGGATGTCGCCACGACCGCACGGCCGCTTTCGGTGACCAGCGTTGGGTGCGCAATCTCGGCCTCATCCATCGCATAGGCGACGGTCTCGACCACGTTGGCGCAATATTCCTCGACCGTGTAGTTGATCGAGTTCTCGGCCGCTTTTTTCTCACCGGTATAATCCACGCCCATGCCGCCGCCGAGGTCCAGATGGGTCAGCGGTACGCCTTCGCGTGTGAGTTCGGTATAGTACCGGCAGGCCTCACCCACGGCGCGACGGACGTCGTTGACGTCCTGCACCTGCGATCCCAGATGCGAGTGCTGCAGCTTGAGGCAATGCAGCAGGCCTGCGTCGCGCAGCTTGTCCACTGTGGCCACAAGCTGGTCGGTGTTCATGCCAAAAGCCGAGCGGTCGCCCGAGCTTTCTTCCCATTTGCCACTGATCTGGTTGGTCAGTTTGACCCGCACGCCGATCAGGGGTTCGATGCCGAGTTCCTTGTAGACCTCGATCACCGTGTCGGCCTCTTTCGGGCTTTCCAGAACGATGACGGTGTTAAAGCCGATCTTGCGGGACAGGATGGCAAGCTGGATGAACTCGGCATCCTTGACGCCGTTGCAGACAATCAGTGCTTCAGACGCAAGGCGATGCGCCAGCGCCACGACGAGTTCGGGCTTTGATCCGGCCTCAAGCCCGTAATTGTATTTCTTGCCGAACTCGACAATGCGGTCGACCACCTGTGCCTGCTGGTTCACCTTGATCGGAAAGACGCCGCGATAGGGGCCCTTGTAGCCCACGCGCGCGATGGCGTCGCGAAAGCTTTCGTTCAGATGCGCAATTTCATGTTCCAGGTAAGAGGAAACCCGCAGCAGCATTGGGGCTTTGATCCCGCGATCGTCCAGATCAGCCAGAATGCCGGGCAAGCTAATCGCGGCTGCGTTGGGCGCAAGCGGGTTGCGCAGACCGATCTCGCCCTGCTCCGTCACCTCAATGAGGTCTTTGCCCCATTTATCAACCCCGTAGATGGAATGCGGTGCGTCGGGCGTCTGTTTCAATCAAGTCAGTCCTTAACTAAGAGGGGTGCCGGTGTTGCGCCCGCCAATACGGTAGCTGTTTGATTCGTCCAAGTGTAATCTAAGGGGCCGAGTTTGCCCAATTTACGCCGGGCGTCGGACTGGGATCAGGTGATTGTCCCATTGGCAGTTCTGCCGGACCGATGTTTTGACCGTTGTTCCCAGCTTTCCAACCGAGCCGGTGCCGGTGGTGTAAACAAACCCGTCTGCGCCGGGGCCAAGTCCGCACACGTCATCCAGTTCGAACGCACCAATCAACTGACCGTCTTCGACACGAAACTGGAGCAACATGTTGCCGCGCGGACAGGTGATCGCAACCGATGCCCCATCGCCGGAAAAAGCGATGCTACCGGCATAGCCTTGCAATCGGCCTTGATGCGCATCCCGGGCAGATAATAACCGGATTGCTTCGCCCCGCCTGTGTAGGCCAAGCAAGGGTGGGTGTTCAGTGGTTTGACCCTGCCACTGGGTCGCAAACCCAACCAGCCCGTCGGACCGGATCGCCAGGTGACGGATCGAGTTCTGATGCAGCGCAGGCGGCAACTCGGCCTGTTCCAGGATCGCGCCGTCCATGTCCAGATACGTCAGGTTTGGCTGCATGATCGGCAGGTTCAGCTTGGTGCGGCCACTGGCAGGGTGCGTTTCAATTCCTCCGTTGGCGACGACCAGTGTCTTGCCATCTGCCATCAGACGCATGTCATGGGGGCCGGTTCCTCCCGACGGGAATTCACCCAACCGAGTATATTGCGCGGCATCCCAGACGCCGATCACGCCCTCTCCGGCCTCGAAATCGTTCTCCGTTGTGAACAGTCGCGTGCCGTCGTTTGAAAAGGTGCCATGCCCATAAAAGTGCCTGCCGTCGGGCGCATTCAACCGCGCGGTTTGTGCGCCGGTTGTGCAGTCAATGACCACGGCAAAGGTCCCCGGTCGCCGCGCGAAGGCGACTGCCTGCGGGCGATGTGGATGCGCGGCGGCGGCGTGGCCTCGGGCGGGCAAGGGCAACGAGAACAGGATATCGCCATCGGCCAGCACCCCGACCAACCTGTGTGATCCGTCGGGAAACAAGGCGGCGGCCAGATAATCTGGCGCGCCGATAACCGCCCATCCCTGCTTGGGGGTAAGACTTGCGGCGGCCAGTCCTGCCAGAAATCTGCGACGGCTGGTCATCGGTTAATCGCCATCCAACGCGTTGAACCCGGCGTTGATGCCCAAGGCGGGGCCAAGATCAATTGTGGCGACCGTCCGGATGTCGTTGATCGACTGTTGCAGCGCCTCGACCCGCAATCGCCGCTGAGATGTCGCGACGCCTGCCAGCGCCGGATCGTCCAAGCGCTGCGCTCGGTCGATGGCCTTTTCGAACGCTTTGCCCAGATCGGAGGCAACCTCGGGATGATCAGCCGACAATCTCGCCGCAAGATCTCGCAGTGCGATCAGGGACAATTCCACGTGGCGCAATGAGCGTTCAGACCTCCACGCCTCGGCGCGTTTAGGCCGGGGGCGGTCGAACGCTCCCATTGGGCGCCCGAGGCGGGTGTCGGCCGTAAACTCCAGCCCCGTGATAAGCGCCTTGTACAGTTCTTGCATGGCTTCGGCGTCAGAGCGGTACGGGCTTTCGTCTCCGGGTTCGATCAGTTGATTTGCATATGACACCCAACCCGCTTCGATTGCCTTGGCGTTGCGATTGATATCGGTCGCAATCGCTTGAACGAGGGCGCACCGGTACAGGTCATCATCGGTTTCCATGAAGGCCGTGTCGTACAGCATCATCTCCAAAGCAAAGAAACCGCGCCCGGCGACCGAGGTCTCGGCAAATCCCTCAGTCGTTTCAACGGCGGGGTCCCGGGCCGCAATCAAACCGGACAGCGCTTTGGCTGTGAACCCCTTGGTGTCAGGCCAGAACGCCAGTGCGAAGGCGCGGTATTCAGTTTCAGAGGGACCGAACCGAAAGTGGCTTACCGCGATCCATTGATCGAAAGCGGCGTGGTAAGCCGCGCGCAGATTGGACGACGTTGCAGAACAATCCACCTGCGCCGCGCTGCTGAGTGCCCCGGTCGCCTCGGATAAATCTGCATAGCCGGGGAGGATATGTGCTTCGACTACGTCTGTCACGATAGGGACCCGGTCCTGAGCGGCTGCTGACAAAGGGGCCATCAGCGCGCAGACAAACAGAAAGGCACGCATTACAGGCTCTCCAGAAACCGAATGAGGGCTGCCCGGTCTGCCTTGGGCAGCGCGACAACCTTATCGCGCGCCGCCTGAGCTTCGCCACCATGCCAAAGGATAGCTTCCAGAAGCGACTGCGCGCGACCGTCGTGCAGGAACTGGGTGTGCCCCGAGACCTGTTTCGTCAGGCCAATCCCCCACAATGGCGGTGTGCGCCACTCGCGGCCTGTCGCGCGAGATTCAGGGCGGTTGTCGGCAAGACCTTCGCCCATGTCATGCAGTAACAGGTCGGTATAGGGCCAGATCAATTGGAAACTGTGCTCGGGGCGATCTTCCAGCCGGTGTGTGACATGCGACGGCGTATGGCACGCGGCGCATCCGGTGTCGTGGAACACGCGTTTGCCGCGCAGTACCTGAGTGTCGTCCACGTCGCGACGTTCCGGCACGCCCAGATTGCGGCTGTAGAAGACGACCAGATCCATGCCCTGTTGGTCTATTTCAAACACGCGATCATCACCGTCTCCGTGCGGCGCGCTTACGCAATCTGCCTGCAATTCGGTGCAGTCCCCATACGCTGCCGGGTACAAGGGACTGGAAATTCCGATGTCCCCGGCAAAGGCCGCAGACGATTGCTGGGTGATCGTGGGCATCCCCGCCTTATGTCCAAAGCGGCCAATCATCGGCTCATCATATTCGATCGACCAGACGATATTCGGGCGGCCTGAGATACCATCGCCATCTGCGTCGTCAGGGTCCGCCTTGGCCAGAAGGTCTTCAACCGAGATCGCCTCAAGCAGCCCCAACCCGATCATCTGCGGTGCAACACGCGGGCTGAGCATCGCATCGGGGTGCAGAGGGCCATAGCCCAGATCGGCGGCCTTATAGGTTGGTTTGCGCAAGACGACAGTTTCACCGCCTGAAAGTTCCACGGGCACGTCCTCATAGGTGATGTCCAGCCTGTATTCCGCCGGGTGACCGGGCAGGGACAGATCCTGCATCTGCCCGCCGTAGTTGGGCTCTGGCTGAGTAGCGATATAGTCTTCGATCTCCTGTATCTGTTCGCCGCCGGGGATCGACACACGCAGAAACATCGAAATGGCGTTGTCATCTGGCCCTGTCGGAGTGTGCCCCCGACCGTCTTTGAGGTGGCAGCGCTGACACGACCGCGCATTGTAGAGCGGCCCCAACCCATCCGAGGCCAGCGTGGAGGATGGCGACGAAACCCAGATTTTCTTGAACAGCCCATTGCCGACTTTGAAGTCGAGTTCCTGGGCGAATTCCAGATTACCAGAAGGCTGGGAGAACGCGTCCGCGTCGGTACGCAGGCGCACGGTTGCGGCACCTGCAGGCAGTTCTTCAAATCTTTGCGGGCCATCGAAGTCTTGCGGAACTGCAGTCACAGCCGCAATTCGCGATTTTTCGTCTTCGGTTCTGGGGATGACGTTTAGGTGCAGGTCCTGCAGTTCGGCAGACAGGGACGGGGCGGCCGCGCAAACGGCCGCCAGTGCAAGCGAAAGCTTACTCGCCTTCATCCATTTTCGATGCGTTGAGATGCGCATAGTTGGCTTCGCCAATCCTTTCAAAGAGATCAAGCTGCGTTTCAAGAAAATCAATATGCCCTTCTTCATCGGCCAGTAATCCTTCAAACAGAGACATGGTGACGTAGTCTCCGGCGCTCTGACAATATTCGCGCGCTTCCTTGTAGAGGGCCCTGGCGTCGATCTCTGCCGCCAGGTCGCATTCGAGTGTTTCCTTCGGGGTTTGCCCTATGCGCAAAGGGTCAAGTTTCTGAAGGTTCGGGTGCCCGCCCAGAAAGATGATCCGCTCGATCAGCTTGTCCGCGTGTTCCATCTCTTCAATGGATTCTTCTCGGCTTTTCTTGGCCATGTGACCAAGGCCCCAATCTTCCTGCAAACGATAATGTAGCCAGTATTGGCTGACAGCGGTCAGTTCATGCCGCAGTGACTTGTTCAGATAGTCGATTACCTTGGGGTCGCCCTTCATTCGTATTCTCCTGTGATGCTTCGGTGCGCAACGCACGAAGCTGCATGGGAACTTCCAACTTATCGCTGGAACGCATCGTGTCTAAGAAAAGCGGCATGCAACCGCCACAATCCGCAGACTTTCCAAGGGCATGGTAGATCTTTCCGGGCGTGATGACCGCATAGGGATCAGCCGTACGCATCCAGTCAATTGCAGCCTGGATATCGTGATCCGTAATATTTGTGCAGTGGCATACGATCATGACGACTCGGTGCTCGATAGATTTCCTACTTAATTAGTAGGTTATTTGCCCTTGGTCCAGAGTCAACTGGTGGTTCTTCGGGATGAGAAAGGCCGGAGGCGTGGCAAAAGACGCGCCTCCGGCAAAGCCTGAGTTACTGGAAAACAGCGTTTGGGTTGTCCAGACTGTCCGAGCCTTCAAACTCGATCTGATCCAGTTCCAGAGCTGTGACGATCCGCTCGATCGTCTTCGTCTGATCGACCAGACCGTCGACCCCGCCCATGATCAGTTGCTCACCGCCTGCGTTGCCACGCTCGAGCATCTGGTCGTAGGCAAACCCGGCTTCAGCCGTGGACTTCAGACGCCCCAGCGCCTGCATCGTGTTTGCCAGCTTGATCTTCATCTCGGCATCCAGTTCCGGATCGCTCGCCGATACCAGATCGGACAGGGATGCGCCGCTGACCGGGGTGCCGTCGATACGGGTGTAGCTGCCCAGATACACGTTCTGGATACCAAGCCCGTCATAGTAGTGGCTGTTATGTGTGTTGTCGGAAAAACAGTCATGCTCTTCTTCCGGATCGTTCAGCATCAGGCCAAGGCGCATCCGCTCTCCGGCCTGTTCACCATACGACAGTGAACCCATCCCGGTTAGAATGGCAGAGACACCGGCGGCTTCGTCCGCAGCCAGAGCAGCGCGTGCTTCGCCGCCTTCTTTCCACTGCTCTGCCATCCACGCCAGATCGCTGACCAGCAGGTCCGTTGCTGCGCTCAGGTACTGCGCGCGGCGGTCGCAATTGCCGCCTGTGCACGCGTCGCCCTGCACATAATCCGTGAAAGGACGGTTTCCTGCGCCAGAACCGTGGCCGTTCAGGTCCTGACCCCATAGCAGGAATTCAATGGCGTGATAGCCGGTTGCGACATTGGCTTCGATCCCATCCGCTTCGTGCAGGGTGTCGCTTAGAAGGGCCGGGGTGATCTTGCTGGCGTCAATGGGTTCGCCTGAAAGGTCGAAATTAGGATTGGCAATGACGTTCAAAGCAGCAAATTCGTTTTCGTCGCTAGGCCCACCGTAGGACGCATCGACATAGTCAATCAGCCCTTCGTCCAAAGGCCACGCGTTAACCTTGCCTTCCCAATCATCAACAATGGCATTGCCAAAGCGGTAAACTTCGGTCTGCTGATACGGCACGCGCGCCGCGATCCAGGCGGCTCGGGCAGCGTTCAGTGTCTCGTCCGACGGGTGTGCGATCAGCGCGTTCACAGCCTTTTGCAGGGATTTCGCTGCAATCAGACCGTCGTCGTATTTCGCCTCGGCAATGTTGGCATAAGTGGTCAGGACGTCCGACTTGGACTGGGCGTCGCCCGCGGCAAGCGCGGTTGCTGCGGTTAGGGTCAGGGCGCTGGTGGCGGCAAATAACTTTGTCATCGGGGTTGGATCTTTCATCTCTGAAACGGTGTTTGGCGGGCTTTGCGGCGCTTGCTGATTGATAACTGAGTGAAACAGTCAACTATGTCAACCTGAGTTTTATTGTCGGGTAATTTGACCGCCGAGGCCCGCTCACTCCCCATATTTGGTGGGGTTTTGCGGCTCGCGTTGTGGTTGTACGGGGTGCCTTACAGTTTATTTTTGGGCGCAGAGTCCGTGTTGGGTGTTGCCGTGTTTAAGAAATTCTTTGTTTTCGTTTTGGCCCTGATTCCCACAATCGCTGTGCCATCCACGCGGTCCAAGGCGTTTGGACAGGTCGGGTCGGGCCGTTTGAATATCGCAATTTCGGGTGGGCAGATCACCTTGTCCTTATCTGCCCCCGGTTCCGAAATCATGGATGACTTGGGCGCCGAACAGGACAACCAAACACGTGTGGCGATTGCGGTCTCGCGTCTGTCGGACCCGCTGGATTTGTTTCGCATGGCGGACAATGCAAGGTGCTTTGCGGCCTCGGCCAATGTCACACTGTCGGGGGAACGCTTGGGTGTGGCTACCAGCGCGATCGGAGAAAGC
Source organism: Ruegeria sp. CJ2 (assembly GCF_056536745.1). Lineage (NCBI taxonomy): Bacteria > Pseudomonadati > Pseudomonadota > Alphaproteobacteria > Rhodobacterales > Roseobacteraceae > Ruegeria > Ruegeria sp. CJ2. The sequence continues at coordinate 167,742 of NZ_JBQFQF010000008.1, forward strand.
GAGCAGGGTAAATATTCGGAATTTCACGCCGACTATGAAATCAGATGTCAGAACATGGACGCGTTAAAGGATATCGAGTTCGGATACTTCGATCGTTTCCCAAATACCAAGATATTGACCGTGAAGCTTACCGAGGCCGAAGGCAGCACTACGCAGCAGGTAACCCGTACAACACCTGTGTTGAGCGTCGTTCCAGCGCGCTGACTTTCGGATCAGCGAGAATGAAAAAGATCCCGAAACTCTTGCCGCATACGCAGGCGTTCGGGGTATTCCTGCAGGAATTGCTGCGGAGGTTTGCCTTCCCAAACCTGCGCATAGACCCGCATCTTGTTGCCGCCGTAAATCTTCGCCAAGTCCTCGTTGCTGTAACCGCGCGCCCATAGGTCGTCGGTGATTGCGGCCAAAATCTTGGCAAGCTCACCGTTGCCGGTTGCACCTTTGTTGAAGGCGTCGATCATATACCCACCGTCATCATACATGCTGGCATTGGCGGTTGCGAACTGCACCACAAGCTCGGTCGAAAACATGTCGTCAGTGGCGATGCCCACGTGATCAACACCCACCAGTTGAACATAATAGTCGATCATGTCAGCAGCTTGCTGGGGTGAGATATCCTCGGGCCAGATGCCGTCCATCATCCATTCCGTAAACGTAGGCGAGACAAAGCCGCCCGACTTGGCGGCACGCAGGGCTTCATCGTCGGGGATCGCGCGATAGCACCCGCGCGCGGTAGCTTCTGGCGCGTTTTTGTACAGCCCGGCAGGAACCGAGTGGGTATAGACATACGGGACGCCGGGATAGGTCTGGTCCATGTAATCCATGGCGTCATTGGCGGTTTTTGACCCGGTATGGCTAAGGTCCAGCAGGATCCCAAACCGCACCATTTCATCTATGACGGACTTACCCCACGGCGTCAGGCCAATGTCACGCCCGTTATAGGCCGCCAGTTGTCCCGAACCGGTTCTGAAAATGTCGTTATAGGCAAGGATCATGCTTTTGATCCCCATGTCCTTGAGTAGCGCCATTTTCGTGAGGTCGCCATCCAGGATCGTGGCTGTCTGGCTGTTCCAGATCACAGCCGTCTTACCCTGGGCATGGGCTGCTTCGATGTCGCGTGTCTCGTTCACGATCAGGTAGTTTTCCGGCTGCTGGGCCATCGCTGCCCGAAAGTGATAGTGCTGTTCAAGCAGCGTTTCAAAAGACATGTCCGCTGCCGCAAGCGTCATCTCGTGCCCGGTTATGCCGTTGTCTCGGGCACGTTGGAAATAGGTGTGAAGCTGGTCGTATTCTGTCCAGCCTGTCCCATAGGGGCTGGCCAGCATACCCAGAACAATCGTGTCCTGAACGAACTGCTTTGCCTCATCGGAGGCGTCCCAGGTTTTGCTTTCCTCGCTGGCAAGGACAGGCGCACCCAAAGACAAAGCCAAAATGCCAGCGGCCATCAATTTGTTCATCAGGATACTCCTTTGAAATAAGCGGGTGTCAGAAGACTATCCGCGTGCGAAGGCTGAACAGCGCGATGTTGTCCTGATCGGGACTAAGCAGCGGGTTGGAGATGAATTGGGCAGACGGTGTGATCTGCAGCCCCGGCGAGATCGAGAACCGATAAAACGCTTCGAGCGTGATCTGATCCCCGTCGACGCCGCGCGCCTCGGCCCAGTTCAGGCCCAGACCGGCAAGGTCTGTATTGCGCCCATAATACCCGATACCGGTCGAGACGGATCGGTCGTACAAAGCCGCCGTCCCCTTCGAGGCTCCTGCGCGAAAGAACGGCATCCACGTGTTTCCAACGAACCAGGCTGCGGAAAAGGCGGCACCGTAGTCTTCGGCGCGGCTGCCGTCCTCTGCGGCGTCTGCATGCCAAAGCGTCAGGTGGACATTGTCAAAGTAGATACGATCAAAGGCAGAGGTATAGCCCAGCTCCAATGACTTAAAGAGGTTGCCGTCGCTGAACACGTCGAAATTCGGGTCGGACGGGTCTGCGTTGGCGTCGGCGATGCTGGCCACCGCGTATAGGTTGCTGCTGAGTTTAAGCCCCCCGGCGATCCCCAGCCCCTGATTGGGGGTGTTGATCGTAGGGTTTGTGTTGAAGGCGAGGTTCTGAAAACCGCTATAGGGGCTGACCAGCCCGTAGATATCAACGAAATCCGTCACGTCGATTTGCCCGACCTGCAAGGTCCATGCACCGTTCTCGGCGCGCTGTGTCCAGAACAGATTGGTCAGCAGAAGCCCGCTATCGTTGAACGCGGTGCCGGTAATGGACAACGCGCCTCCGTCCAGTCCCAGAAACTGCGGGGCGACGTCGGTATAGCTGTGGCGATCTTCGATCTTGAAAGTCAGCGAGCCAAGGTCGCTTGCCTGCCAGTTCCCATAGAACCGCGCGATACCACCGGCCGCTTCTGTTTCACCCAGATCAGCATTTGTTGTCTGGCCAAGTGCGAGATAGTCGATGTTGAACCGAAAGCCATTCTCGGCAAGGCGGTCCTTCCACGCAAACCAGTTCGGAGCGATATTGCGTGGAAAGTCAGATCGGTATTGCGGGTCGGTCAGTCCGTCACCGGGCGCAAGCTCTGCGCCGACAGATGATGGCCCGGACAATCCCTGCGCCAAAGCTGCTGTGCCGCAAACCATGAATGCCAGCGACACGCTGAACAATCTGATCATCCCGAACCCCTCGGGCCAGCGGATAGGCAAGCGTCACTCCAGCGTATTCTTGTAGACCACCCCGTCTTTCATGATCAGGCGAATGGTCTCGGGGCTTTCGGGGCGTGGATCGGCGCCAAACCATTGATCACCGGTGCCAACCACGGAAAAATCCTCGAGCGGATTGCCGTCGATCAGCAGGATGTCAGCATAAGCGCCTTCTTCGATCACACCCAGCTTGCCCGCAGGGTAGGGGTTCATGAAGTCGCCGGACAAGGCAACGATCTCACCCCCCGTCGAGGTCAGCGTTGTCATGGACACGAAAGGGCCGAAGAAATCGTTGTTGAGCTTCTTCTCATAGGCGATCTGGATATTGCAGGCGTCGACCGAGCCGACACAATCGGTTTGAAACCCGCGTTTGACAGGGCATTCCTTCATGTTGTCGATATAGCCGGCAAAGGTCTCGGACGCAGACTTGGCCTTGGCAAGGCTGGACGGCACGCTGGCAACAGCGGGAATTTCCAACAGGCCGGGGTCGAACGCGGTCAGGTTGGTCGTGATATAGGCACCTTTCTCGTTCATCAGTGCGGCGATTTCGCAATCGAATGAAAACCCGTGCTCGATGCTTTTGACGCCCGCGTTGAGCGCATTCATGATAGCCTCTTTCCGGTAGGAATGCGCCATGACGTAACTGCCGTATTCACTGGCAACCTGCACGGCGGCCTCAATTTCTTCCGGCGATCCGGCCAGCAATTGCCACGGATCAAAGGCAGACACGACGCCGCCTGACTGCATGTATTTCAACTACGTCGCGCCCATCCGAAAGTTGTTGCGGCCAAATTTCTGAACGTCTGCAACGCTGTCAACTTCCTGCGCCATGTTCAGGCGGCTGAAATTTGTCGACGCGCCGGGTTGAGACGTAAAGCTGGCAAAATCCGCATGTCCGCCCCGCGTGCCCAGAAACGCACCCGAGGGATAGTACCGCGGACCAAGTATTTGCCCTGAATCGATGGCCCGGCGCGTCGACAAATTTCAGCCGCCTGCATCCCGTACCGTTGTGAAGCCCTGCATCAGGTACATCTCGGCCATACGTGTGCCGTGGATGCCGAAATCCTCCCACGTGGCGTTGGCCTCCATCGCGGGGATGCTTGGCCCCATCAGCATCAGATGCGCGTGTGTTTCGATGAACCCCGGCGTCAGGGTGCGCCCCGCACCGTCGATCACGGTCGCATTGGGCGCGTCTATCTGTGAGGTCGAGACAGTCTTGATCAGGTTCCCTTCGACCAGAACACTTGCATTTTCGATCCGTTGTTCATTCACGCCATCAAAGACATGCACATTGGTGAAAATCGTCTGTTCGGGCGTGGCATCCTGTGCAAAGGCAGCACCCGAAAACACCAGCGATATAAAAAGGCTAACCGTTTCGAACCGCATCCATCCCTCCTGATCATATTGGTTTATAAACTTTTGTATTTTTGAATATGATAGGAGGTGACGATGCCGTGTCAACGATTTGAACGGCGGTTGGGCCGTAAGCTTCACCGTCCAATCGACCTTGACGGCGACCCGTGCCAGAGCCGCCGTCAGACAAGCGTTAACCTGCGCCGTTCAGGTCGGCAGGATATTGTGATTGACCCTAAACAGGTTGCCGGGGTCATACTTGCCCTTGATTTTTGACAGTCTGTCGCTGTTCGCGCCGTAGGCTCCGGCCATGTGGTCCGCTTCATCCTCGGGCATGAAGTTCACATAGGCGCTGCCGGTCGCGTGCGGCTGCATTCTGTCATACAGGGCGCGGGCCCAAGCGATGCATTCGCCGTCCTTTGAGGGGTCTTCCCAACGCGTGTGTACGTTCATTATGAAATGCGCCGATCGCTGTGGATAGGCAGTTGAATCCGCGCCCACCCGTGCCATTGCACCCCCGACATGGGCCATGAACACCTCGCACGCCGGGTCAGGAAGCGTGGCAATGCCGTCAAGCAAGCCCGTGACCGCATCCGAAGACAACGTCTCGAAATCATGGCTTTTCCAGTAGTTTCTGGCCCCCGGCGTCAGAAGAGGATCAAAAGCCGCCTGCCAATCCACGAAGGAATGCGGCGAGATAACATCGACGATGGGATCACCCAATGCGCGCAATCCGGCGACGGCCTTTTCGCCGTCCTCCATCGCCCCGGCATAGCAGGCGGCAAAAATCAGGACTTCTCGTCCGTGCCACTCTTCCGGCAGGAAGGGCAATGGCGGGGCTTTTCGCATGACGCTCCAGACGGTCAGTTCGTCGGGTGATGCGTCGGCGATCTTGGCGTATTCTTCCAATAGCGCAGGGGCATTTTCAATGGGATGGACAATCAATCCTGACAGAACCTCGGGCCCAAGGTCATGCAATTGAAACTCAAAGGACGTCACGACGCCAAAGTTTCCGCCACCCCCGCGGATCGCCCAGAACAGCTCGGGGTGACTGCTGGCGGATGCGGTGACAATCTCGCCCTCAGCCGTAACAACCTCAGCCGAAACCAGATTGTCGATCGTCATGCCAAACTTCCGCGTGGTCCAGCCGAAGCCGCCGCCAAGCGTTAGCCCGGCTATCCCTGTGGTCGAGTTGATACCGGTCGGAACGACAAGACCATGAGCCTGTGTCTCGCGGTCCACATCTCCAAGCAGCGCACCCGGAGCGACCCGTGCAGACTTGGCAATCGGGTCAACATGGACGGATCGCATATGCGAAAGGTCCAGCATGACTGTTTCGTCCGCAACCGCGTGACCAGCAATCTGGTGGCCGCCAGATCTGACAGACATCACCAACCCGGCATCGCGCACGAAATTGACCGCCTTCTGAACATCGCTGGCACCCAAGGCTCGGATCACGAAGCCGGGGTAACGCTCGACCATACTGTTCCAGGTTGTTCTGGCTTCGTCGTATTCAGGGCTGCCGCGAAGATAAACGGCCCCTCTGAGAGACGCGCCAAGGGCATCAAGCGCGTCCTGATTAACCGATACCATATCGCCGTCCAGCGATTTCAAATCAAACATTGGGATAACCTTTCATTTGCATAAAAGGTTTCTTGCGCTGCTGCCCCAGTGATTGGAGACCCACCTGTTCCCGGTGCTGAAGTAACTTTGCGGTCCCTTAAGAGAATAGGTGGGATTCAGGCAAAAATCCCGGGGTCGATCCGGTCGACCGGCGTAATGACATCGGCTGGAATATTCAGCCGCTCCGCCGCCTTGCGCAAACTCTCTTCGTCCGGGGCTTCGTACAGGCAGTAGGTTTTCCGCTTATCCGCGCTGAGGAACGAGAATATCCACTCGATCCCTTCTTCGTCGTTGATTTCTTTGATCTTGATCTTGTCGTCGTTTGTTACAACAAGCTGTTCGGCAAAATTTCTTTCGATAATATATCTTGGCATCATGCTCCCCCAAGCATTTTTCAAGCAGTCAAACGGCAGTTCCTTCAAGTTTTGACCTAAGGGAAACCATACTTAATTTCTGTGCCGTTGCCAACGCTTCCGCTTCCAGTTGAAACGCCCGGCGTATGTCGGTTGCGCGCCCCCGACGCCGCAGCGCCGCGGCATAAGCTGCCTTGCTATGCGCAATCCAGGGAGCCGAGGCCATTCGCGTGTCGATCTCGATCGCCTTTTCGAACAGGCGTTCGGCCGCCTCCCAATCCGACAACAACGCGGCGAGGCTGCCCAGACGCCGCGCGGCAGAACCGGCGCATACCGTTGTTGCACCGGCTGTAATCGTCAGGTCTTCGTAGGGTTTCAGAATCTCAAAAAGCGTTTCCGCGTGCCGCCTGTGTTCCACGGCGACGCTGATGTCAGAAAGGTAGGACAAGGTTGTCGAATACATCGCGTCAGGCGGTAAAACGAAATTGTTTTCAGCCATTTCGCTGAGAATACGCTCGGCTGGTTCCTTGTACCCAAGCTCGGCTGCGATCAGCCCAAACCCCGGTTTCCACGCAACATCGCCGGGGCTTTCCGACATCAGTCTTTTGATGACCGGTGCCACTTCGTGCAATCGGTTCTGTTCGCGGCGGATGGTGAACATCTGAACACCGTAGACACCTTCGACATGCTTGCCGTGCGTTTTTCGGCCAATTTTGACGGCTTCGGTCGCATGTTTTTCCGCCGCCTCAAAGTCTCCGTCCATGATGGCAACCATGGCGCGGGCGTGCTTTTGCACCCAGTAAAGCTGTAGGTGATTGTCCTTTCTGGATATTTCGGCCAACAACTCAAGCGAGTGCTCCATAAGTTGGCGGTCTGCCATTTCAGCACCCACAAACAGGCTTAGGGTCCTGTCGCGCCCCTGATCAATGCTGCCGAGTTTCTCGGCAACCTTGTGCATGGCCTCAAGGTTCTCGCGCCAGTTTCGTGCCTCGCTTTCCTTTCTGGCAACAAAGGGCGCGCCATAATGCATCATCATGACCGAGAACTGAGATTTGTGATCGCCCAGCTTTGCCGAAAGCTCCATGGCGAGCTGACCATACCGGGATCCTTCTGCCAATTGCCCGACAAAGATATAGGCCCGTGCAAGCTGGCTTATCAGGCGGCACCGGCGGGGTTCATCCTCGGTTGGAAGCGCCTCTAGCGCATCGCTGCAAAGCTCTATGGCTTCGGCGTGTCGTTCGCTGGACATCATGCAGGAATCGGCAAAATGGTTGGCTGCATCCGCCGCCAGCCCGATATCACCAATCTCACGTGCAGCATCGGAGGCCTTCTTGAGAACCGCAATCCCTTCCGGCAACTCGCCAAGGCTGTCATAGCTTCTGCCAACAAGAATTTGCCCGATGATCGTTTCCGGGCTGATCCCAGCCTCCATGTTTTGCGCCGCCATAAGCGCCTCGCGCGCGTTGGACATCGCCTCTTGGCTGGCGGACCGGGCAAGGGCCATTTCGGTTGCGGTGCGCCACTTGTCAAAAGCGGCGGCCCAATCCTCTGCTTCGGATAAATGGCGGGCGACCAGTTCGGGCCGGCGGGCGATCTCGGCGGATCGCAAATTGTTCAGGGCCTGCGCGACATCCGCATGTTGCTGCCGCCGTGTCGACCCAAGCATGGATTGATAGGCCGTGTCGCGGATCAGAGCATGGCGAAAGACGAAATGCCCGCGGTTATGACCGCTTTCGAAAATCAAACCGGTCCGCGACAACTCATTCAGGCTTGTTTGGACGATTGATTTGTCCTCTCCCATCGCCGCGCCCAGCAGGACCGGATCGAATTCCCGGCCAATGACGGACCCCATCAGCGCAACCCGCTTTGCGGTTTGGGAAACGGCGTCCAGACGGGCCATCAAAGCGCCCTTGAGCGAGGACGGAATGGCGACGTTGTCCTGTCCTCCGGCCTCAAGGATTGCGCGGGTCAGTTCCTCAACAAACAGCGGTACGCCATCTGTTTTTTCAATGATCAGATTGATCATGTTCTGATCGGGCTCTGTCCCCGAGATATTGCGGATTAAATTCGCGACGTGGGCGGAATCGAAGCGGCGCAATTTCAGGGTTTGAACATGCGCTTCACCTTCGCTCTTGCCCAACTCCCATTCGGGTCTGTGGGTGATCAGGATCATCAGACGCAGGTCCGCGCAGATCGCTTTGAACCGCTCCAACAGGGCCTGTGTCGACGGGTCAATCCAGTGCGCATCTTCCACACACAGGATCACGGGTCGCGCGTTTGACCGTATCTTTACCGTCTTGATCAGCGTTTGGATGGTAAGATCGCGTTGTTCTTGCGGTGACATTTCAAGAACCTGTCGCGCCAGCGCACTGCGTGGGGCAACCAGTGCGGCGAAGACTGGCAGAACCTTTTCCAGGTTCAGCCCGGGGCGCGAACTGAGCATGTCGCGCACATGTTCCAGAATCTGATTGTCGTCGAAGTCGGGTTCGACGCCTGCGTCTTGGGAAATTCGTTCCGTGACCGGATGGAAGGGGCTGCTGGTCAGGTAGGGAGAGCAGTTCAACCGGATAACGTCGGCCTCGCCATCTGCGGTGCAGTCCGCCAGAAACTCTTCTGTCAGACGGGACTTGCCAATACCCGGTTCACCAGACAGAAGAACCACCTCGCCCTGTCCGCTACGGGCCCTTTGCCACGATTGCAGCAGGATGCCTTTTTCATAATCCCGACCGATCAGGGCGCTGGTGCTCTCGTCCCCGTGAGAGGCCCTGAACCGGCTTTCGGCGCTACGTTCGGCCACAACCTCTAGCAAGGTGCGCGGGTCTTCGAACCCCTTCAGGTCCACTTCTCCAAGTGTTTCAAACTCAAAGATACGATGCAGGGCAGCTTCGGTTTCTTCCTCAGGCACGACAACCGTATTTGGTTTTGCATGTTCCTGAATCCGCGCAGCCAGATTGAGGATCGGGCCGGTCATGGCACCCTCCTCATAGGTGTTTTCGGTGACTGTGTCCCCGACCACGACGTCACCGCTGGCGATACCCAGGCGGGCGGATAACTGGTCCCCGTCAGGTGTCCGAAGTTCTCTGACACGTTTGATCGCGTCCAGCCCGGCCTTGACCGCGCGGATGGCGTGATCTTCGTAGGCGCGTGGCCAGCCGAAGAAAACAAGAAGCCCGTCGCCCAGATATTTCGCGACGTAGCCGCCATATCGACTGACGGCCCCCGCGACCGCGTCCTGATAGTTCAACAACAGGATCCGCATGTCCTCTGGGTCCAGACGGTTCGTCAATTCGGTCGATCCGACAAGGTCAGCGAACATCACCGTCAGGTGGCGCCGCTCGGCGACGGGGTTTGCGCTGTCTGACGCCTCTGGCACAGGGGATGATCGCTCGGGTCCGTCGTCGGGCGGGTTGTCCAAAGCATTGGGTGCAGGCGGGCCATCGGGTGTCAGATCAGAGATCGCGGCCAGCAGAATTTTGCGATGCCCGAGGCTGACACCCAATTCTTTCAGGTCTTCTGCGGTCAAAAGTGGCAAGACACGCGCATCCACGTCATTTTGGACGAAGGCGTCAACATATTGGTCCAGACCAAGACCGTTCAGCCAGTTTTCGATCTCAACTCCCATCGTCAGATCATGCTGAGTTGTCGAATACTAATCAAGAACGTCGACTCTGGTCTTAGGATCGCCCGTTTGTCTCACTGCTGACTTGGGGAAAAGTGTCAAAAGCTCAGATCGACATCAGCCATTTCTTGAAAATTCTTATCGCGACCCGGTTCTGATCACCGGGGCGACAGACGAAATACAGCCCTCGGTCCAATGGGGCACTGCTGTCATCAAGGCGGATCAGACGACCAAGGTCCAGATCTCTGGCGGCCAGAAGATGCCTTGCCAGTGCTACGCCCTGTCCGTCAATCGCGGCCTCCAACAAGACGGCGCTGTCGACATATTTGATGCTTTGCGACTTGATCCGCTCGGCGCTCAGCCCAACCTGCGCAGCCCAGCTTTCCCAGCCAACATTGAACGCATCGTGCAAAAGCGGGAGGTCTGCCACGTCCTCGGCCCGCATCGGTTTCCGAGTATTCTCAACAAGGGATGGCGCGGCCACAACTATGAGTTCTTCTTGTCTTATTTGCTCATGATATAGCCCATCCCAACCGGGCTTGCCAAAACGCAGGGCAATATCGACTTCCGACCTGTCGAAATCCGCATAGGCGTCATTCGTATCCAGCAGCAAGGCGATACCCGGATGTTCCCGCTGAAACGAACTGAGCCGCGGGACAAGCCATTTGAGCGCCAGCGATGTGGACAAGGACACAGTAATCGACTGGCGGTGATGAAGTCGCTTTACCTCTGACACACCCAGCTGCAATGCGGAAAACGCGCCGCGCGTCGATTGGTACAGACGCTCACCGGCTTTGGTGAGTTCGACCCCATTGGGACGTCGATGAAAAAGCGTCACGCCAAGATGCAGTTCCAGCAGCTTGATTTGTCGGCTGATCGCACCGTGAGTGACATTCAGCACATCCGCTGCCCGGGTCAGGCTGGAGTGGGTTGCAGTTTCATCAAAAGCTTGGAGGGCGCGGAGATGTCTGAGGTTACTCGTCATGTGAGAAAAGGTAACACCACTGCCCGAAAAACTCGATAGCTTAGGCGCGTTCCCCGCAACTAGACTGTCTTCAAATGAGAAAATCTCACACGCCACTTGTCTGAAGAAAGGAAAAGTCATGCCCGAGGTTAAGGTCGCACTGATGACAGGAACGGGACAAGGCATCGGTCGGGGCTGCGCCATTGAAATGGCAAAGGCCGGCTACAAGGTTTCGTTGATGTCCCCGTCCAACCGTTCGGTCGAACTGGCGGAAGAGCTTGGCGGTATTGGGCGCCGGGGGTCCGTTCTGGATGTCGATGATCTGCAAGCGATGATTGACGACACCCTGAGCAAGTACGGACGGATTGATGCGATCGTCAGCAATATGGGTCATGGCGGGACGGTGCCTGAAGCCATCAAAACCGTCGGATTCGACCCGGATTTTGACGGGCCGTTATTGGAGCTCAGCGACGCGTTGTGGCACGAAAGTCTGGACATGTATGTGTTGAACGTCGTCAAGATTGCCCGCATCGTCACGCCCATTCTGATCGAGCAAGGCGGCGGTGCTTTCGTCAATATCTCATCCATGAACGCGGTCGAGCCACGTGCGCCCTATCCCATGAGCATGCTGCGCGGTGCATTGCACAGTTTCTCGAAGCTTTATGGTGATCGTTACGCGCGGCACAACATCCGTATGAACAACCTGCTGCCCGGATTTTGCGAGAACGTGAACCTGTCGGATCGGGCCCGTCGGGAAATCCCCGCCCAGCGGCCTGCTACTTTTGAGGAAATCGGGCAGGCTTGCGTCTTTCTTGCCAGTGACGCCGCGCGGTATATCAATGGTCAGAGTATACTGTCCGACGGCGGAATGAACCGCGCGGTGCGATAGCAAAAAGGCGGTGAAAGATGATTGTTAAGACGCTCGCAGATATTCTTGAGACAGATCGGGACGTCTCTGGTCCGGGGTGGAGCAGCAGAAGGTTGCTGCTTGCCTCTGACGGATTGGGGTTTTCATTGACGGACACGATCGTCAAAAAAGGCGCCGCGCTAGAACTTGAATACAAACATCATTTTGAAGCGTGCTATTGTATCGAAGGCAGGGGGCAGATCAGGGCGTCTGCCGATGACACCTGGCATACCCTCGAGCCATTCACGCTGTATGCGTTGGATCAACATGACCGGCACGTGGTGCGTGCGACTGACACGGACCTACGCCTTGTCTGCGTATTCAACCCGCCGCTTAGTGGACAAGAAGTGCATCGTGAGGACGGAAGCTATGCGCCCTTGAACCCAGAGGAAAGTGGCGAGGTCTGAACAAGCCAACCAGGTATGCGACACCCCGGTGTAGCGAGCCTGTTAGACGGGTTCAGGACCGCAGTTGAGCGAAGAAAATGATCCGCGAATAAATCAAATGACTCGATCAAAGAGTTGTAAAAGACTGATGATTGAGGAGAACGCTATGTCAGATGTCTTCGATCGCATGTCGGATTGGTTGCAAAAGCTGGCCTTCTTTGACGGTGACGTTGGCGGTTTGGTTGAGCATCTGAGCCATCGGTTGGTGGATGGCGGGTGCCCGTTGCGCGGGTTTCATTGGGCCGTCTTGTCATGCATCCCGTCATTGGCCTGCTTGATGCGACCTGGGACGCGACCAGCGACCGCATCGACTGGACTGTTATGCCTCGGGGCTCGGTGACGGATGACATGTTCGACAAAGCTCCGTTTGGTGAAAACACGAAGCTCACGGAAAAGCTGGCCAAGAAATTCACGCAGACCGATGTTTGGGACATGGTTGACAGCTTGGATGGGGAACTGGAACTGATGCCGTCAATTCATGCGGACCTGACCGATCCGGCGACCCGGGAAAAATACCCTATTTACCAAAAGCTCGCGGCTTCAGGCATCACCGATTACCTTGTTTTCTCCGCTCCGTTTGGAACGCGCACTATAAGTTTTGACAGTGGATCGGAATGGCTGCTTGGTGTCTCGGTATCTTTCGCGACGAAGAAGCGGTCTGGCTTTTCCGACCGTGAGATTAATGGCCTCAGACGACTGTCTACGCCCCTGTTTGCCACGACCCGGGTTTTCTCAGAGCAGTTTCTGGCCGCTGAATTGATGGAAGCTTACTTGGGCCGGATATCCGGTCGCTCGGTATTGAACGGTCAGGTTTCGCGTGGCGATGTGCGGGAAATTGATTGCGCGCTTTTGTACAGCGACATGCATGGCTCTACCGCGCTTAGTCAACGCTTGTCGTCGGAAAGCTACGTGGCGGCAGTCAACCGGTACTTTGATTGCGTGGCCGGGGCGGTTCATGATCACGGTGGAGAGGTCCTGAAATTTGTAGGCGACGGTTTGCTGGCGATATTTCCGTTCGACGGTCGCCGGAGATTGCCCGAAGACATGTGCGAAGCGGCCTTGTCTGCCGCGCGGGAAGCATTTCAGAGGCGGGAAGACGTACCGCCTGAGGATCAATTTGACTTTGGCATTGGCCTGCACATGGGCGCGGCCGTTTACGGCAATGTTGGCACCGAAAGACGGCTGGATTTCACGGTGACCGGCACATCTGTTGCAAAGGTCAGCAGGCTGGAAGGCCTGACACGGTCGCTCAATGCGCCGCTGCTAGCGACGGGTGAGTTTGTGGACCTTGTCTCTGAAAAGCCCGACACGCTGGGGGAACAGACGTTGCGCGGTTTCGATCAGGACGTCGACGTCTTTTCGTTCCAGCTTACTCCGGAACATCTGGGCGCAAGATAGTTGGCGTTCACCCGAAGGCTCGGACGTAAGTCCGCGCGTGCGGGTATGCCAGCGGATCGTCCTTGGCGCATTGGCCATTTGCTTTTTGATCCGTGTCAAGATTGGCACGGATAAGAAGTGGTACTGTCAATGACAACATGGGGGAAGCTTATGGAAGACTTGATTGAAATTGGAAGATCATTCGTTCGGTCTATGCAGGAGCGCAAGGGCCTCGCGAGCATTGATGAAATCTATGCCGAAAACGCGCAGTCGATAGAGGCGGTTGTGCCTCCGGTCCGGCAATTCCGCGTTACAAAGGGCCGAGAAGCCATCAAGGGAAAAAGAGAGGATTGGGCGGCGTCGCACGAAATTCAGGAGCTCGACGTGGATGGTCCATACGTCCACCCACCCAACCGCTTTGGTGTGCGTTTCAGGGCCGAAGTGATTCAGAAGGCAACCGGTGAGCGTATGACTTTGCGAGAGATCGCCGTGTATTCGGTGGCAGACGGCAAGATTGTTCTGGAAGAGTTCTTCATGCTGCCGAAGTAAAGGCACGAACGGGAACCTTGCCTCTGTGATGATTGACATAGCGCGCTCGACCCTTGCGCGCTGTGAGGTTTGGGACGGAGGTCAGGGATGCAAGGCAAAACCTCAGCATATTTTGTAGCGGTCGAAACTGACGACGCGCCCATTTTGGAATGTGCGGACGCTGTCCGTTCCCAGAACGGGCATTTGACCTGCATTTTAGCCTCCGCTTTACCCAAATTGCCCTATCTGAAGTATGGATCAAACCGGTTTGTCGAGGCAGGTCTTCCTTCAAACTGGCTGGATGTTTTGAAGGCAAAAAATGCCACGCTAAGGACGCGCGCCGCTGAGGTTGAAACGCATTTGGCCCAGCAGGGCATATCGGCCAATGTAGTCGCCTTTATGGGGTCCGGAGCCGAGTTGCAGCATATTGTAGCCCGCCAAGCCTCCAGTTCGGATGTCGCCTTTTTAGATGCTGAACTAAGAAATGACCCCGATTTGTTTCACCAGATCGCATGCGGAGTGTTGTTCCATTCGCCCGTCCCCCTGATGATCAACGGAAATCCGTTTGCACAACACGACTGCATTTTTTTGGCGTGGAATGACAGCTTGCCTGCGTCGAGGGCCGCGCATTTGGCTTTACCCTTTTTCCTCGGCGCTAAGGAGGTTGTGATTGGGAGTTTTGATCTGCCGTTGCCTGATGGTGTTGATGGTCAAGTCCCCGGAACTGACATTGCTGGGTGGCTCAATCATCACGGGTGCAACGTGACCGTCTCGCAATTTCCGTGCGGCGGCCGTTTGATTGAACACTGCATTCAAGATCACGCAACAGAATTGGGGGCCAGCCTTGTTGTGATGGGCGCTTATGGGCATTCCTATTTACGTGAGTCAGTTTTTGGTGGAACCACGCAAGCAATGTTGGAACAGACTGGCGTGCCAGTGCTTTTCGGGCACTGATGAAGTGAACCAGCGACCGTAATTTGGCCGGTAGCCATGGTTCTTAACGGGTAAAAATAAACTCAGAACATCCAATTTGTTAGGTTTTCGCCTGAGAGGAGTGCTGGTTTGCCCAGCCGTTGATCATCATTTGCGAAGCGAGCAAAGGGTTGTTGGCCTGTGTTGCTACCTTAAGGAAAAGACTACGACAGCGATGATAATTGCGAAGCTGACGCCCCACACGGCGCGTTTCACCTTTTGGCGTGTGGGCAGGGTCCTGATCGGGTTAATCATAGTCAAACCTTTCAGACAAAATCCGGTTTGACGCTGTCCCGCGCGCGATGAGGTGGTCTTCGACGGTGTCCATCATGGCAGGAGGGCCACAGAGAACAAACAGCCAGTGTTCAAACTGTTCAGAAGACAAATTGCGGTCCAAAAGGGGGCCGTCGATCAATCCTGTTTCTCCGCGCCAATCCTTTGGCGGTTCGGACAAAACAAATACCGCGTCTTCTTGGGACAACTCTTGCCGATATGCAATCTGCTCTTCCACCCTGTTTCCGTAGATAAGCTTGAGATCTAGCTGTTTCCCGGTCGAGTTTACATGGCGCACTATGCTCAGCATCGGCGCGATCCCGACACCACCTGCGACCAGAACGATGCCTTTCTCAGGACGGTTGTTGATCGACAGGTTTCCGTAGGGGGCGTCCAGATAGGCTGGTGTTTGTACAGCGATCTGCCCCAGGCTGCGTGTGAAATCCCCAAGCTCTTTTATGACGAATGACACTTCGCGGCCGTCCGCGGGTGCTGAACTTATCGAGAATGGGTTCTCGTTTAAAGAGAACGCACTGTGGCCGACATTGAGCCATGCAAACTGGCCAGCTTCGAAAGCCAGCCCCGAATGACCATCGGGCCTAAGGCGCAATTCCCATTGCCTGGGTGTGAGGCGAGACACGGAAGTGACCCGCCATGGCCTTTTGCGCTGGCGCATTGGGCGAATGAGATAAACATACAGTAGGGTTCCGACGGCAACGCCGGTCATGGCAAACCAGAAATACGTCAACAACGGATGACTGCCATATCGTCCGGCATAGACGGTATGGTGCAACAACAGGTTGGCAAGCACCAAGGCCCCCAATCCGTGCAAGAGGCGCCATGTTTCATATTTGTATTCAAGGGATTTGCGGGCAATCGCCGAGGCGACCAGAATGACGAGCAAAAAATATGCGCCGATACCTGACACCAACGCAGAAAAGTCGGTCGTAACCGTTAGGTGGTGCGTTGTATCCCACGGGCGGCGTCCGCCAGAAGGTGTGCTTTGGTACAAAAGCGGGTGAACCAATGCAAAGCCCAGTGCCGTCCGCGCCATCAATTGATGCACCCGCATGGTCACATCCATACCTAATCCCGAAGAGATGAACCTGAACCGTCCGGACAGAAGAAACTCCACGAGGATTATTGAATAGGCAAGCATTCCAAGCCCGGACGCGAGCTCTTGATGAAATGATCGCGGCGGCCAGCCAAGGGACCAGGAAAACCCCAGTGGAGCCAAAACCAGCAAAACGTAGATCAGCACTAAATACGGCCATTTCATACGGTTTTGCTCCGCTGTGATGCAGGTCTGACACCTAAGCTCATTTAGGGTAAACGCTAGGCTGACCCGGAAATCCGATCAAGACTCCTGACATTGGTCAATCTTGCGGTGCGAAATGGAGACGAAGAAGGTTGCGCATGATGAAACGGGCGATCTTCGGTCGGCTTTCTGAGCGTCGCGGTCAAGTGGGACCATTGATCTAGTTGGAGATTGCAAGAGGCTGCGTGGATTGGATCAATTGCTCACGCGTGGGTGACGGTGAGTTTGGTGTCGCCGTATGTTAGAATGCCCCATCGTGTAAGGACAGGGGACCAAAATGCGACATCCGGGCGAGAATGAGATCGCGCCCTCAGGTCATGGTGACAAAGGCGAGGTGCGGGCTTTCCTGGAAAGCCTGACGGGACCGTCACGCGGCAACGTGAATTGGCTTGTCGACACTGCTCTGACTGTCTCTGTCGGTGAAAGCAGGGGGTTGAGCCTAAGACCGAAAGACGATTTGCCCCCTCACGATAACGACATTGCCTTTCTTCAATGGACTGAAGACGGATACGCGATAACCGCGTCATCGGGGCGTAATATATGGGTGAATGGGCAGAAAATCTCGTCAGGGTCGCTTGCTCATGGTGACATGATCGAGTTCGGCGAAAAGGGCCCGATGTCTCGATACAGGTTATGCGATCACTCGTTTCCTGCGCGTCATACAGTCGAAGATATCCTGAGTGACGCATTTGCTTACACCCGGACAAGTCGCCGACCGTTCGCAAGGAAAATGTCGGGTGCGCTGCGGGATAGTGGGCGGCGGCTTGCGTCTCAGACCACAGTTCTTTTCAGGATCACGGTTCTTGCGATGCTATTTGCGATCGCGGGGTTTGGATACCTGCTTTATCAAAGCGACAAGCGTTTGGCCGACAGTATCGAACAGGAATCCCGCAAGATCGAAGCAGTCGCGGTAATGCTTGCGCAGACGCGAGAAGATGCGCTTTCGCCAGACGATCTGGCTTCGCTGCGTGATGCATTCGAAAACCAGGTTCTGTCGACCGAGCAACGTCTTGGAACCCTCGAACAGCGGGCGGGGGCGCCCACGCGCGTCATTGCGGCATCCACTCGATCCGTTGCTTTCCTTCAAGGGGCTTATGGATTGCGCCACGTTCAAAGCGGGAAGCTGTTGCGGCACATGCTGGGGCCGAACGGAGAAAACCTGAAAACGCCGTTTGGCCAACCTTGGATCGAACCTGACGGGACAGGCGACCCTGCCGAATTTCAGTTCACCGGAACCGGGTTTCTGATTGAAGGGGTTCCGTTAATGGCAACCAACCGCCATGTCGCATTGCCGTGGACCTCGGGGGACCAAGAAAAAGCGTTGAACGACGCGGGTCTTGAACCGGAAATGTTACGGCTTTTGGCCTATTTGCCGGATCAGACAGAGCCGATAGAGGCGCATTTGGATCGGTTCAGTGAAACGGCAGACTTGGCGATTTTGGCCGTGGATCCAAGCCGCGTTCAGGGCCTTGGAATACCATTGGCGGCGACCACGTCGCGCGTCGGTGAAGAGCTGTACCTGCTGGGTTACCCCACGGGTTTGAAAGCTTTGATCGCGCAGGCGGGTCCAGGCTTTTTGGAAACGCTCGAGCAAGATGGAACTCTGAACTTCTGGTCCATTGCGTCACGGCTTTCAGCGCAAAGCAAGATCCATCCGCTTGCCAGCCGAGGGATCGTCGCGCGGACCAGCACGGGTGCCATTGTCTATGATGCCGAAACCACAACGGGTGGAAGCGGAGGACCTGCCTTAAATCGACGGGGTGAGGTGGTTGCCATTAATGCCGCGATCCTGCCCGAGTTCGGTGGTTCCAACATTGGGGTTCCAGTTGCACATCTCATAGCTTTGCTGAGAGAGACAGAAAGCTAATGACTACTCGCGCGTACGGAAGCGCGATTTTTGAACTATGAAAACTGTCACAAGCGGAGCGATCACCGAAATCAGGGCCACTGAAATCAGTAAGTATCCGAGTTGGCTATAGTCTGCGGTAGACGTAACGATACCGCTCTCCGGGTTGGTGACGGCGCGTGTGACGACGTATGTTTGGTTGAGGTACTTGGTGCTGAGGCTGCTGGCTGACAAGGCCATGTTGGAAAACGATGCCATCACCGCAAAGAAGGTTGCTTTCAACTGAACTGGGGCATTACGCGCAATCCAGGCCAGCATCGGAACCATGGCAATCTGGCCGAGTGGAGATTCAACAGCGGTATCGAGAATGGCAATGAACCTAGCGTCGACAACTCCGCCGGTATGCGCCGCTGTCCATTCATGCACGCCGTAATAGAGGGCAAGGTTGGGCAGGGCGAGCACGCCCGCAGCGAGCGTCAGCAAGACGACCACCTGCGCAATAGAGCGATTGGCCATAAATGGCCGAAGAACGATCAATCCAAGCAACGCCAGCAGCGACGTTAGCAAAGCCAGGATTGCAAGAAACTGTTCGTCGAACCCCAGTTCGTCGATTTCGAACCAGGTCAGACCAGGCCCCGGTAGAGGCACAGCGCGAAATACAAAAATGATTATTGCGGTTCCGACCAGCGCTTTGGCTTGTGCCGGTTCCAACTCCTTCAGCAGACGAGACATGAGGTAAAGGATCACCGTAAGTGAAACCGCAAAGACGGTCTCTTGCGCAAACGCGAAATCCGCCGTTCCCAGAACAATGCTGAGCACGACGAAGGCGAGGCCACCAAGTAAGATGGACCATTTGACCTCGGTGATGTCATCCGGCTTGAACGGAAGGTGCCCGCGCCGAACACGCTGGCGCTGAATTATTCCGTGAAGAACGACACCGCTGACGGACAAAACGGGAATGGCCAGAGCTGTCAGGTAAACCTGGCCATAAAGCGCGAGACGATCGGGTTTTTGCAGGTCCTCGGTTCCCGAAAAAATCCAGATGTTTACAGCCGCAACCGCTGCGAACCCGGAAATGATCGAGACCCTGCCCAAGGTTTGCATTGTCGTGTGCTGAGCGCGGGTTTCTTCAGGTGTAAAGGCGAGGCCGTTTTGATTGACCTTGGGAACAGCCTCGACTGTCATGGCATCCGCAACAACATCCTGAATGGCATAGCCCGAAGGTGCCAAAAGCAGAGCGAAAACATACCAGTCTTCCAGCGGCATAACGGACGCCATCTGCGCAGGCGCGGTCACAAGCCCATACATGGTGGCCAAAGACAACGTGATCAGGGACGCGCCAAATAGGATCAGCAGGGATTTCCAGCGCCAAAACAGGTCGACGATATGACCAAGCGGCATTTTTAGAATCCAAGGGATGCCAGTCCAAAACGCCAGACCCGCAACGAAAGAGGCGGATAAGTCGAGGTAATCTTTCAGGAAAAATGCGCCGACCACCGACGTCAGGCCGGATACCCCGGCCGCGAAATACACCATCAACGGCGGCAGGTAGGACCACTGCAACTGCTGAGCCAGATCAACAAAGGTTCTATGCCACCAGGCCCAGAGCTTTGATCGCAAGGAGATTTGGTCAGTCGTCATGTGTCATAGTAGGTCCGTTTGGGCCTTTGGTTCGTTACTTTTACTTAGAGAAATCCAGCTCCGAAAAGCAATCCGCTGGTGATCACACCTAGGATTGGCACGAAAAGAGGCACGCGGAAATGCTTGGCAGAATTGTCCGGTTTCAACTTCAGCAGGATCAGCGAGGTGTTGACCAGCACAAAGACGCCCAGAACGATCTGCGACGTGCGTTCTGCCAATATTCCAATCGGAAGTGTTTGTGTCAGCAACACGATGATCGCCACGACCAGTAGGGTCGCGACCACTGGCGTCTGTGTTGCCTTGGGCACTATGGCCAGAACTTTCGGCAGGTGGTCCCGGTCGGCCAGCCCATAGATCACCCGTGAGGCCATGATCATCTGGATCAGTACGCCATTGACGGTTGCCACGATTGCGACTGCGGAAAACCCATTTTGGATCATCTCGGGCGCAGTTGAAAATACCAGCGCGAGCGTAGCCGCGGATGTCGACAGCTTTTCGATCGGCACCACAAGCAGAACCGTCATTGAAGTCCCGAGATACAAAACAGTCGCCAGAACAAGCGTGAGTAAAATCGCTTTTGGGATGGTGCGAACAGGGTCTTTCACTTCTTCGGCCACATTTGCCATGTCCTCGAAACCCACGAAGGCAAAGAAGGCGAGAAGAGAGGCTGCGAAGATTCCTCTCCATGCGTCGATCTCAAGGGGAGGGCGCATCGAGCTAAGCGGGTATCCTTGCGGGTCCTGGATCGACATGCCCCAGCCAATCACAAAGAGAAGACCCGCGATCTCGATAATCGTAATGACGGCCGCAACAAAGACCGACTCGGTGATCCCCCAAAGCGCGATGGTACCCATGATCAACACAACACTGATGGTCAAAAGAGGGGCCGCCAAACCGGTCAAAGCGTGCAGATACGATGCTGCGCCAATTGCAACGGCAGATGCGGAGATAACACCCGAAGCTGCGACAGCAAGGCCGACCAAAACGGCCATCCAGTTTTTTTGGAAGCCCGCTTCAACATAGGCGGCTTCACCGGCGCTGACGGGGAACCGTGTTGCAAGTTCCGCGTATGAAAGTGCCGTTAATGACACCACTGACGCAGCCACAACAAATGAAAACGCCGCAAACGGACCGGCAAGGTCCGCTGTTGCGCCGACCAAAACGTAAATTCCGGCTCCGACTGTTACACCAAGCCCATAAAGCGTGAGCAACGGAGTCGTAAGGGCCCGTCGGAGTTTTTGTTCTGGTGGATCAATCGTGTTCATAAGGTTTCTTCACCGATGCCCTAGATAAGGTGTGCCCGAGGCGCCCTTCTTGTTGCTCTCCGCGGTCGCAGGCGGGGCGAAACCTATGATCAAGACCGCGTTCACTGGCATTAGTCTCGACGCTCAGGCTGATAGACCGCCAATTAACAATAAGGGGGCTCGTCACTACTTTTGCCGAGCCCCCTGTGTGGAACTTCCACGTCTTCAGAATTCCGTTCACCTTCATGTTTGTATGGGGACAGGTCAGTGAACGTAGATCGCGTTGAAACATTCGTATTTCACTATGTGAGTCGTGTTGGTGCTTTGATCTATGTCAATAAACGCTTCACGTTGGGTTTGCGACGCTGAACACAAGTGAACTGTCGGTTGCAGTCGGACGAACGGACAAAGCCAACCTGTTCATCAGAGCGAGTTTTGGGATGGAAATCCGTTCACGGTGTTATCGGCCGGTTCACGTCGACCCTGTTTACTGGGGCGGTCACGGGTGCTGCGCTCCAGTCTTCCGGTGCATCCACCGACGCGACAGTCGGATTGGCGTGACCAACATGAGCGAGGTCAAAGAAGCTCCTCAACGGCACCAATAAAACTAGTCCTTAACTGAGACAGCGCGATGGAGGAGAAAATGCAGGGTTTTTACACGGTTTTGTTGGCGTTTTTCGTCACCGGATCTGCTTTGGCGCAGGATATCAGCATTCAGGACGGCAATAATCTGTACCGGACATATTGCTGGCAATGCCACGGTTTCGAAGCGACCGGGGACGGGCCAATGGCCGACATGCTGGCTATTCGAACACCCGACCTGACTAAATTGGCGGCTGAAAACGACGGCGTGTTTCCGATAGCTCGCATAGCTGAACAGATTGATGGCCGTTCACAACTGCTCGCCCACGGGGGCGAAATGCCCATCTTTGGTGCAGTGTTCGAGACAGACCAGCAAATCGCGATGCCTTTGTCCAACGGGCAACGAATGATGGTCGGCCTACCGCTTGCGAATTTGCTCGCCTTTCTTGAAACGATCCAGACTGATTAGGCGCTGACCGCGGCGACAACCATGCCCGCCACGAGGAACGAAACCTCCAGCCGCAGCGCGAGGCCTGCTGTAACAAAGGCGATGCCCACCGCCGTGAGCGCGTCTCTAACTGACATGCTGGGGATTTTGGTAGCGGAGGAGGGACTTGAACCCCCGACACGCGGATTATGATTCCGCTGCTCTAACCAACTGAGCTACTCCGCCACGAGTGAGAGGCGATTTAAGGGAGGGGCCCGAGAGGGTCAAGAGGGAAATGACCCCCAAACCGGGATTCTTTTTGGCGCTGCTTCAGCCCGTCTTATCTGTGGTGCCTGCGGCCTCTGCGACGCGGCGGATAAAAGCGACGCAGGTGTCGGGGGCCGTGATCGGTATCATATGTCCCAGCCCCTCAAGCCGTTCATCGGTCAGGCCGAACTGCGTCATGGGCGCGGCATGTGCTTCGGGGGACAAGATGGCGTCTTCTTGGCCGTACAGGATGCCGCCGGGGACTTTCAGGTCTGCGTAACGCGCGGCCTGCGCGTCCATGCTGTCTTCAATGCCCGCAACATCCTGTGACGCGGTGACAAAAGCCGTCGGGCGCAGACCCAAGGCCCCCCCTGCACGATCGAGAAAATCTTCGGGCGCTGGTTCGGGGCCGAACACGATGCCCAGAGTATGAGGGGCAGTCTTGGCGGCCATCGGCACTGCAATCGTGTTTCCGATAAAACTGCGCAGCCATTCTGTTCGGATCGCCAGTGGTTTGAAAACGTCCGGCGGACCCTGCATGACCTGAGTCAACGGGGCCAGTAACGCCAGTGCCTTTATCTTGTCCGGATTGTCCAGCGCCATCGCCAGTGAGACGGCTCCGCCCAGCGAATGCCCCACCAAGACGGCATTATCCACGCCCTTGGCATCCAGCACCTCTTGTATCATCCGGCCCTGTTCGTGCAGTTGACCCAGATCGCTTGTATCGCGCGTCGAATACCCACAGCCGGGGCGGTCGACTGCGATGACGTGGTAATCATCCGCCATCATATCGACCATGGCATAGGTGAAATGCTGCAACTGCCCGGCCAGGCCGTGGATCATCACGATGGTCTGTTTCGCTGGGTCGCCTGCTTCGACATAGTGAATACTGCCGCCGCGTACCGGGGTGATCTGACCCAGTTGCGGAACCTGCTTCAAGCCGTCCTGAGTCAGCTTTCGGGTCCAGAGGTTCATGGCTCCGAAAAATACGGCGATCAAAAGAACGATAATCAATAAGGTGGTCATCTCAACGCTCTCCACTTTGGGTCAGGACGACCGAGTATTGCTCGAGCCCGGACTGCGCCATGCGCTTTTCATATTCTGAAACGGTGCCGGGCCAAAGGGTGGTGTTGCGGCCATCGGCATCCTGATACCACGAGGTACACCCTCCGGCCTGCCAGACACTGTCCACGTGCCGGTCCTGCATTTCCTGCAAGAAGGCCGCCTGTTTTTCAGCAACCGGGGTGATGGTCCGGGTGCCCTTGCTGTTCATTTCATCCAATACGCGCCCGATATGACGCACCTGCGCCTCGATCATCAGAACGACCGAGTTATGACCCAGCCCGGTGTGGGGGCCCAACAGAATGAAGAAGTTCGGAAATCCGGCGATTGCGGTGCCCAGATTGGCCTTCATCCCATCAGACCACGCCTTCCGCAAACTCAGGCCGTTTGTTCCGGTGATATCCAGAAATTCGACCGTTTCCGTGACATTGAACCCGGTGCCCCAGATCAGGATATCGGCCTGAGTTCGCATGCCGTCAGCGGCGATGATCTGATCGCCCTCGATTGCGGCCACGCCTTGTGGCACGACCGTTACGTTGTCGCGCGCAAGGGCAGGGTACCAGTCGTTGGAGCTTAGGATACGTTTGCAGCCGATCTGATAGTCGGGCGTCAGCATGTCGCGTTGGGTCGGGTCCGAGATCGCTTTTTCCAGCGAATTACGCCACATCTTCATGGCAAAGTTAACGGCCCCCTTGTCGCCGCGAAAGACCCGGTGGCGGTATTCGAAAACCAGGTAGATCAGTTTGCGGCGAAGCCGGGGCAATATGGGCAGAAGTTGATATAGCCGACGCACCCAAGGCGCGATGGGTCCATCGGGGCGGGGCAGCACATAGGGCGCGCTGCGCTGAAAGATCGTGACTTGGCCCGCCATTTTCGCGATTTCAGGGACGAACTGAACGGACGAAGCGCCAGTTCCCACGACCGCGATACGTTTGCCTGCAAGAGGAACATCGTGATTCCACGTGGCAGAGTGAAAGCTGAGGCCGGGAAAACTGTCTGCGCCGGGAATGTCTGGAATGCTGGGGATATGCAGGGCGCCTATTGCGGACACAAGAAACCGAGCCGACCAGCGCTGTCCCTCGTGGGTTTCGACCTGCCAACGCGCCCCGTCCCACCGCGCCGCTTTCAGGCGCTGGTGGAAATGGCACAGGTCGTAAAGCCCTTCGTCCTGTGCGACCTTTTGCAGATACGCCTGTATCTCGGCCCCGCCCGCATAGGCGCGGCTCCAGTCGGGGTTCAGATGCGTGGCCATGGAATAAAGGTGCGAAGGCACGTCACAGGCCACGCCGGGATAGGTGTTTTCGCGCCATGTCCCGCCGATATCGCTGGCCTTTTCAAGGATCGCGATATCGGTGATCCCGCGTTTTCGCGCCTCGATCGCCATGATCAGCCCCGAGAACCCGGCGCCGACGATCAGCATGTCCGTTTCATGTTCCATGCGTTCGCCCCTCCCAAAGCGACCGTGGTGGTGCGTTCAGGATATAAACTGAGCAGGCGCGTGGATAGGGTCCCGTTAGGTCAGGTGCTGATCACGGTTTGATCAGGCGCGCAGTTTCTTACCTTTCGGGTCAAAGGGCGGCTCATGCAGGATGGTGGCCTTGTGCGGGCGGCCCAGCACCATCACCTCGACCTCATCGCCGGGCTGGGCGTTTTTGACATACCCAAGCGCCAGCGACATGTCGACCGTGTAGCCATAGCTGCCCGACGTTACACGACCGATGCCTTCGCCGTCTTTGAAGATTGGCTCACCACCGGTTGCGTCAGCGTTGGACGCCGTCACATCGGATTCGTCCAGATGCAGCAAGACCAGCTGTTCGCGAGCAGGGTTTTCCAGAACCTTCTGCGCGGCTTCCTTGTTCAGGAAATCCTTGTCGAATTTGCACAAGCGATCCAACCCAACCTCCTGCGGCCAGTATTCGGGGCTGTATTCCCGGCTCCACGAGCCGTAGCATTTTTCAACCCTCAGTGACATCAGCGCCCGGCTGCCCACTGGACCTGCGCCAAACTCCTTGCCAGCCTCAAGCAAAGCGTCATAGAGCCGTGCCTGATCCTCGGTCGCGCAGTGGAGCTCCCACCCCAGATCACCGGTGAAGGACACGCGGAGGGCCAATACGTCGATCCCGGCCAGCTCGAGTCTGGCCGATCGCATGAAGGGGAAATTATCGGTTGTCAGAGAGGTGTTGGTCAGCTGTTGCAGAATCTCGCGCGATTTTGGGCCTGCGACGTTAAAGCCGCACATCGTTTCGGTCTTGCTTTCGAATACCGTACCGTCCGGCAGAGGGACCTGTTTGAAAAACCTCTTGTGATACCGCTCGGCCATACCGGATCCGATGATCCAGAACTCATCTTCGGCCACACGAGTCACGGTGAAGTCCCCCGCAATCCCGCCGCGTTTCGAGATCAGAGGCGTCAGGCAGGACCGGCCAACCGCCTTTGGCATTTTGTTGGCGAAAACGGCATTCAGCCACGCCTCGGCCCCCGGTCCACGGCAGACGTATTTGGCAAAGTTCGAGATGTCGATGATCCCGGCCCAGTCACGCAGCATCCGGCATTCTTCACCCACGGACCCCCACCAGTTCTGCCGGGTAAAGCCGTTGGTGTCGGTGGCCCCCGGCGTTGCGGCGAACCACAGCGGGTGCTCCCATCCGGCGTTCAGGCCGAATACGGCC
Organism: Ruegeria sp. CJ2; assembly: GCF_056536745.1. Classification (NCBI taxonomy): domain Bacteria; kingdom Pseudomonadati; phylum Pseudomonadota; class Alphaproteobacteria; order Rhodobacterales; family Roseobacteraceae; genus Ruegeria; species Ruegeria sp. CJ2. The sequence continues at coordinate 193,904 of NZ_JBQFQF010000008.1, forward strand.
CCCATCTGCGCCTGCCGGTCATAGATGGGTCGCGTGCGGGCCGGACGTCCGGCGCTGCGTTCCTCGTTCGGAAAGTGGATTGCAAAGCGGTGTGCATATTGGTCCTGCACGCGGGCCTTGGTGAAGTCCTTCGTGGCCCATGTATCGAAGCGGGCCATGTCCCAGGCGAACATGTCGTATTGGGTTTCACCTTCGATGATCCATTGTGCCGCCATCAGACCCATGCCGCCCGATTGCGAGAATCCGGGGATGATGCCGTTGCAGCAGAAATAGCCATCTACCTCGGGCACCGGACCCATCAGCACGTTGCTGTCCGGCGACCAGATCATCGGGCCGTTGATGACGCGCTTGATCCCGGCCTCGCCCACGGCGGGCAGGCGCTCGATGGCGTTCATCATGTTTTCTTCGATCCGCTCCAGATCGTCGGGGAACAGGTCATGGGCGAAATCCAGCGGCGTGCCGTCTTCGGCCCAGAACTTCATGTCTTTCTCATAGGCGCCGACCAGCAGGCCGTTTCCTTCCTGACGCAGATAATACTCTCCATCGCGGTCACTGACCGAGGGCAGGCGGGTGCCATGCGCCTGAACATCCGGCATCGCTTCGGTCACGAAATACTGGTGCTCGGTCGGTTGCAGGGGCAGCTCAATCCCCGCGAGCTTGGCCACTTCGCGGCCCCACAGACCGGCTGCATTCACCACCCACGGCGTGCGAATGTCACCCTTTGGTGTGCGCACGATCCACGTGCCGTCCTCTTGCTGATCCGTTGCCGTGACGGGGGTAAAGCGGTGAATTTCGGCCCCGCGCTGGCGTGCACCCACCGCATAGGCGTTGGTCACGCCCGAGGGGTCCACATTACCGCCATCGGGTTCAAACATGACGCAGCGGATGCCGTCATAATTGACCAGCGGGTTCAGGCGCTGTGCCTCTTCTATGCTGATCTCATAGAAATTCATGCCATAGAGCTTGGCCTTGGCTGCCTGCAGACGCAGTTGATGCTCGCGTTCCTCGGTCTGCGCCAGATAAAGCGAGCCGGGCTGGAACACGCCACAGCTTTGGCCGGTCTCGGCCTCAAGCTCTTTATACAAGGTCATCGTATAGTGTTGAATGCGGCTGATATTAGTGCTGTCATGCAGCCCGTGGATGTTTGCCGCCGCATGCCAGGTCGAGCCCGAGGTCAGCTCATCCCGTTCCAGCAGCACAACGTCCGACCATCCCAGTTTGGTCAGATGATAGAGGATCGAGCACCCGATCACCCCGCCGCCAATCACCACCGCCTGTGCATTCGTTTTCATGAGCCTGCCGTATCAAAGTTGGGTTCCTCGCGCTTTCTGTCACCATCGGCGCAGACCGGGCAACGGACATAATTCTCATGCTGGGTTGAGCAGGTTTAACGCGAAGCTAATCTCAGAATTCCAACCGATGCGCGCGCCCATAAGTGGCCAATCGCGCATTCAGAGGTTCCGCTTCGGGTGCGCCGGATTCCAGAGCAAAAACAAAAGCATGGGTCAGATAGAAGCAAGCCGCGTCGACATCCTGCGCAGCCTCACGCTCGTCAGCGGCCATAGTATAATAGCGGATCAAGGCGTCATGATCGTTGCGATCATGCGCCTCAAGCAACAGACGATCCAAATCTGTCTTGTCCATTGGGCCTCCGCCGGGAACGGTCGGCGCAGGCCGACCGGTTCGTGGTTCTATTCCTCGCGACCGTTTTCGATCTGCGTCGCCACCCAGTGATGGAAGTTATGCGTCGGCCCGTCCATCGCAGGCGAGAAACGTCCGCCATCGAACAGGACACCGTGGCGGCCTTTCTGCATGCCTTCGACAACAAAGACGTCTTCTTCAAACACTGTCTTCCAGAGTTGCGCGTTTGAGGCGCGCAACCCGTCATGCTGGGGCGTGTCCTCGACACTTTTCGCATAATACAGTTCGATATGCTCAACCGTGTTTTCCTGATCGACCGGTTCCAGCACGATTGCGAAGGCGTGGTCGCGCTGAACGCCCAGCAGGACATTCGGATAGAGCGCCACATATTCCGCGCCTTCGTTCCACTTGTCGCTGAGGCCGTCAAAATCTTCAAAGGTCGCGCCGTCCTGATCGGTCAACTGACGATAGACCAGCGTGCCCTGACCGGAATAATGCCCGCGTTCTTCGATGTTGTAGTGATCTTCTAGCCGGGAATAGCTGTTCAGGCCGGGATGGACCCAGGGCAGGTGATAGCTTTCGCAATAATTCTCGACCGCCAGTTTCCAGTTGGTCTTGACCTCCAGTTTGAACGAAGACGTCTCGCCGCCGTGAAACACAGGCTGGTCAAATTCCTTCCAACGCTCCAGCAGGGCGGCATGGGCATCTTCGAACGCTGGGGCGTTGCCATCCACGTTCACAAAGATCACGTCGCGCCAGACATAGGATCGGACCCGGACCAGACCCAGATCCTTGCGGTCAACGTCTTCGTGGGTGTTGTGGCCGGGGCCGCCCACATGCGGGGTTGCGCGCAGCTCTCCTTTCAGGCTGTAGCACCAGCTATGGTAGGGGCAGCGGATCGCGCCGCCGATCTTGCGCGGCGTATCTACAAGGATCATACCGCGGTGGCGGCAGGTGTTCTGGAAAACGCCGACCTCTCCGTCGCGGTCACGCACGATCAGCAGGGGCATTCCCAGAAAGTCGACCGGCTTGGCGTCGCCTTCTTCGGGCACATCCTTGCCGAACCCGATCCCGGACCAGTTTGCATAAAGGACCGACTTCCGCTCCTCGGCAAAGACAGTCGGGTCGACATAATGTTCGTTGGGCAGACCGTTGGCGACGTTCACATCGGCCAGAACGGAGGACAGCGGGCTATGCTTGTTCATCGGGCTCTCCTGAAGGTGGTGCTGGATGCGTTTGATCTGTATTGGCGGAAGGGCAGGGCCCCTCTCAATATCAGAAAACCTCATCAGAGAGTGACTTCACCTAAACCGAGCCGTCTTGAACCTCTTGAATGATCCAGTTTTTCAGGGCGCGTGCGCTGTCGGACAGGTCTTCGTCGGGGCGGCCGACGAGGTAGAACTGGTTCGGCGCGGTCAGTTGATGAGGGCCGATGGCGACCAGCTTGCCCGATTGCAGCATCGGCTGGATAAGGCGCTGCCATCCCAGCGCCAACCCAGCCCCCTTGCGGGCAAGCTGCAGGGCGACCGAATAGCTGTTCACGCGGGATTCAATCGGAATTGTGCCGTTATACCCCAATTGCTGAAACCATTCGGGCCAGGTCGTCCAGCTACGGTCTTCCGACTCAAGGTGAATCAATCGCTGGGATGCGAGTTCCTCCAAGCTGGCTCCGGTCAGCCTTTCAGCGACGTCGGGGCTGGCCACCGGCACCAGATGATCGCGGAACAATGGCGTGTTCGAAAGGCCGGGGTCGCTGTCACGGCCATAGCGGATGAAGAAGTCTACATCCGGCCGATCGCGAAATGCGCGGTCCTGAGACAACTGATCAACATTGACCTCGGGCATGTCGCGCCAGAACCGGATGACAGCGGGGGACAACCAAAGGGCGGCAACGGCCGTCGTTGACCCCACCGTGACCTTCCCGACCGAGGCGCGATCCCGGATGGTGCCCAGTGTTTTCGAGATACGGGCGAAAGAGGACGACAGCGCCTCGTACAAGGCTTTGCCATCTTCGGTCAGATCAACGCCCCGGTGCTTTCGCTGAAACAGGGCCGTGTCCAGGTCGCCCTCAAGCGCCTTGATCTGGTGGCTGACGGCGCCGGGGGTGACGGAAAGTTCCTCGGCCGCGTTCTTGAAGCTGAGGTGCCGCGCCGCGGCTTCGAACGCGGATAAGGTGGTCAGGGGCGGAAGGTTATAGTGGCGTCTGGACATGATGGTTGGGAATCGTCGTCAGTTTTGGGATTAATTTCATTCACTCTAGTATTAGTTTTGTTGCAGGTGAAAGCCAGTAAGCATTTAAGATTTGGTGTTTTCTGAGTTCACGTTTACGGTCAATGTCGCCAAATTTGACCAATGTGTCGGTTCTGACCGAATTCCAGCGGTGACGACACTATAGTCAGCCTCACCAATAATTGTCGTGTCCAGTAGGCCATTTGGGGCTTCTGTCCTAAAGATGCAAGACGGTGCTGCCGCAGATCGACGACCCAAGCTGACGTAAGTAACAAGCAAAGAGGGACATTGATGGACACGCGGAACACAACCTCAAGGGACAGGATTGCAGACGGTCCAAGGGTGGGCTGTGTTGAGTTTTTTGCAACCCAACCTCGGTCACCTCGAAACGGAACCGCAAAATGACAGGACATCCGGATCTGACATTGTCTGGATAGACAAGACCAGATCCGTCGATATCGCACACAGATGCAAAGATTGATTATCCGAAACAAGCCAAGACCAATCTTAGCCATCGCTACCAAATTCGAACGACAACACGGAGGAAAGCATGTCGATACCCGAACCCTTTACGGACGTTGAGATAGAAACGGCAGATGCCGGTTTCTATGAAAACTACAGCGTCCCTATTGCGCTTATCAGTAAGGCCATCATGGTCGGTCTGGTTCTGTGGGCGCTTGTATTCCCCGCCAACGCCAACAGCACTCTGGGCAGCTTGAACGGTAAGTTGCTTGAAGTTTTCAACAGCTTCTACATCGTTATTGTCGGCTTCTTCTTCTTCTTCCTCGCAGCTGTCGCGTTCATTCCCTCAACGGGTCGCCGCGTAATGGGTCAGCCAGGCGAAAAGCCTGAATTCTCGAATTTCTCGTGGTTCTCGATGATGTTCGGTGCTGGTCTGGGCGTGGGCCTGATGGTTTTCGCAACGGCTGAACCGCTGGGTCTGTGGGGATCGAACCCCGTTGTCGTGTCCGGCGCCGTCGAGGGGAACTCGCCCGATGCGCTGCAGTCGGCCTATCGCTTTACGTATCTGCACTATGGCTTCCATGCCTGGGCGATCTACGTGGTGACCGGTCTGTCGCTGGCCTATTACGCCTATACGCGCGGTATGCCTCTGACCATTCGTTCGGCGCTGACTCCGCTGTTCGGTCGTTTCGTCAACGGCTTCTTCGGCCACGTGGTCGATGTTCTGGGCGTTGTTGCAACGATCCTCGGCGTGTCCGTGACCATCGGTTATGGTGTTAGCCAGTTCATTGACGGTCTCTATGCCATCACCGGCATGGGGTGGATCATGGATCTGGGCGGCGAGGTTCCGACCCCCAGCAAAGTGGGCCTGATCTCGGGTCTGGTGGTCATCATGGGCCTGTCGATCATCTCGGCGGTTTCGGGTGTTGGCCGTGGTGTTAAGTACCTGTCGAACCTGAACCTGGTTCTGTCGATCATCCTGCTGGGCACCTTCGTTGTGTTCGGATCCTTCGTCTTTGCCATGACCACCTATGGCTCGGCGATGATTGACTACATCCTGCACTTCATCTCGCTGAGCTTTAACGCTTACGGTCCGCTGTCGGCCGAAGCATTCGCGGCGGCACTTCCTGCCGAGGCGCAGGCGCATGCGGCTGATCTGATGGGTGGCGCAACCAATGCTTGGGGCAGCTTTGATGGCTTCAAGAGCGGTCTGGAAGGCGCAGCGGCCGAGCTGGACGAGGCGACTTTGGCTGCAGCCTATGCTGCGGGTGAGCAAGGCCGTCAGTTCGGCTGGCAGGCAGGCTGGACCACCTTCTACTGGGCCTGGTGGATCGCGTTCTCGCCCTTCGTGGGTCTGTTCTTGGCGCGCATCTCCAAGGGTCGCTCGGTTCGTGAGTTCATCCTGGGCTGCGTGTTCGCACCGGCGCTGGTGTGCTTTGCCTGGATGACCGTTCTGGGTGGTACCGCGATTGATCTGGAACTGGCCGGTGCCGCAGAAGGCGCGATCATCGGAGCCTCGAACACAAGCAAGCTGTTCGTGACCCTGTCCTACATGATCGACGGTGGGCTGCTGTCCATGCTGAACGTCATGTGCGTGATCCTGATCATGACCTTCCTGGTGACCTCGGCGGACTCGGGCATTCTGGTGATGAACACCATCATGTCCGGCGGTAGCCAGGAAACCGGTATCAAGCACCGGATCATCTGGGGTGTTATCCTGACGGCTGTAATCGGTGCGCTGATCCTGGCCGCTGGTGAGAACAACCCGATGGATGCCTTGCGCAACGCGATGATCATCGGGGCGCTGCCGTTTACTGCAGTGATGGGCCTGATGTGTATCTCGCTTGCAAAGGCGCTGTTCCGTGACGGTCAGCGTGACAAGCACGGCGCGACTCAGGCCGCTGAATAAGCTGTCCTGAACGCTTTGAGATTGACGCCGCCCCCCATCGGGGCGGCGTTTTTCGTTTTAGCGCCGTGTCGCTTCCTGCAAACAGATATCGCAAACAGTGAGGTGCGCCGCACCCGAATCCCCCAATCTGACAGACAAGATCGGAGGATTGCCCAATGAACATTCGCACCAACACCCGTGCCGGAGGCCGTTCTGCCCGCCGCGCCCTGCGCACTGCGCCCAACTTCGACATGCTGCCCGGCCTGACCCGTGGTATCCCCTTGTGTGAGGTGATGGACGGTGCACAGGTCGAACGTATCGACAACGCCTCGATGGATATTCTCGAAAATGTCGGCGTTCAGTTCCGTGACCCCATCGCGCTGGAGGACTGGAAGAAAGTCGGGGCCAAGGTCGAGGGCGAGCTTGTCTATCTGGATCGTGGTCTTGTACGCGAGTTGATCGCGACCATTCCCAGCGATTTTACCTATCACGCGCGCGATCCGAAAAAGAACGTGCGACTGGGCGGGCCGCATTCGATTTTTGTGCCCATGACCGGCGCGCCCTTTCTGCGCGATCTGGACGATGTGCGCCGCAACCCGACGCTGGACGATCTGGCCATGTTTCACAAGCTGTCGCACATGCTGCCCGCGCTGCATTCCAGCGCGCATCACATCGTCGAACCCTATGATCACCCGATCAGCCAGCGCCATTTGCGGATTACCTATTCGTCGATGAAACACTCGGACAAGACCTTCATGGGCATGACCACCAGTCCCAAGAACGCCGAGGATGTGTTGGAGATGTGCGCCATCCTGTTCAGCGAGGATTTTCTTGAGGAACACCCCGTCACGACCGGCAATTGCAACGGCAACTCGCCGCTGGTCTGGGATGAGACGATGCTGGGCGCGATGCGGGCCTTCTGTCGCCGCAATCAGCCGGTGCTGTGTTCGCCCTTCGTGCTGGGCGGGGCAAACACGCCTGCATCCGTGCCCGCCACGGTCGCGCAGTTGAACGCCGAGGCGCTGAGTGCGCTGGCCTATACGCAGGTCATCCGCAAGGGCGCACCCGCAATCTATGGGCATTACCTGTCGACCGTCTCGATGAAATCCGGCGCGCCGATGGCCGGGACGCCAGAGATCAGCCTGATGAACTTCATGATCGGCCAGATGGCGCGGCATTACGGCGTGCCATGGCGCACCTCGAACACGCTGGGCGGTGCCAAGACCTTTGATGCGCAGGCCGGGTACGAATCTGCCACCACCTTGCAGGCGGTGATGCATGCGGGTGCCAACTATATCTGGCATAGCGCGGGGTGGAATGAAGCCGGGATGCACTGTTCCGTCGCCAAGTTCATCGTTGACGCCGAACAATGCGCTATGGCGTACCGCATGGCCGAGGGGCCGAAATGGGGTGATTTCGATCAGGCGCTTGCCGCCGTGCCTGATGTCGGCCCCGGCGGGCACTATCTGGGCCACCCACACACGCAGGACAATTTCCAAAGCGCCTTTTTCATGCCGGAACTGTTCGACAACAACTCGATCGAGCAGTGGCAGGCCGAAGGTAGTGTCGAGATCACCGAACGCGCCCTGACCCGCGCCAAAACCCTGCTGGCCGAGTACCAGGAACCCAAGCTGGACGAGGCCAAGAATGAGGCTTTGCTGGACTATATCGCCCGCCGCGAGCGGGAAATCCCTGCCGCCGACGAATTGAACCAAAGCTACTAAGGTCATTTCCCCCGAAACTCACCCGCCCGTCCTCTCGGGCGGGCTTTTTCAAATCAGAGGTACTATGGATCTGACAGGAAAAACCGCCCTTGTGACCGGGGCCGCAGGCGGGATCGGAGCCGCCATCGTTAGGCGCCTGCGCACTGCTGGGGCGCGGGTCGCCGTGGCTGACCGTGACCTAGCCGAAATCACAGCCGAGGCCCATTTGCCCGGCGACCTGCTGGACGCAGCCTATACCGACGCTCTGCCGCAAAGCGCCTTTGAATTGTTGGGCGGTCTGGACATCGTGATCAACAATGCAGGTGTCATCACCCGCGGCTCGGTTGCCGAGACCTCGGATCAGGATTGGTCCCTGTCACTGGGCGTGAATGTCGAGGCCCCGTTCCGCATCTGCCGCGCCGCGATTCCGATCATGGCCGCCGCAGGGGGTGGGGCCATCGTCAACACCGCATCCTGCTGGGGCCTGCGCCCCGGTCCCAACCATGCAGTCTATTGCATGACCAAAGCGGCCATTGCCTCATTGACCCAATGTATGGGGATGGACCACGCGCATCAGGGTATCCGCATCAATGCCGTCTGCCCGAATGAGGTAAACACGCCAATGTTGCGGTCCGGGTTTGAAAAGCGTGGCTTCGACCCGGACAGTGCGGTGGCCGAACTGGGCCAGTCTGTCCCGTTGGGCCGAATTGCCGAACCCGAGGATATCGCGGATGTGGTGATGTTTCTGGTCTCGGACGCGGCGCGGTATATGTGCGGGGCGTTGGTAGAAGTGAACGGAGGTAAACCCGTCGCATGACCCGTTTTGAAGGACAAACCGCCTTGGTGACAGGCGGGCGCAGCGGGATCGGCCGTGCCATTGCCGAACGCCTGCGGGATGAGGGCGCGCAGGTGTTTTCTGCGCAGCGCGGAGAGGATGAAAACGGGATTGAGGCCGATTTCAGCGATCCCAACAGCCCGCAGTCGGTGGTCGATCAGGTTATCGACCGGGCAGGGCGGCTGGATATCCTGGTCAACAATGCCGGGATGATGCAGGAAGCCTCGGTCGAAGACATGAGCCTGGGCGATTGGCAGCGCACTCTGACGGTCAACCTGACCGCCCCGTTTCAGTTGATCAAAGCCGCGCTGCCGTATTTGCGCAGGGCAGGGGGTAATATCGTCAATATAGGGTCCATCGAAGGGTTGGGCAGCAATCCCGGCCATGCGGCCTATTGCGCATCCAAGGCAGGGCTGCACGCGCTGACCCGCGCGGTTGCCGTGGATCACGGGGCCGAAGGCATCCGCTGCAATGCCGTGGCTCCGGGCTGGATCGACACGGAGCTGAACGTGGATTTCATCGCCTCGATGCCTGATCCCGAAGGGTTTGCGGACGATATCAAGCGCATCCATCCTATCGACCGCACCGGCAAACCCGAGGAGGTCGCGGCGTTGGTGGCGTTCCTCGCTTCCAAAGATGCCAGTTTCATCACCGGTCAGGTCTATACGGTTGACGGGGGGCGTATGGCAAAGCTCAGCTTGCCCTGATCATTCATCCCGCGCACGCCATTCCTTCCACCGCAACACGGCATTCGCACCGAGTTCGCGGAAGGGCTGTGGCGGCAGGCGTTTCGGGGGCTGTTCGGCCTCGAAATGGCGGGTGATGTCGGATTTGTGCCCGCAGGCGCGTTCCGCTGCTGCGATACCTGTCAAAGTCCCTCGGGCGGTACCCAGCCCGTTTTGAACGCAGCCGGAAAAGACACCCGGTTCGATTTCACGCGCGACGGATACACCATTGAGGCTCAGGCAGAGATGACCGGCCCATTGGTATTGCATTTGCAGGCCCGCCAATTGTGGAAAGCGTTGATCGAACTTGCGCTGCATGACGCGCCCGGCCCGGTTCAGATCGCGCGCAGTGGCGGCCATTCCAGGGCGCAGCGCCGCGCAGGTGCGGGTGATGATCCGGTTGCCGCCCTGACCGGTATCAATGCGCCGCATCGTGGTGCCCATCGGGTCGGATGGTGTGACACCCCAGCGCGACTGGCCGCCGATGACAGCCATCTGATCCGCGTCCAGTTCGGGTGTCATGGCCGCGAACAGGAACAATTGCATCAGCCGGTCGGTTTCGATCCCGAAGCTTTCCAGATGTCCATTCACCGTCAGGATCACGGCACCTGTACTGACCGAGCCGCGCGTCGTTTGCACCAGCCACGCACTGCCCTGTTTTGCGAAGCCGGTTACGGCGGAATTCTCGAACAGCGCTACGCTGTCCTTAATCAATCCGGCAGCCAACCCGCGCACGTATCCCGCAGGCTGCAGCATCACCGTCCCCGGCGTGTAAAGGCCAGACCGATAGTGGCGCGAGCCCGTTAACTCATGCATCTGCTGGGGGTCCAGCACCTCGGCGGTCTCACCCAGACTGGCCAGGTGCTTTGCGTAGCTTTCATTATGGGCGTGACCCGCTGCACTGGCCGCGCCGTTCACCTTGCCCGCCGGGTCGAAATAGTTCGGGTTGATCTGGTACTGCTCGACCGCTTCGCGCGCAAAGGCTATGGCTTGCCGGTTAAGGGCGATCATCGCCCGGTCATCGCCCGCACCCGCATAATCATCTGAGGCCAGATCATGCGGCAGGTCGATCATGAAGCCCGAGTTCCGCCCCGCCGCGCCTTCGGCCACGCGCCCGGCTTCGAGCACTACGATCTTTGCATCTGGTTGTAGTTGGATCAAACGGCGGGCTGCCGACAGCCCGGCAAACCCCGCGCCGATAATGGTGAAATCAGCCGTGATATCGCCTTCCAACTCGCAGGCTGGGGGCTGTGCGCCAAGGATGGCGCTCCAGGCCGCTGGCCCGCGGTGGAGGGGCAGGGTTCGGGCGGTGTAGCTGCTCAATCCACCGCCTCATCCGCGTCATCGGCCAGATCAATCCAAATGGTTTTGAGCTGGGTATATTGATCATGCGCGTGGACCGAATTGTCCCGCCCGCCAAAGCCCGACTGTTTGTAGCCCCCGAAGGGCGTGGTGATGTCGCCTTCGCCAAAACTGTTCACCGTGACCGTTCCGGCCCGGATCGCCCGCGCCCCACGAATGGCGCGTTTGGCGTTGGCCGTGAAGATCGAGGCGCACAGGCCATAGTCGGTGTCATTGGCGATCTTGATGGCCTCATCGAAACCGGACACTTCGATCAGCGACAGCACGGGTCCAAAGATCTCTTCGCGTGCCAGCACCGCGTCGTTACCGGAGACCTCAACCACCGTGGCCTCGACAAACCCGTCCTTGGCGGTGCCGCCGATCACCACGTTTTCGGCTTGTTCCAGATAGCCGCTGACCTTGGTGAAATGCCCCTCGCTGACCAGTGCGCCCATGCGGGTCTCGGGGTTCAGCGGATCGCCAATGTTCCATTGCTTCGCGTGGTGGGCGATCCGCTCCAGCAGTTCGGCCTTCACATCCTTATGCACGATCAGGCGCGACGAGGCCGAGCAGTTCTCGCCCATGTTCCAGAATGCGCCGTTGACGATATGCGCGGCCACACGGTCCAGATTTTCGGCATCCTCCATCACAATGGCGGGGTTTTTCCCGCCCATCTCAAGTACCACTTCTTTGGCGTTGCTTTCCGCCGAATAGGTCAGGAACTTCTTGCCGGTGGTGGTGGAGCCGGTGAAGGACACCATGTCGATATCCATATGCCGCCCGATGGGTTCACCCACCTCGGCCCCGCCGCCGGGCACGATATTCAGCACGCCGCGTGGCAAACCGGCCTCCATCGCCAGTTCCGCCATCCGCAGGGCGGTCAGCGTCGTTTCAGCCGCTGGTTTCACCACCACGGAACAGCCCGCCGCCAGAGCAGGCCCGATCTTCCACGCCAGCATCAGCAGCGGGAAATTCCACGGCAGCACCAGCCCCACCACACCAATCGGCTCGCGCACCACCATGGCGATATGATCGTCGCTGGCAGGCGAGACCTGATCATAGATTTTGTCGATCGCCTCGGCATGCCATTTCAGGCAATGGATCGTCTCGGGGACGTCCACGGTTTCGCAGTCATAGATGGTCTTGCCGCTGTCGATGCTCTCCATCACCGCCAACTCGCGGGCGTTGCGGGTCATCAGCTTGCATAGACGGATCAGAACGTCCTTGCGCTCGGATGGGTGGAGTTTCGACCAGCGCCCATCGTCAAACGCCTCGCGTGCCTTTTCAACGGCAAAGTCCACATCCGCCGCGCCACAGGCAGCGATATCGGTCAATTTCTCTCCGGTTGCGGGGTTTACCGTTGCGAACGTCTGACCCGAGATCGCGGGGCGGTAGCCACCGTCAATGAACGCCCCTGTGGGCAGGTCCAGACCAGCGGCGATGGATGTGTATTCGTCCTGTGTCAGCAGTTCCATGCTTTATCCCTCCGCCACGATGTCAGCGATTGTTTTCTTCAACACGCGCGTCACCTGTTCCAGCGCGCGCTTGTCATCCTTGTTCAGCCCCTTCAACGGAGGCCGCATCCCCCCCGCATCAATCCCGTTCATGGTCACGCCGTGCTTGATCGTCTGGATGAACTTGCCGCCCTGTTCCAGCACCCGCATCAAGGGCATCATCGCCGACATGATCCGGCGGCCCTTGGCAAAATCCCCTTCGACCACACAAGCCTGATAAAGCGCCACGTGTTCAGCAGGCAAAAAGTTCGACCCACCGCAGACCCAGAAGGGCGCACCCCAAGCAAAAAACTCCAGCGCCTGATCATCCATGCCGCAGCCCAGTTGGATATGCGGATAATCCCGCGCCAGCAGATGCACACGGTTGATATCGCCCGAGCTTTCCTTGATGCCGCAGAAGTTGCGGCTGCGCCCGATGCGGTCAAGGAACTCCTCTCCCATCATCGTACCTGTGCGGTGCGGATAGTTGTACAACATCACCGGCAGGTCGGCGGCCTTGTCGATGGCCAGAGCGTTCAGAGCGTTTTCGCGGTCGGTGGGCACCGCATAGGGCGGGCTGGCCAGCAAGATCGCATCCGCGCCGATTTCCCGCACGCCCGAGGCCAGAGCGATCGAATCCGCCGTCAGCATCGCGCCGGTGCCGACCACCAAGGGCAGGCGGCCCTTCAACTGCTGATGCGTAAAGCGGGCCAGCTCCAGCCGTTCATCGACCGTCTGTGCATAGTTCTCACCGGTGGACCCGCCCGAGATCAGCCCATGTACGCCATTCTCGATCAGGTAGTCGATCACCTGCGCCAGTGCGTCCCAATTCACGGACCCATCGTCGTGATGGGGCGTGACTACGGGGGTATAAATCCCCTCAAACTTGAAAATCGGGTTCATTGCATCCTCATGCAGGTTTTGAAAGCGGGGCACCCATCGGCACATCCAGCGCGTCAGGCATCACGAACAGTTCGATCTGATCGCGTGACAGGTTCCAGTGGTCCTCGGCCAACTGCGCAGCCGCGGCGTCATCGCCCGCTTCGATGGCGGCGATGATGGCGTCGTGCTGGCGACTGGCTTCGGACAGGTTTTCGGTCATCTTGGCCGTTTGAGGCCGATAGAAGGTCATCCCGATCCGGGCGTGGTCTATCAGCAGGCGGTTGAACGAGGGCAGAAGGTAGACATTGTCCGACATTTCTCCGGTCACGTCGTGGAAACGGTTGTTGGCCAATGCGCGATCCTCGGCCGACCCAGCGCGCAAGGCCGCTTTGAACGCTTGCTGCGCGTCTTTCAGTGCGTCGATCTGCGCTCGCGTTGCGTTCTGCGCAGCCAGCCGCAGAATGGCACCATAAACCATCGGCGCGGCCAGAAAGAAATCGCGCAGCGTGGTATATGACATCTCGGACACCCGCGCAGAGCGGTTGGTGCGCAGATCCAGATAGCCTTCGCCTGCCAGTTGCCGGAACACCTCGCGCAGAGGGGTGCGGGACAGGCCGAAGGCATCGGATAGATGCGCCTCGTCCAGATCGGTGCCGGGCTGCAAACGCAGGGTCAGGATGCCGACCTTCAGATGTTCGGTCAGCTCCGCTTTGCGGGATTTGGCGTCGTCTTTCATCCGGTTTCCCTTGGTCAAACACGATTCGTGTTGGGTCTTCCCTTCTGTATTCGAAAAAAATACAAGTTGTATACAGAAAAGAATCGTGCAGCATGAAACATGCTCAGCCAAACGGATCACCCCATGCGCCAAACCCGGCACATCACTTTCATCCTGATCGAGGAGTTCTCGCATCTTGCTTTCTCGTGCGCAGTCGAGCCGTTGCGGATCGCCAATCTGGTCAGCGAGGAACAACTTTACGACTGGACGCTGATCTCGGAAGACGGTGAACGGGCGGTCTGTTCCAATGAACTGGTGACATTGGTGCATGGCGGGCTGGATAGTCTTCCGAAAACGGATCAGCTTTTCGTCTTGTCGGGCATCCATATGCGCAACCACGTCACACGCCCTTTGCTGGCCACCTTGCGCCGCGAGCGGGCGCGGGGCACGCCGATCGGAGCCTTGTGCTCCGGCGCGTGGCTGCTGGCCGAGGCGGGGTTTCTTGACGGAATGCAGGCAGCAATTCACTGGGAATATCACGACGCCTTCATGGAGGCCTTTCCCGAAGTGAACCTTGTCCGCAGTGTTTTTGTGGCGGATGAAAAGCACATTACCGCGTCCGGCGGCACGGCCACCGCTGACCTTATGTTGCACCTGATTGAACGCGACCACGGTGAAGAGCTGGCCATCGCGGTTGCTGACCAAATGGTTTACAACGCCGTGCGCAATGCCACCGCGAAGCAGCGTGTGTCGCTGCAATCCAGAAACGGAATGCGTAACGCGCATTTGGCGAAGGCGATCCACATCATGCGAGACTGTATCGAAGCCCCCGTGTCGCCATCGCAGATCGCCGAAGACCTTGGCATTTCGACCCGGCAGCTTGAGCGACTGTTTGGCAAATACCTAAACACGTCACCCAAGAAGTATTTCATGGAGTTACGTCTGGAGCGGGCGCAGAAATTGCTGTTGCAGACCGAAGCGTCTGTCACTGAGGTCGCAATGGCCTGCGGGTTCGAGAATCCTGGCCATTTCTCAAGGGTTTACCGGTCAAGCTTTGGTGTCACGCCACACGCGCAAAAAAGCAAGATCGACTGAGGGCTGTGATGGGGGAGCTGCTCTGCCCTTGGGCGAGTCGGGCTGGGCAGGCGCTCACCCCCTTAGTCCCGCTCGTACCCCCTCGTTAAAGTCTTACTGGTAAACAAATCCGCGGGATTGAACCGTTTTAGGCTGAAAAATAGGCATAACTTGTACCAGATCATGTCCGTTTTGAGGGCATTTTGCGCAGGAAAGTCTGATTTTGTTGCACGGTTTGGCTCATGCTTGGGGCGGGCCGCATCAAGATAAATGCAACCCAGGAGCGGAGATGTTTGCGTTAAACGCCCAATTGTGTCATTTTTGTTATTGCCAGAATTCGAAGGATTACAGAGAAATAAGGCAGAAAAAAACATTAGAATGATCTTTGAATTTCCCATGTCCTCATCAAGGGTTAGTGCCGGAGGACAAAATGAATTTTGAAACACAAGACACCGCAGTTGGTTCGATTTCGTGCGGGGTTCCAATAAAAATGCGCGAACACCAAATCTGTCAGGCATCCTCAGCGGCAGAGGCGGCCTTTGAGCAGATCACGCGCGCTACCTCATTTGGTGCGGGTTTGACGGGTGAGTTTCAAAAACGCGTATTCTCTATATTTCGGTGGTATTTTCTCTCGGCTTTTTGCACGCGTATGCTTTCGGAATCCGTACATCGGCTGGAGCATCAGACGTTGCAGGTATCCATGGATATCTACAGCGCAGTCAGCATGGTCCTGACAGATAGCGAAATCGAGGAATCGATGGCGCTTGTTCGTACGGAGCGCACATCGCCGACATTGGTGCGGGCCAATGATATTGGTGCCAGAGGTCACACTGTTGGCTGGGTCGCGGCAGGTTTGCACGAAAATGGTCGCGATTTCCCGGGCGAGATCGAAAATGCCCTGGCGGGTGCATTGGCAGCGTCCGAGCGTTTGAACTGACGGTGTCTGCAGCCTTAGACACGGCTTACAGACGCCAATCCCCTCGCTGAAACTCGGGCATCTACCGCTGCAAATGCGCCGGGCAGGGGTGAGTAAACGGTAATTTACTCACGCGCTTCCAACAGCCCCCAGGTTTCGCCGCCAAACCCGCCATTGAACAAAAAGCGGAACCTGGCTGACAACATGTCGGTCTCGATCGCGGATGTCAGGCCGTCGCCTTTGAAGGCACCCAAGGAAAAGATGAAGTACAGCTCTCCGGTGTCGGTGACTTGGCCGACACCTTCGGCCCGTTGTTGGTTTTCATCGTCGGAAATGATCGTCCAGTGCAGGCGCACATAGTTTTTCAGGTCGTCCTCGGCCTGGATCGAAAGGACACCGTTGTAGCAGCATTGCTCTTCAATATATGTGTTCGTTGCGTTGTCGAAGTAGCCGTCGAAATATCCTTCTACAAAATACGTGCCGACGATCCGCTCAACGTCTTCGATTGGTTTCATTGTCTCCGGGGCCGCCAACTCTGCACCTGCCGCTGGATTGCAGTCACGGTTTTCAATTGAACCGTCAGGCATGATCGTGTCACACAGGATTGCGTTCCGCAGCATTTCCTGCGCGACCTCGAAGTTCTTTGCCAGGGTTTCGTCTTTTTGGCCCAGCTCCGGGTCGTGGGTTTCCTCGATGAAACTGGCATTGGTCAGATCCGCGCCACTGAGGTCGGTACCCAGAAACGAAGCCCCGATAAGGTAAGAATCGTCCAGCAATGCCCCTTGCAGGTCAGCCCAGTTGAAGTCGGCACCATCCAGAAATGCGTCCTTGAAGTCTGCGTTGCGCAAAAACGTTTCTGACAAGTCCGCATTTCGTATGTCTGCGGCCCAAAAGTTGGCGCCCTCCATGGTGGCGCCCCGGAAATTCGCCCGGCGCAAGTCTGCGGCTTCCAGATTTGCCCTCCTCAGAAACGCGCATCTCAGGATAGCGCCCGTCAGCCCTGCGCCGCGCAATTGAGTATTCACCAGATAGGTGCCCGTCATTTCTGCCCCGATCAGATTCGCAGAGCTGAGGTTGGCCCCTCGCAGATCCGAGTTGACCAAAATGGCCGAGGACAAGTTGGCATTGCGTAGGTCGGCTTCCCGCATGTCCACGTCGGCCAGTTCGACGGCTTGCAGGTCCGCGTTGGCAAGCGACACCCCGATCAGTTTGGTGTCTTCCAAGGAAAGAAACGCACGGCTGTCTGCCTTCGTAGACAGCTGCGGCGTACAGTCATTGCTTTGGTAAAACGGCGTTACAGTTGCCGGTTGCCGGTGAACAATGAGGTTGGCATCTTTTAGAAACTGAACAACCAGACCCTGCCGTTCGCGGTTGATTTCCCGCATGATAGTCTGCGTCTTGGTTCTTGCGATCGCCAATACTGCGGGTCTGACCCAGACCTTTCCCAAGGACTGTTCCAACTGAAGTTCGCCGATGGCGTCGAAATACGCCTGCACCGCGTTGGTCTGCAATCGGCTTTCGTCCCTTTCGCGCTGCCGGAGCGTTTCCTGCTGCTGAATTTCGTTCTGACGTTTGACCGAAAGATCGTTCAGCCAGAACCCACCCACCGCCAGAACAAAAGGCACGATCAAAAGGTTCAGGACATCCCACAACGTTCGGCCCTGAAACCCTGACCAATTCGCGCCTAGCGGAGCGCCGCAGGATGAGCAGGTGCTGGACGTAATATCCGTAAGCTCGCCGCAATTCGCGCATTTGGCCGAATTGGTTGCTTGGCGTTGCAGTTTAATACCCATCCGTCACTCTCGTCCTTCGGAAACAACAGTTTACTGAGACACGTGCTTGGGTGAGTTATGCCACATTTTCCGGAACTCCGAAAATTTCGCGGAAAACACGCTGGGACAAACTTCGGCCCGCGGTGGCAAACTTGGTGTATGCCGGTGCGCCGGTTCGGGCCGTTTTTGTTCCTTTTTATTCTGCTAAGTCGGTAGATATCTGTCCAGCAGGGCGTCGACCAACCCCTCTTGAAGCCGGGCACCCGTCGGCTGGTCCACGCGCAAAATGTCTTCGAGTATGATGAACTGCTCCATGCCGGTTGTCATGGAAAGTCGGTTTGCAAGATCTTCGAACTCTGCGGAACTGAAAGCAGACCGTACCGGGGCAAGAGCCTCTGCAAAAGCGGCAACGCGTCTGGCACCTCGCATCTTTACGTTTCCTTCCTGAAGCGATGCTTTGAAGGATTCTGACAAAAACTGACGAAAATACGCCTCATGTGTGCGCGAAAATTCAAGGTAATAGCGCGCCACCGCGTGAACACGCTGCCGCACGTCTGAAATCCCCTCAAGCAAGTGCGAGGTCGGCATAACCTCCATGTCCAGCGTGGCGTCCAGAGCCAGCACGCCGGGGTCCGAGAAATACCTGTATACCGTGGCGCGGCTGATCTGCGCGTGTTCGGCCACTTTCGCCAGGGTCACTTCGGTGCCTTCGGACATGAGCGCACGTGCGGATGATAAAAGTGCCTCGCGTGTTCGGTTTTTTTGATTTGTCCGCGTTGCCAAGTTCCGACCCTTTTATGATACACTTGTCTCATAAGTAGATATGTGTATCATAATGGTATGTAGATTAAAGTAAAGGGAGTCGCCCGATGACTGAATCTCGTCCACGTATCTATCACCTTCTTGGTAATCTTCTGACCTTTCACGCCTTTCCCGCAGAGACCGGGGATCGCTATACGATGGTCGAGATCAAGACCGCTCCGGGTGCGGGCGCACCGCCCAATCATCACGCCGGAGAAGACGAAAGTTTTTTTGTGCTGGACGGAGAGTTCGAGTTCTTTGTGGACGGCGAAACCATCAAGGTCTCAGGGGGTGATTTTGTAAAAGTGCCGGATGGTGCGGTTCACGCCTTTACCTGTACCAGCGCGCGTCCCGGTCGATTGATTTGCGTGAATTCCCCGGGCGCAATGCATGACACGTTTTTTACCGAGGCCGGAGAAGCCATGCCCGACGGGACGACCGAGATTCCTGCAATGGACGCACCCCCTGACATACCCGCAATCTTGGCTGTCGCAACCAAGGCCGGTATGACGATTCTGGCCCCAGCAGACGCCTGATCTTTCTCAACTACACCTGACAAGGCAGCGGCGATTTGCCTTGTCGCACCCCTTATTCGCATAGGTCTTTGGCGTATCGCCAAATGTTTCTGGCAGGGTTTCATATGCCGACCCGCAGGGTGCTTGCCATATGTGCAGCAGTCCTGCTGTTTCGTATGGTTGCCTGATCAACCGAGGGGAGTGCGGCGGGATCAGGGGGTGCGGCGCATAGCCAAAATACCATGCACTCACGGAGGCTGTGATGCCCCCCCGACTGCAACCACAATCCCAACCAGATCCTCATTTGGCCGTAATGCGCATGTCATTGGCGCTTTGAAACATGCTGCACGAACTGCCTCCGTCCACATCATTTTGGTGATTGGAATGGAGATAGACGTATGGCGAATATCGAAAGACTGATTGAGGAACCAACCTTGGACATGTTGAATGCAAAGGTTGCGCAGATGTCCCAATATGGTTGGAGGCCGATTGGATGCCCCAGAAAGTCCAGAACGGGGTTTGTGCAGACTGTACAGCGGATATGTTGTATCTGTTGAATATGATGCTGTCTCGCAGCCAGAACAGTCAGATCCGAAAGGGAAACCCGTACACCAGTGTAGGTCGTAACTGGCGGCGATGTGCCAGTAGCGGATGGAGGCCCGGAACGACGAAGTAAGGAACCGAACGCCGATGAGATATTCCGACATGGTCAAGAACCGATCTTGGCAATGCGCCACGGAACTGGCGATGGCCGGAGAACATGAGCCTGCGGGGAAAATCCTGCATGCCTATGGATTGATGAAATCAGAAAGCGATGACCTTGAGACTGTCCTGCGCTTGATGCGCGAGGCGCGCGACGACGTGAAAGAACAGGGTAACAGCCAAAAACCAAAGCATCTGGTCCTGCATTTCGAAGCACATTTTTCCGAATAGCCCGATTGCAGCCAAAGCCGCATTCAAAAGGTCGCAAAGCCCATCCAACAACCGTGTTTCATCCACCGACGTCTGACACCGCAGAATATAGTTGGTCTAACCAGTGTTCGACTGGATTTTAGTATATTAGGTTTCGGGGGCTTGATGGTGCTGCTGGAGAGAATTGAACTCTCGACCTCTCCCTTACCAAGGGAGTGCTCTACCTCTGAGCTACAGCAGCGCTGTGGGCGGGTGATTAGACTCAAACGAAACGGTGCGCAAGGGTGTCTGGACGGTTTTTTTCGCCTCCTGTAGAGAAAGATTATGGCAGATAGAAATACACCAAAAAAACACGGTAAACCCGGAGACGCGCGCGAGGATCGGCTGAAGGCCGCGCTCAAGGCGAATATGGCGCGGCGCAAGGCGCAGGCCAAGGCGCGCGCAGCATCCGGGGACAGGGCCGGCAAGGACGAGGGATAAGAGCAGATGGATTCGATTCTGGTGACGGGCAACGGGCCGCTGAACGGTCAGATACCGATTGCGGGGGCCAAGAACGCGTGCCTGACACTGATGCCGGCCACGCTGTTAAGCGATGAACCGCTGACGCTGACCAATGCGCCACGGCTGAGCGACATCAAGACCATGACCGCCCTGCTGCAATCGCTGGGGGCCGAGGTGTCGTCGCTGCAGGACGGGCAGGTGCAAGCGATGTCCAGCCATGACCTGACCAGCCACACCGCGGATTACGAGATCGTGCGCAAGATGCGCGCTTCGAATCTGGTGTTGGGTCCGCTGCTGGCGCGGTTTGGCGAGGCCGTGGTCTCGCTGCCCGGCGGTTGTGCGATCGGCGCGCGACCAATGGATTTGCATGTCGAGGGGCTTGAGGCGCTGGGCGCAGAGATTGAGCTGAAAGACGGGTATCTGCATGCCAAGGCCCCCGGCGGGCTGAAAGGTGCGGTGCATGAGATGCGGTTTGCCTCTGTTGGCGCGACCGAGAACATCGTGATGGCTGCGACATTGGCCAAGGGCACCACGGTTCTGAAAAACGCCGCGCGCGAGCCAGAGATCGTCGATCTTGTGGAATGCCTGCGCAAGATGGGCGCGCAGATCGCCGGTGAGGGGACGTCGACCATCGAGATACAGGGCGTCGACCGGCTGCATGGCGCGACCCATCAGGTTGTGACAGACCGGATTGAACTGGGCACCTATATGCTGGCTCCGGCCATTTGCGGGGGTGAGGTCGAACTGCTGGGCGGCCGCATGTCTCTGGTCGAGAGCTTTGCGGCGAAACTGGATGCCGCCGGAGTGAATGTCACCGAAACCGAAAAGGGTTTGAAAGTCGCGCGTCGGAACGGACGGGTCAGCGCCGTTGATGTGGTCACGGAACCCTTCCCCGGTTTCCCGACAGACTTGCAGGCGCAGATGATGGCGTTGATGTGTACGGCCGAGGGAACGTCTGTTCTTGAGGAACGCATTTTTGAGAACCGGTTCATGCACGCGCCCGAGCTGGTGCGTATGGGGGCCGATATCGAAGTGCATGGCGGCACGGCCACCGTGACAGGGGTCGAGCGTTTGAAAGGCGCGCCTGTCATGGCGACGGATCTGCGTGCGTCAGTCTCTTTGATACTGGCAGGGTTGGCGGCAGAAGGTGAAACGACGGTCAGCCGGGTCTATCATCTGGATCGCGGGTATGAACATGTGGTGCGCAAGCTGGAAGGCGTGGGTGCCAAGATTGAACGGATCAAGAACCAATGACTGATGCAAGTTTCCACGACGGTCGCGAGGCTCCTCTGAATCTGGGCGCGCAGGACCCTGACGACCTACAGGTGATCTCGACGCTCACTCAGGACGCGGTGTTTCCGATCACCGAGATGACGTGGCGCCCGTCGCAGCGTCGTTTCGGTCTGCTGCTCAATCGTTTTCGGTGGGAAGACAAGGAGGCTGCTGCCCTTCGTGACCGGCCATTCGAGCGGGTGCAGTCAGTGCTGGTTTTTGACTCGGTTCTTTCGGTTGCCAGCCAGGGTATCGACCGCAGCGACAAGGACATGGTCATGTCCCTGTTGTCGGTCGATTTCGAGGCCGCGGAGGACGGTTCAGGTCAGGTCTTGCTAACCTTGGCCGGAGATGGCGCAATTCGCCTGACGGTCGAGGCGCTGGACGCCACCTTGAAGGACGTCACCCGTCCATATCAGGCTCCGTCCGGGCAGGCCCCGCACCATCCGGAATAAACGCGGCATAGCGCAGGCGTTCTCTGGGCCATCTACGGGTCTGGAGTTACGTCGCGCGACCGTGTTTGACGTGTTTCAGATCAGTCGGGTTTTGATCCGGTCGATCACCTATCTTTGCGCGGGTGACCACAACAATGACGCTTCTCTGCTGGCGGCGTGGACGGGCAACAAGGACCCTCAGACCATAAGGCGATGGGTACAGTCGGGGGCGATCCTCTGGCTGGCCGAGGTGGATGGCGTCGTCGCTGGTGTCGGTGGGGTGCGCCAAGAGGCGGAACTCTCGCTACTTTACGTCGATCCTGCTTATGTGCGGCGCGGGGTCGGGTTGGCATTGCTGATCCGATTGGAGCATCAACTGGCCGGGCAGGGATGCACAACTGCGCATCTTGAGGCCACGGCAACCGCACACGCATTCTATCGCCGCTATGGGTGGCTGGATGTGGGTGAACCGACGAACCGGCTGGGTATGCCGCATTATCCGATGCGCAAATCGCTGCACCCGGCCGCTGAAGGGTTGAGGCCAGCCCATCCGGGCGATATGTCCCGGTGAAACGTCCCGGAGTGCACAATATGCCCGTCTTTCTAGATACGACCTCGCGCGAATTCGAGACAGCGTTTAAGGCGCTGTTGTCCGCCAAACGCGAGGACAGCCCCGACGTTGACGCTGTTGTGGCGCAGATAATTGAAGACGTGCGCACTCGTGGCGATGCGGCGGTCATAGAACTGACGGCAAAATTTGATCGACTTGACCTGACGCCTGACACATTGGCGTTTTCCCCGACAGAAATTTCCGAAGCCGTGGCGCAGGTCACGCCTGACGATCGCGCCGCCTTGGAACTGGCCGCGAACCGAATTCGGGCATATCACGAAAAGCAGTTGCCGTCCGACCATCAATGGGTTGACGAATCCGGCGCGACCTTGGGTTGGCGCTGGTCGGCTGTTTCAGCGGCTGGATTGTATGTGCCGGGCGGTTTGGCCTCGTACCCGTCTTCCGTGTTGATGAACGCGATAACGGCAAAAGTGGCAGGGGTTGAGCGGCTGGCGATTACGGTGCCAACACCGGACGGTCAGGTGAATCCGCTGGTTTTGCTCGCGGCGCAGCTGTCGGGTGTGGACGAGATTTACCGCATCGGCGGGGCGCAGGCGATCGCGGCATTGGCCTATGGCACGGACACGATTGCACCAGTCGACAAGATTACCGGACCGGGGAACGCCTTTGTCGCCGCCGCAAAGCGCCGGGTCTTTGGCAAGGTCGGCATCGACATGATCGCGGGGCCTTCCGAGATTCTGGTGATTGCCGACAAGGATAACGACCCCGATTGGATCGCGCTGGACTTGCTGAGCCAGGCCGAACATGACGAGAGCGCGCAGTCGATCCTGATCACGGACGATGCCGCGTTTGGGCAGGACGTGGCGAAGGCGGTAGAGAAACGCCTTGAAACTTTGCAGCGACGCGCGATTGCCGGGGCCAGTTGGCGCGATTCCGGAGCGATCATTACAGTGCGCGATCTGGACGAGGCCGCGGTGTTGTCCAATCGAATCGCGCCTGAGCATCTGGAGCTGTGCGTGTCCGATCCGGTGGCGCTCAGTGAAAGAACGGTCCATGCAGGTGCTATCTTTCTTGGGCAATATACCCCCGAAGCAATCGGAGATTACGTTGGCGGCCCCAACCATGTGCTGCCGACGGCGCGGTCGGCTCGTTTTTCCTCGGGCCTCAGCGTGATGGATTTCCTCAAACGGACCACCCTTAGTCAAATGACACCCGAGGCATTGCGCGCAATTGGCCCTGCGGCCGAGCAACTGGCCCAGTCAGAGAGCCTTGAGGCGCATGGTCTGTCAGTAACAGCGCGGCTGAAACGCCTGAATGACTGATGGTTTGGCGGCCTGCAATTTGGGCCCGATGCGCGTCAGAACCGATGGCATCCCTGCATGTTCGCCGACCCTTTGCCGCAAAAGCGCGAAATTGACCCTGCGGAGCAGCCGATTTGATCCATTCCCGCGTTGTCCAATTATTTCTGTTGCGATAAGCCTGATCCGACCTGAACGGACTGCACGCACATGACCCGCATTTCGCATATCGAACTGGATGACCGCAATCTGCCCCCGCCGACCCCCGAGATCGAGCAGGAGCGCAAGGTTGCGATCTATGATCTGCTGGAAGACAACTCGTTTGTTCTGCCCAAGCGCGAGGACAGGGCGGTGCCGGATGGCCCATACCATGTGCAGCTTTCAATCCGTGACAAACGGCTGGTGTTCGACATCGCAACGGAGGCCGAGGAGAAAGCAGCCGAGTTCCATCTTTCGCTGGGGCCGTTCAAGCAGGTGGTCAAAGACTACTTCCAGATTTGCGAAAGTTATTTCGACGCGGTGAAGTCCCTGCCTCCCAGTCAGATCGAAACCATCGACATGGCCCGGCGCGGCATCCATAACGAGGGCAGCCGGGTTCTGCAGGAACGGCTGGAGGGTAAAGCCGAAGTTGATACGGATACGGCCCGCCGCTTGTTCACGCTGATCTGCGTGCTGCATTTCGGGGGGTGACGGGTGACGCCTCTGCCGCAGTCCATCCTGTTCTGTTGCGACCATAATTCGGTTCGGTCACCGATGGCCGAAGGCATCATGAAAAAGTTCTATGGCACCGGCACATATGTTCAGTCCGCCGGTGTTCATAATGACCTGGAAATCGACGGGTTCTGCATCGCAGTGTGCCAGGAAATCGGTGTCGAACTGTCCCGCCATCGTTCACGCTCGTTCGATGAGATGCAGGAATGGGGCGATGACCTCAGCTCGTTCGATCTGATCGTGGCGCTTTCGCCCGCCAGCCAGCGCCGGGCACTGGAGTTAACCCGGATTTTTCACCTGGATGTCGATTATTGGCCAATAATGGACCCTACTGGACTGGGCGAGAACCGGGAAGAAAAGCTACATCACTACCGACAGACCCGCGATCAGATCATCAAGCATCTGAAAGACCGCTGGGGCGAGCCTACGGAGTGATTATGAACGAGACCGTCAAAACCTATTTCGATGCCTTCAACGCAAGTGATGTGGAGGGCATGCTGGCTTGCCTGTCCGACGACGTAGCCCACCATGTGAACGAAGGCCAAATTCGGGTTGGCAAAGAAAAGTTCGCGGCCTTCTGCGCCCATATGAACCGCTGCTACCGTGAAAACCTGACCGATATCGTGGTGTTCGACGCCGCAGGCGGCACCCGCGCGGCGGCCGAATTCACTGTGAATGGCACCTATCTGGAAACCGACGAAGGGTTGCCCGAAGCGAATGGCCAAACCTACCGCCTGCCTGCGGGGTCGTTCTTTGATCTAAAAGACGGGAAAATTACCCGCGTTACGACCTTCTACAACCTCGCTGACTGGACCAAACAGGTCTCGAATGGTTGAGGTTACAGCCGTCCGCCCCTTGACCGGAGCGGCGCTTGAGGCCGCTCTGGACGATGTCGCCCGGTTGCGGATCAAGGTGTTTCACGCTTGGCCGTATCTGTATGATGGTGATCTGGATTACGAACGGAAGTACCTGCAATCTTATCGTGATAGCGACAAGGCCATCGTGGTAGGTGCCTTTGATGACGATCGACTGATCGGCGCATCTACCGGTGCCCCTCTGACCGACCATTCCGACGATTTCGCGACTGCCTTTGAGGGCACCGGGCTGGACCTGTCGCAAATCTTCTACTGTGCGGAATCCGTTTTGCTGTCGGATTACCGGGGGCAGGGTGTCGGCCATAAATTCTTCGATCTGCGCGAGGCGCATGCCCGTGCGCTGGGTTTCAAGAAATGCGCCTTCTGCGGGGTGCAGCGCCCGGCGGATCATCCGATGCGGCCCAATCATTACCGGCCACTGGACGCGTTCTGGCGCGCGCGTGGGTATGAACCCTTACCCGGAGCGATCGCGCAGTTTTCGTGGAAAGACATCGGGCAAGACGCTGAGACACTGAAGCCGCTGCAATTTTGGATCAGGGATTTAGGCGCGTAGCGCGGCCAAGTAGTCCGACTTCAACGAGCCTGTCTGCGGCTGAGAAGGCCGTATTTCACCGCCCATCCACGAAGCGACCGGCGTTTGGGCTTTTCCAGTCGAACTTCGGTATTCGTTTGTGACCCGCCTTTTCGATTGAACTCGAATACGTCAATGACACGCTCGGCGCAGCCGCAGGCCTCGCCCATACCAACCTTGGCGAAATAGAACTTTTCGAAGCTTTCGGGGTTTTGCATGGTGATCCTCCTGTCCCTATTGAACCAAGTCAGGGCCTTTGTGCCAATTCACTTTCCTGTCGGATCACGGCGGGGTGTATACAGATGGCACGCGCCTGACTTAGTGTTGCATCAATCCAGAACCAAAGGATCCCCCAAATGAAAGTCGCAACCGCTGCATATAATCTCGACTGGCTCGACAGTTGGGCGCAGTACGAAGACAAGCTGGATCGCTGGGTCTCGGAGGCCACCGGGCAGGGGGCCGAGTTGCTGGTCTTTCCCGAATATGGCGCGATGGAATTGTCGACGCTGGATGGGGCTGAGGTTGCAGGCGATTTGGAGCGGTCGATCCACGCCGTATCCGACCGGATGGAAGAGGTGCGCACCCTGCATCAAAGACTGGCCCGAGAGCACAAGGCTTATATTCTGGGGGCGTCGGCCCCGGTTGTGGACGGGTCGGATCGTCCGGTGAACCGGGCCGAGCTTTATGCGCCGGATGGTGGGCAGGATCATCAGGACAAACAGATCATGACCCGGTTCGAGCGCGAACAGTGGGACATCGCCCCGGGCGGCCCGCTGAAACTGTTCGACACTGCGCTGGGCAAGATCGGAGTGCTGATCTGTTATGACAGCGAGTTCCCTTTGCTGGGCCGCGCGCTAAGCGACGCGGACCTGATCCTTGTGCCGTCCTGCACCGAAGCATTGTCGGGCTATTGGCGTGTGCGGATCGGCGCGATGTCCAGAGCCCTGGAAAATCAATGCGTTACGGTGATGGCCTCCTTGGTGGGAAGCAATGACTGGTCCGAGGCTGTGGATATGAACACCGGCACCGGCGGTATTTTCGGTCCACCTGACAAAGGGTTCCCCGCAACGGGCGTACTGGCGGAAGGCACGCTAAATCAACCCGGCTGGACCTTCGCGGAAATCGACCTTGGCGCCATCGCGACGGTGCGTGCAGACGGTCATGTGCTGAACCGCAGCCATTGGGACGAGCAGACCACCCGAGTCGAATCCGTCACATTATCCCGTCTTTAGCGATTCCGGCCTTGAAATAAGCCCAAAATAGGCTCATTTAAGCGCACATCCTCGTAGATTCTGCGAGTGCAACGTAAATGTGGAGACAACATGGCCAAGGAAGATACGCTCGAATTTCCCGGTGTCGTGAAGGAACTCCTGCCTAATGCGACGTTTCGGGTCGAGCTGGAAAACGGCCATGAGATCATCGCACATACGGCAGGCAAGATGCGCAAGAACCGCATCCGTGTTCTGGCTGGCGACAAGGTTCAGGTCGAGATGACCCCCTATGATCTGACCAAGGGTCGGATCAACTACCGCTTCAAGTAACGCCCAACCCAATGGCGTTTATCTTAGGATCGGGCAGCCCAAGGCGGCTGGACCTGCTGGCCCA
This sequence comes from Ruegeria sp. CJ2, assembly GCF_056536745.1. Classification (NCBI taxonomy): domain Bacteria; kingdom Pseudomonadati; phylum Pseudomonadota; class Alphaproteobacteria; order Rhodobacterales; family Roseobacteraceae; genus Ruegeria; species Ruegeria sp. CJ2. The sequence continues at coordinate 221,646 of NZ_JBQFQF010000008.1, forward strand.
GCTTGGCGTGCAGCCCGATGCGATCCGCCCCCCTGACATCGACGAAACCCCGTTGAAAGGGGAGTTGCCGGTTCCCTATTGCAGCCGGATCACGCGCGAAAAAGTGCAGGCGGTGCAGGCGGATAGTGACGATATCACTTTATGCGCGGATACCACCGTGGCGCTGGGCCGCCGCATTCTGGGCAAACCCGAAAACGCAGGCCAGGCGGCCGAGTTTCTGCACGCTCTGTCCGGGCGTCGGCATCGGGTGATCACCTCGGTCGCGGTTCGGCGAGGCGAGCGTGTGCTGCAACGCGATGTGGTCTCGCAGGTCAAGGTTAAGCGCCTGTCCGATGTTGAGATCAACGCATATCTGGCGACCGGCGATTGGCAGGGCAAGGCGGGTGCTTACGCGATCCAAGGTCCTGCAGGCTCTTTCATTCCTTGGATTTCCGGTTCCTTCACAGGTATCGTCGGCTTGCCCCTGTCTGAAACCGCCGCATTGCTGCAAGGCATCGGCTACCCCCTATATCGTGAGGCATAATGAAAGGCCGCACCATCGTATTGGACCACATCGACAGCCGCGAAGCCGCGGCGTTGATGGTCGACGGCAAACTTGACGATTTCCTGATCGCAGGGGACGCGCCTGCGCCCGGAACAATCTATCGCGCCCGTGCGGATCGTCCGGTCAAGGGACAGGGCGGCATGTTCCTGACAACGCCGAACGGACCTGCTTTTTTGCGTCAGGTCAAAGGCTTGTCACCCGGCGCGCTGATGCTGGTTCAGGCAACCGGCTATGCCGAGCCAGGCAAGGCATTGCCGGTCACGGACCGGGTGCTGTTCAAAAGCCGCTATGCGATCGTGACGCCCGACGCTCCGGGGCTGAACATCTCGCGGTCTATTCGGGACGAGGATGAGCGGGACCGCCTTCTGGAAATCGCTCATGAGTGTATGGATGGCAGTTCCTACGGGTTGATTCTGCGGTCGTGCTGCGCCGGGGAAGATGCGGGTGAAATCGCCGAGGACATCAACGCGATGTTGGCAGATGCGGATCAGGTTATGAATGATCCGGGGACCGAGCCCGAGCTTCTGTTGGAAGGCGATAGCCCGCATGTTCTTGCATGGCGCGACTGGACGGATCCGGCCGAGGTTGTGACGCAGGCTGGCGGATTCGATGCGCACGGAGTTCTTGACGCTCTGGATGTTGCCCGCGGGATTTCCGAGCTGTTGCCGGGGGGCGGTCATCTCTATATCCAGCCAACCCGCGCCTTGGTCGCCGTAGATGTGAATACAGGGGCCGACACGTCGTTGGCAGCAGGAACCAAGGCCAACTTCGCCTGTGCCAAGGGTTTGGCCCGCGCGCTGCGTGTCCGCGGTCTGGGCGGGCAAATCACTTTGGATCTGGCCCCGATGCCCAAGAAAGATCGCCGCGGATTTGAATCGGCCCTGCGTGCTGCTTTCAAGGCCGATCCGATCGAGACGACAATGGCAGGCTGGACACCTCTTGGACATTTCGAACTGCAGCGCAAACGCGCCCGAATCCCCCTGTCGGAGGTGTTGAAATGAGCTGTCCCATCTGCGGAGAGGACACGGTCACCAAGTTTCGTCCCTTCTGTTCAAAGCGCTGCGCCGACATCGACTTGGCCAAGTGGCTGAATGGGTCATATTCCGTTCCCTCCCAGCGCGAAGAGGATGTTGAAACGGACATGTTGTCAGAAGATAAAGCGCAGCAACGTCCACATTGAAAAAATGTGAAAAAGGCTCTGGACACTGCCAGTGGCAAGTCATAGAACGCCTCCACCCAACGGCGGTCGCCGTTCCCGTGCCCGGGTAGCTCAGGGGTAGAGCAGTGGATTGAAAATCCTCGTGTCGGTGGTTCGATTCCGCCCCCGGGCACCATTTAAAGCATTGAAATAATTTAATAATTTTGATGATTGCTGCTGCTTTCTATTACCGGAATTGGTCTGCGTACCATATCTGTACCATTTGACCCCAACTTAAGATGTTTTTCAAAAAGCTTAATCGCTTCTTCATGAGTTCATGTGTGCAAAATGTACATTCGTGCAATGTGAATTGCTCGTTGACATGGGCTTACATGTAGACTGTTCAAAGGCCTTCAAGCTGAACAGAAGCGCTGCTGCGAATGGGGTTGTCGCTTGGTCAGCAAAGGATAGATCACCAACATGTTGCAAAAGCGCAACGCCACTATCCTTGGTTCTCAGCTTCTATTCTTGTCACTATTCTTGGCTATCCTTGGAGAAAGCGCATCTATTCTTTAATTAATAAAATCAATATGATATGTGAACTTTCAGCGTTGAAAATCTCTCGGTTTTTGGAAATCATAACGTAACTTCGAAACGTTATGGGAAGCACACCAATGGTAACTGAAAAACTACAACACTCGTGTGCGAGGGTTCACATCTGGGCTCAAAGAAGCTCTCAGGCTTCAAGGTCGACCGTGCGGAAGGGCTTTGCTGGACTGGTAATCAAGTCGTTTGGGCTGAACGGGCTTTCGCAATTTAAGTCTGCTGGTTTGTCCGGACTTCAAGCTGGAGCGGTCGTTTAATGACAAACTATTTGACAGAGAGCCTTGGCTGTATCACTCGCATGTCAAAGGCGGATAGGGAGGTGCTTCCTCCAAGCCATCTGCGTCACGTCCTGCGGTTCGCGAGGGATGTCACGGAGAATGCAGAATCCTACTTTTTTGAAGGTTCCGCTCTGTCCATGGCCTCAGATCTCAGGATTAGAGACCCCGAGGGCCTCCGCGGAGTACTGCTTTCGGTTTTCGACGCACCAAAGACGGTTTTTCTAGAAGCTGGCGGCCGTGAAAGGAACCTTCTACTAAATCCTCTGCGCGAACACATTCCTCAAGATGTGCTTCCCGGAGAAGCAATCGCGAACCGGGTGGGGATTCAGGTCAAGGTTCTCGCGCCCGGTCTGGCAAAGTACTCGGTATGCTGGAATCTATCGGTCTCGCACGAGGAGTCTCGGCGGGCTCGTGCATTTGCCAAGGAAACAATGGATGCCTCATACGCGGTGAGCAGAACTAAGCTGGAGGAAAGGGCATTGTTTGAGTTCTGGCGCTTGGGTCTCAATTGCTACGACGGTGTGATCGATGTCAGGAACAAACCTTCGTTCATTACGCCCGAGGAACTCTGGCAGCGGTACAATGACGGTCATCAAGACCTTCGCAATAATTTCAAGGACTTGTTTGGGCCAACAGACCGAGATTTTCTAAGGGTTCGTCACAAAAAGAAACTAAGTTTTGCAACTTGGGTCTACAACACTGCCATGATGGAAGAAATCTCACTTAGCGAGACAGGAAGAAGTTACCTAAACGAACTAACGAAGAGCAATCCGTTCGCAGCAGAGGATCTATACCATAACGACCCTGAGGATCTAAGTGGAGAGATTTCGAACATCGCAGCGATGTTGGCCATTTTGTTAGCAAACGATGGAGATGCCGTCGTTCGGCAAGAGAAGCCTGTCTTTGCTGGCGTTGTAAAACAAAGAACCAGACGAAGACCAACCAAACAAAAAGACAGCGAACCCCGGGTAATCAACGTAGTTAAATTAAAGATCTCTGACGAAACCGTTGAAAAGCTATACTCTGGGGGGCCAACTAAAAAAGTTTCTACTGGACGTCGAAGGGGACCTGTCAGGCATTTGGTACGTGGTCATCTGTTCTTGGCGAGAAACGGCAAAATGGTTTTTCGACGACCTCACTGGAAAGGCAGATCAGATCCCGACAAGCCTACAGTTGTCCACGTGCATAGTTCTTAGATAGCTACGCGTACGGTCGGATACCTAGTGCTAGGAGTCGCAACGCAAATCCCTCTATTTCTTTTTGTACGCCACTTCTTGCCGCCCGATGATCTTGAAAGCGGGCGGCAAAATTGGATTTCTACATAGTCTGGTGAGGAAAAAGTTGTCCCATAAATTGCAATCGCGGATGTTCCTCAATTTCAACTAGAGTCGAATGAGTTCAACCAACAATTTGCAAGAAGCCAATCTATTCGTTATCGCCGATTACTGCCAAGTCGGTCACGTCCCCTGACCAGGAGACACGAAGTTCCTTTTTGGCTCGAGTGGCTGCCACGTGCAAAAGCGAGCGGTGCTGATCAACGATGTCATTCAAGTCCGCAGCATCAACAGCAGACTCTACAGCTATTTTCGGTGGAAAAGCAGACTTCGACATGAACGGAATTGCCACGGCAAAAAACTCCAGACCCTTGGCGCGGTGCATTGTAGTGATTCTCACCCCGGGTTTGTCGCGGCTGTCAGCTTCTCCAGCCTTCAGTTCAACTGTTTGAACTTCAATCCGGTGAAGAGCATCCTCTACACGCGCAATGTCCTTTCTCCGGTTGCAAAGGATTCCAATCTCTTCAGGAGCAGTGCCAGAAGAAATCACCTTACCTACCCAATCGGCCAGACCTTTCAGTTCTTCAATTTCTGATGGATGGGACGCAAGCTCAGGGTTTGGCCCTTTCAACAGACTTACGTATCCGTTCAGTGTATCCGTTCCTTCATCTAGGTCATCGACACTCACCCCTTCCAGGATTGATACGGCCCAGGCTCGTATTTCCTGCGTTGTACGGTAATTCAGTCGCAGTCGGCGTGAGCGGCCGCGAATGTTTATACCGCAAGCAGACATGCTCGCACGACGTGCATAAATTCGTTGATGCGCATCTCCAACGATAAAGATCGTGTTTTTATCGCCGGTCGATTTTTCCGGGACAATGGCTCTAATCAGCTTGAAAGCCTGCTCACCCATGTCCTGCGCTTCATCCACAACTACGGCGACGTAGGGGAGATTTGGTGCTTCAGACAACAACAACTCGGTCGCCTTGAGCCTCCCCAACTGAACGGGTCCACCGTTATGTTCAGGAAACGGAGGACTAAGAATGGCAGACAAGAGACCGAAGCCCGAAGAGATTGTCTTGAAGTTACGGCAGGTTG